>CAYJPG010000037.1:0-25765 GCA_964371995.1 uncultured Chromatiaceae bacterium | reverse complement strand
GGCGGCACGCGGATTCCGGTGCGCTATCCGGTCGTGGAAGCATTCACCGGCCTGGTCTCGACATACCTGGTCTGGCACTTCGGCTATACGGCGGATGCCGCTGCGGCAGTGGTAGTCAGCTGGGCGTTGATCGCCCTGACCGTCATCGACCTCGACCATCAGCTGCTTCCCGACTCCATCACGGTCCCACTGCTCTGGGGCGGACTGCTGTTCCACCTGCTGGCCGTTCCGCATGCGGTACCCGGCCCCTTCGCGGTGAGCCTCGCAGACGGGGTGGTCGGCGCAATCACCGGCTATCTGAGCCTGTGGCTCGTGTATCACGGATTCCGTCTGGCGACCGGAAAGGAAGGCATGGGCTACGGGGACTTCAAACTGTTCGCCGCTCTCCTTGCCTGGCTCGGCTACCAGATGTTTTTACCGATACTGCTGCTCTCTGCCCTGACCGGGGCAGTGACCGGTATCGCGCTGATCGCGCTGGGGCGTCACGGCCGCAAGGAACCGATTCCGTTTGGACCCTATCTGGCGGCAGCTGGCTTCGTGGCGATGGCCTGGGGCGAGCCGCTGTTGACCGCGGTGCCATTCTTGCGGGTTTTCGGCTGAGAGTGCCGTGACTGTGCACCCCGACACGAGCCGCGCGGAATCTGCACAGCAGCGCACCTGGCGCGTGGGACTGACCGGTGGCATCGCCAGCGGCAAGAGCGCCGTCGCCGACATGTTTGCCGGGCTCGGCGTACCGGTGATCGACACCGACCTTATCGCACGGGAAGTCGTCAGCCCTGGCTCCCCGGCCCTGCAGGAAATCGCCATCGCATTCGGCGCCGACGTGCTGCTGGCCGATGGCAGTCTGAACCGGGCGCAGCTGCGCAAAATCGTATTTTCGGAGCCCGCACGCCGAAAACAGCTGGAGGCAATCACCCATCCACGCATCGGCGTGGCGATGGAAGCGCAGTGCCGGCGGGCGGGTGGCCCCTATCAGCTGGTAGTGGTTCCGCTGCTCATCGAATCGGGTCTGGACCAGCGCGTGGACCGGGTCCTGGTGGTCGACTGCCCGGAGGAGTTGCAGCTCAGGCGCCTGATGACGCGTGACGGCGAAAGCGCAGCACATGCGAAACAAGTGCTGGCCGCGCAGATCAGCCGCGCGGAGCGGCTCGCGCGCGCGGACGATGTCGTGGACAACTCCGGAAGCCTGACCGAGACCCGGCGGCGTGTGACGGCGCTGGATGCGATCTATCGTGAGCTGGCACGCAAGTCTTCGCGCTGAAGCGACGGCAGCAGAAACAGCTTCCGGCAGGGCGCATTTGCCCTTGCCCCGCCCGGTGGCGCAGAATGCCGGGAAAACAACGGCTACGGACTGAAACCAACCATTCATGGTTAGCATTCCAGGCGCAGATTTCCAGCAACCTTCCACATCCGGTTTTTCAGGGCTTTACGAGCAGCCCCTGAGTGAACGGATGCGTACATTGCTGCGCCTCGAATTCCTCTATCAGCAGCTCTGCTTCAATATCGAACAGAATTCCGAATGGGGCAGCCGCGGGGCGATTACCAGTCTGCTCGATATCGTCACGATCCTCGGCCGCGGCGATGTACGCGGTGATGTGCTCAAGGAACTCGAGCGACAGATCGGCGTTTACGACCGCTACCAGAATGTCGCTGGCATCGACGAATCGCGGTTAAAGCGCGTGCTGCGCAACCTTCAGGAACTGCGCCAGAAACTGTTTGCAGTCGGCTCGCAGTTTTTACAGCCAATCCGCGACAGTGAATTCCTGGCGGCGGTAAAACACCGCAGCGCGATTCCGGGCGGTACCTGTGAGTTTGACCTGCCGGACTATGCCCACTGGCTGAGCCACCCCTACGAAGTTCGCCTCGCTGACATCGAGCGCTGGATCGTCAACCTGCGGCCGCTCTGCGACAGCATTGCGGAACTGCTCTGGCTGCTGCGCGAGAGCGGACACAGCTCCGAGCAGGTGGCAGTCAACGGCGTCTATCAGCACGGCATGGTCGGCGAAGGAACGGCGGGCCTGCTGCGCATTGCCCTGCAGCCCGGCGTGAATCTCTATCCGGAAATCAGCGGCAGCCATCATCGCTTTACGGTCCGCTTCATGCAGTGGCCGGACGCCAGCCAGCGTCCCGTGCAGATCAACAAGGATGTGCATTTCCGCCTGACGATCTGCTGACCAACGCCACCGCAATCGGCAGATCGGCCTCCAGCAGCCCCGCCGTGGCCAGCTCGTCGACCGCGACCCAGCGCAAGGGCTGACCCTCCAGACCCCACGGCTCGCCCGAGTACTCACTGACTTCAAACACATGCAGCTCGACTACCCGTTCCGGATAGCTGTGGCGGTAGGTCATCAGTGGCAGGGCCGCGGTTACCTTTACGCCAATCTCTTCAGCAAGCTCGCGGCAGAGGCCCTGCAGCGGGGCTTCACCGGCCTGGATCTTGCCGCCTGGAAACTCCCAGAATCCGCCCGCATGCCCCCCGTCGGGACGGCGGGCAATCAGCACACGGCCTGCGGCATCGCGCAGCACGCCGGCAGCGACCGGAATCACATCCGCCGGCTTCAGCTCAGGCAAATGCGGCTCCGGCGGTGAGCGGTTCTCAATCGAGCCGGCCGTGGCACTGCTTGTACTTCTTGCCTGAGCCGCAGGGACACGGCTCGTTGCGGCCCACCTTGCGTTCCGGTCGCACGAAGGGTTCAGCCGGCGGCGCAGGCTCCGCGCGCGGTGTCTGCCTGAGTGTCATCGACTGGCCGCCCGATGCCGTCTGCGCCGGCTCCGCTTCCGGTCCGGCGGCCTCGGGTGCCATTGCCGATGGCGCCTCATCGTGCCGGTACTGGAGCTGTTCGATCATGCGCCGCTGTTCTTCTTCGGCACGGATCTCCTCCGGGCTGCGGATGCGCGCCTTGGCGAGGATCGTTACTACATCCCGCTTCACCTGGTCGAGCATGCCGCTGAACATCTCGAAGGCTTCGCGCTTGTACTCCTGCTTCGGGTTCTTCTGCGCATAACCGCGCAGATGAATACCCTGGCGCAGGTAGTCCATCGCGGCCAGGTGTTCCTTCCAGTGATGGTCCACCTGCTGCAACATCAGCTGCTTTTCGACCTGGCGCAGCTCGGCAGGATCCATGACGGCAAACTTCTGCAGATACTGTTCTTCGACAGCAGCAAGGATCCTGGCCCGCAATCCGGCTTCGTCCAGTTTCCGGTCTTCATCGAGCATGGCCTTGATGTCGAGCTGTGCGCCAAACTCACGCTGCAGCTCTGTCGCCAGGCCGGCTGCATCCCACTGCTCCTCCATGCTTTCCGGCGCGATGTACTCGCTGATCGTGGTATTGACGACCTCGGCCCGGATTTCGGCCAGCGACGCCGAAATGTCATCGGCCTTCATCAGCTGGTTGCGCTGCTGGTAGATCACCCGCCGCTGGTCGTTCGCGACGTCGTCATATTCGAGCAGCGACTTGCGGGCATCGAAGTTGTGCCCCTCAACCTTGCGCTGCGCGCGCTCGATCTGGCGCGTCAGCAGATTGCTCTCGATGGCCTCGCCCTCGCGCATGCCGACACCGCGAAGCATGCCCTTGGTGCGCTCCGGGTCACCAAAGATCCGCATCAGGTTGTCCTCAATGGACAGGTAGAAGCGGCTGGAACCGGGGTCACCCTGACGGCCGGCACGGCCGCGCAGCTGGTTGTCGATACGACGCGATTCATGACGCTCTGTACCGATGATGCGCAGACCACCAACAGCCAGTACCTTTTCGTGCCGCTGCTTCCACTCCGCGCGGTGCTTCTGCCGGTCGCCATCCAGAGCATCGGCTGACATCTGCGCGAGTTCAGCCTCCAGGTTTCCGCCCAGCACGATGTCGGTACCGCGACCAGCCATGTTCGTGGCAATGGTAACGGCACCCGGGCGACCGGCCTCAGCCACGACATGCGCTTCGCGCTCGTGCTGTTTGGCGTTCAACACCTGGTGTGCAACGCCATCTTTGGTGAGCAAACCTGACAGGTATTCGGAAGTTTCAATGGACGCCGTGCCCACCAGCACCGGTTGCTGGCGGCCCTGGCATTCCTTGATGTCCTCGATGATGGCCTGGAACTTGTCTTTCTGCGTGAGATAGACGAGATCGGCCTGGTCATCGCGCACCATCGGCCGGTGGGTCGGAATCACCACCACCTCGAGACCGTAGATCTCCTGGAATTCGTAGGCTTCTGTATCGGCCGTACCGGTCATGCCAGCGAGTTTTTCGTAGAGCCGGAAATAGTTCTGGAAGGTGATCGATGCGACGGTCTGGTTTTCCTCGCGGACGCGCACGCCCTCCTTCGCTTCAACCGCCTGGTGCAGTCCGTCTGACCAGCGACGGCCCGGCATGGTCCGGCCGGTGAACTCGTCGACGATGACGATTTCGCCGTTGCGCACGATGTATTCAACGTCCCGACGATAAATGGCATGCGCCCGCAGTGCCGCCGTCAGGTGATGCATGAGGCGGATGTTGGCTGCGTCATAGAGGCTCTCGTCTTCGCCGAGCAGCCCCTCTTCGACCATCAGCGCCTCGACTTTCTGATGGCCTTCCTCGCTCAGGGCAACCTGCCGGCTTTTTTCGTCTACCGAAAAGTCGCCCGGACCGCCATCGTCGTCCTCGTCGGGCAGACGTTCCTGCCGCACCAGACCCGGCACCAGCTTGTTGATACGGATGTAGAGTTCAGAACTGTCGTCGGCCGGCCCGGAAATGATCAGCGGTGTGCGCGCCTCGTCGATAAGGATCGAATCCACCTCATCGACGACGGCAAAGACGGGCGAGCGTTGCACCTGGTCTTCAGGCCTGAAGGCCAGGTTGTCGCGCAGGTAATCGAAGCCGAATTCATTATTGGTTCCATAGGTGATGTCAGCCGCATAGGCCGCGCGCTTCTCGGCACTGCTCTGGCCGTTGCGGATGACCGCGACCTCCATGCCGAGGAAGCGGTAGACGGGCGCCATCCAGTCGGAATCGCGCTGGGCGAGATATTCGTTGACCGTCACGATATGCGTGCCGCGGCCTGGCAGCGCGTTCAGGTAGGCCGGCAGGGTCGCAACCAGCGTCTTGCCCTCGCCGGTACGCATCTCGGCGATCTTGCCTTCGTGCAGCGTCAGGCCACCGATCAGCTGCTCGTCGAAATGGCGCAGGCCGATGGTCCGCAGGGCGGCCTCGCGCACCACCGCAAAGGCCTCGGGAATGAGCGCATCCAGCGCCACACCATCGGCCAGCCGCTGGCGAAACTCGGCCGTTTTGGCCCGCAGCGCCGCATCGTCCAGTGCCTTGATGGTCTGCTCGAGCGCGTTGCTCTCAGCGACGACACGTGAATAGCGGCGCAGCAGCCGCTGGTTGCTGCTACCAAACAGCCTGGTAATCCAGTTCAGCAAAACATGTTCCTCCCCAGCCAGCGCGGGATGTCATGCCCGGGCCCGGGATCATTGCGTGAAAGTTGAGCACCGCTCAGTGCGGTGGTGGCGCATTCTAACAGGCGATTTCTGCTGACGCGGAACCGCGTCAGGCGGGCAGATCAGGTCGTTCTCGGCACGAAACGGGCCGGATTCATGTGGCGGCCCTGATACAGCACTTCAAAGTGCAGATGGGTACCGGTAGCCCGGCCCGTCGCCCCCATCAGGGCAATGGTCTGGCCTGGCTTTACATAGTCGCCCAGACTCACGTAATTGGAGGCATTGTGGCCGTAGCGGGTGACCCATCCGTTGCCATGGTCGATCTCGATCAGATTGCCATAGCCCCGCAGCGGGCCAGACCAGGTTACGACGCCAGGAGCGACCGCCAGGATCACGCTGTTGACGGGCCCCGCAAAGTCCAGGCCACGGTGCATGGCCGGGTCGCCGGTGAAGGGATCGGCGCGCTTGCCGTAGTGGCTGGATACCCAACCGCCAACCACCGGCCGGGCGAGCCGATCGGCAAACTGCTCCGGAATCAGCCGAACCCTGCTCGCCACTGCAACAGGCTGTCGTTGCGGCCTGAGCTGCGGGGTGACGATCGCCTCGGACTCATCGGGGCCGCCCGCGGGCAAGGCCGGCTGCGCCACGGCGGCCACCGCCGGCCTCTGCAGGCTGGCATAGAGGCACCCCAGGCCAAAGCCTGTTCCACCCAGCGACAACGCGACAGCAGCGCCCAGCAGCACGGGCAAAAGCTGTGCGCTGCGCGACCAATCTGTCTGCGGAACCGTGCCCAACGGCAAACCCCTGAAGCAAAAACCGGCCAGACACTGATGCGGCCGGCGCATAGACTATGCCCGAGGCCTCCGGGCGGGACAAGGAACGGCGCACAGCCTGACGTAAACACCATGAGCGACGCATCACGAAATCAGCCCCGTTCGCTGGGTGCACTGTTCACCGAGGTAAAGGCACTGGGCGCGCTGGCCGAAGCAGTGGAGCGGCATCTAGATCTGGCGACGCAGGTCCGGACTGCGCTCGGAGAACCACTTGGGTCCGGTGTTTCAGCCTGCAATCTGCGGCCGGACGGCACCCTGATCGTGACAGCGACAAGTTCCGAATGGGCGGCCCGACTGCGCTTCGAGGCTGAAGCGATCCTCAGCGCCTGCCGCAGGCAATTCCCGGCAGCGAGCCGGATCAGGGTACGGGTCGGGACGAATCAGACGGCGCCGACAGGCACCGGGTAGAAGATCGGCGCCGCGCGCTGCTCATCGAAGCTGACCATCTCCCAGGCCGAAGCATCGGCATGCAGGGCACGCAGCAGCTTGTTGTTGAGCGCATGGCCCGACTTGACGGCAGTCAGCTCGCCGACCAGACAGTGTCCGAGCAGGTAAATATCGCCGACGACATCAAGAATCTTGTGCTTTACGAACTCATCCTCAAAACGCAGTCCGTCCTCATTGAGGATGCGGAAATCGTCGAGCACGATCGCATTGTCCATGCTGCCGCCAAGCGTCAGCTGACGGGTGCGCAGCATCTCGATATCCCGCGCGAAACCGAAGGTCCGGGCGCGGGATATCTCTTTAAGGAAAGCCGTCGTCGAGAAATCCACCGTCGCCATCTGGCTGTGCCGGCGGAAGACAGGATGGTCGAAATCGATGCGGAAGTTGATCTTCAGGCCGGGGAAGGGCTTGATCTCAGCTGACTTGTCCCCTTCTTCAACGCGTACGGCCTTGCGTACACGTATGAACTTCTTGGCTGCATTCTGCTCGGCGATACCCGCGGACTGCAGCAGGAACACGAACGGCGCCGCACTGCCGTCCATGATCGGCACCTCGGGGGCGCTGAGATCCACATAAGCGTTATCGATACCGAGGCCGGACAGCGCCGCCATCAGGTGTTCGATGGTGGCGACCTTCACGTCGCCCTTGACCAGAGTGGTGCCCAGCATGGTCTCGCCAACACTGAAGGCATCGGCCTTGATATCGACCGGCGGGTCGAGATCGACGCGACGGAATACGATTCCCGTATTCTCGGCAGCCGGACGCAGGGTCATAAAAACCTTGCGGCCGGTATGCAGGCCCACGCCCGTGGCCCGAATCGCCATTTTCAGCGTCCGTTGCTTCAAAATCGGCTCCCTAACGGAGACAAAAACCCGCGACCACCGTAACACAGGCCGGCAAATCCCTGCAATGGCGCCGGTCCGGGTTCAGCCCACCCGTCCGGCGCTACTGCAATGTGTCGGCCCCACTTCAGTCCGCCTGCCGGCGCAAAAATGCCGGCACGTCGAGCAGATCGAAGGACGTATCGCTAACGTCGTCGGTCAACTGATCGCCAACCGCGCGCTTGCGCATCCAGGCCGGCTGATCGTAAGCGCTGCCGTAGACATCGGCCGCAACGGCTTCCGCTTCCCGGGGGTTGCGGCCCCCTGTTTGCCGCGGCGCAACGGCGACCGGCTGCGGCACCACGCGGATTATCGGCTGTTGCCGGACTGCCGGCTGACCCAGACCGGTCGCCACCACCGTTACCCGAATCGCATCGCCCATCTCCGGATCGATAACCGTCCCTATTACTACCGTGGCATCTTCTGACGCACAGTGCTTGACCGCCTCGCCCACCTGGTTGAACTCGCCGATCGACAGGTTTTCGCCGCCAGTCACATTGACGAGGATGCCGCGCGCACCGGAGAGGTTGATGTCTTCGAGCAGTGGGCTCGAAATCGCCGCTTCGGCCGCTTCCCGGGCACGATCCGTACCGCGCGCTGAACCCGAGCCCATCATCGCCATGCCCATCTCGGACATCACTGTACGTACGTCGGCAAAGTCCACGTTGATCAGGCCCGGCCGGGTGATCAGTTCAGCAATGCCCTGCACCGCACCCTGCAACACTTCGTTGGCGGCCTTGAAGGCATCCAGCAGCGTGGTCTCCATGCCCAGTACGGAAAGCAGCTTCTCGTTGGGGATCGTGATCAGCGAATCGACATACTTGGCGAGTTCGGCGATACCCTGATCAGCAATCATCAGGCGCTTCTTGCCTTCCATCGCGAAGGGCTTGGTTACCACGGCAACCGTGAGGATGCCGAGTTCCCTGGCCACCTGCGCGACGATCGGCGCTGCGCCGGTGCCGGTACCACCGCCGAGGCCCGCCGTGATGAACAGCATGTCGGCACCTTCGATGACCTCGATAATACGGTCACGGTCTTCCATTGCAGCCTGACGACCGACATCCGGATTTGCACCGGCGCCGAGGCCCTTGGTGATGTTGCAGCCGATCTGCAGGGCGGTACGGACGTTCGAAGTCCGCAGTGCCTGTGCATCGGTATTGCAACAGATGAAATCCACACCATCGATCCCGGCGCTTACCATGTGCCGGACAGCGTTACCGCCGCCCCCGCCCACGCCAAGTACCTTGATGACCGCGTTCTGACTGCCCGCATCCATCAGTTCAAACATTTTTCCGTCTCCCGTAGTAAATGACTGGCGACAACAACAAAAATCAGAAATTCCCCTGGAACCAGCTCTTCATCCGGCCCCAGACCTCACGCAACCCTGCCCCTACCGGTGTATCTGCAGCCAGGCGCATCGCCCGGCTCCTTGCGTAGACCAGCAAACCGATTCCCGTCGAGTGAATCGGATTGCGCACCACGTCGCCGAGGCCGCGCACATGCTGCGGTACACCGAGGCGCACCGGCATGTGAAAGACCTCTTCCGCAAGTTCAACTGCGCCTTCCATCTTGGCGCTGCCGCCGGTCAGCACGATGCCGGCAGCGATCATGTTTTCGCAGCCACTGCGCCGCAGTTCGTCCCGGATCAGGCCGAACAGCTCCTCGTAGCGTGGCTCCACAACTTCGGCCAGCGTCTGACGGGCCAGCCGGCGCGGCGGGCGGTCTCCCACACTCGGCACCTCGATGGTTTCGTCAAGGTTGGCCAGCTGCGAAAGCGCACAGGCGTACTTGATCTTGATCTCTTCCGCGTACTGGGTCGGCGTACGCATCGAGAGGGCAATGTCGTTGGTGACCTGGTCACCGGCGATCGGGATCACTGCCGTATGACGGATCGCGCCATTGTTGAATACGGCGATATCTGTAGTGCCGCCACCGATGTCCACAAGGCAGATGCCGAGCTCTTTCTCATCATCGGTCAACACGGCGTAACTCGAAGCCAGTTGCTCGAGAACGATGTCTTCGACTTCGAGTCCGCAGCGTTGCACACACTTGACGATGTTCTGCGCGGCGCTGGCCGCGCCGGTCACCATGTGCACGCGGGCTTCGAGACGCACGCCGGACATGCCGATGGGCTCCCGGATACCTTCCTGCCCGTCGATGATGAATTCCTGGGGCAGCACATGGAGGATCTTCTGGTCGGCCGGAATCGCGACGGCGCGCGCCGCATCGATCACGCGGTCTACATCGCTCTGCGTGACCTCACGGTCGCGGATCGCCACGATGCCGTGCGAATTCAGGCTGCGCACGTGACTGCCGGCAATGCCGGCATAGACCTGGCTGATGTCGCAACCGGCCATGAGTTCGGCTTCCTCGACGGCGCGCTGAATCGAGATCACTGTGGACTCGATATTGACGACCACACCCTTCTTCAGCCCCTTTGAGGGATGCATGCCGAAACCGATCACTTCGATCTGGCCGTCGTCCTGCAGCTCGCCCACAATCGCGACCACCTTCGAGGTGCCGATGTCGAGGCCGACGATGATGTGCTTGTCGTCCTTCCTAGGCATTGGGCGACTTTTCCCCGGCGGCGCGCTGGTGTTTCCAGCCCACGGCAAAACCGTTCGTGTAACGCATGTCGATGTAGTTCACGTCGGCCGCAACCGCGGCGACGACTGAATCCAGCGCTTCAAAAAAGCGCGCCAGCCGGACATCGACATCCTGCGATCCGATCCGTACCTGGATGCCGTTGCTCAGGCGCAGCGACCACGCACCGCGCTGGTCGAGTTCAAGAGCCGCAAGCGCCAGCCCGCGATGTACCAGCTGTTCCTGGATGGCAACGTAGCGCGCTGCGACCTCGGCTTCCGTACCCTCGGGCCCGTTGAGCCGGGGCAGACCGGCGGGAATGTGGTCGGCATTGCTGACAAACAGACGTCCCTGCGGATTGAGAAGACCGTGCTCGCCCCAGCGTGCGGCCGGCTGCTCCTCGGTCACCGTGACATCCAGAGTACCGGGCCACTTGCGGCTCACCCGCGCGGTGGCAACCCAGGGCACCGCGGCCAGCTGCTGCTGTAACACGTCGAGCGGCGTGGCCAGAAAACCCTGGCCCATATAAGGACGCAGCAGCGATTCGAGGCGATCGGCCGAGACGCGCTCAAATTCACCATTGATCACGACCTGCTCGACCGGACGGTTCAGCAGCCAGCGGCCGGCGAACAGAGCGCCTCCGGCGAGCAGCACGACGCCGAGCACGCTCGTGATACGTACCCAGGGGATTACCGGGAGCCTGATTCGCGGCTCCGCGCGGCGCTTGCGGTTACGGCGACTCAAGACGCTCATTTCGATACCTCCGCAACCGGAGCGAGGCTCGTTTCAAGAATTCGCCAGACCAGATCATCGAAACAGGTACCGGCAGCGGCAGCGGCCATCGGCACCAGGCTGTGGCTGGTCATGCCCGGTACGGTATTGATCTCGAGCACCAGCGGCCCGACCTCTGCGGCCACCATGATGTCCACGCGTCCCCAGCCTTCGGCGCCGACCGCCGTGAAAGCGGCGCGGGCCACTTCAGCCAGCTCGCGCTCCTCCGCGGGGAGCAGACCACAGGGGCAGAGGTAGCGGGTCTCGTCGCTGAAGTACTTGGCCTGGTAGTCGTAGAACACGCCGTCGGTCTGGATGCGGATCAGCGGCAGGACTTCATCGTGCAGCACGGCCGCCGTGTACTCCGGCCCGCCCACCCATTCTTCGGCGAAGACCTCGCAGTTGAAACCGGCGGCAAGCTGCCAGGCTCCGGCCAGCTGCTCGACGCGGCTGACCTTGCTCATGCCGATGCTGGAACCTTCGGCCGAAGGCTTGACCATCAGTGGCAAGCCGAGCTGCCCGGCCGCCTCGACCAGATCCGCTTCATTGCGGATCACGCAGTAGCGCGGCGTGGGCAGGCCGGCGCCCTGCAGGAGACGCTTGGTGCGCAACTTGTCCATGCTGATCGCCGAACCCAATACACCCGAGCCGGTGAAAGGCAAACCCAGAAAGGACAGCAGCCCCTGCAGGGTGCCATCCTCGCCGCCCCGGCCATGCAGCGCGATCCACACCCGGTCATAGCCACCGGCAGACAGCCGGCTGACGAGATCACGGCCACAGGCGTCCAGCGGCTCGGCAGCCACACCCTTATTAATGAGCGCCTTGAGCACCGCCTGACCGGTGAGCAGCGAGATCTCCCGCTCGGCAGAATCGCCGCCCATCAGCACGACGACGCGTCCGAATGCGGCGGGGTCAGTGATGCGCGGGTAGTTGGCCATGCTCAGACCCCCTCCGCCCTGGTGTGGCCGGCAGTCGGCTCACCGATGATCTGCACTTCGGGCTCGAGGCGCACGCCATGCCGGCGCTCAACCGTGGCCTGCACCTTCAGAATCAGGTTTTCGATGTCGGCAGCCGTCGCGCCGCCGGTGTTGATGATGAAATTGGCGTGCTTCGGGGAGACCTGCGCCCCGCCGATCCGGGCCTCCTTGAGACCGGCCGTTTCGATGAGCCGCGCCGCATGGTCGCCGGGAGGGTTCTTGAACACCGACCCGCAGCTCGGCAGTCCGAGCGGCTGACTGGCCTTGCGCTCGGCGATCAGCGTTCGCATGCGCGCCCCGGCAACCTGGTAGTTCTCGTCAAACTGCATGCGGGCGGCGAGAAACCACTCATCCGCGGGCTTCTGTACATGCCGGTAGCCGACTTCATAGGCATCACGACTGCGGGTATGCACCACGCCGCGCCGGTCGAGCACATCGACCTCAATGACACTGTTCCAGGTTTCACCGCCAAAGGCACCCGCGTTCATGCGCAGCGCACCGCCGACGCTGCCGGGAATGCCGGCAAAGAATTCCGCGGGGCCAAGCTGCCAGCGGCCGCACTGCCGGGCCACAACCGTACAGGCCACGCCCGCTTCCGCTTCGATGACGCCGCCGCCGAGATTGTGCAGTTCACCGAGTGCCTGGCTGGTCGCGATGACGACGCCGCGAATGCCACCATCCCTGACAAGGAGGTTGCTTCCGAAACCAACCCAGTAAACCGGCGTGCTCGCATCAAGACCGCGAAAAAATTCCAGGAGTTCAGCGCGACAACGTGGCGCATGATACACATCTGCGGGGCCGCCGACTCGCCATGTTGTATGTTTCGACATCAACTCGTCGCGCAATAACTTGCCCGGGCGTTCTTTCTTCATCGTCATCACATCGCACCACCCGTGTGCAACGTTGCCTGCTCACCGTATTGCTCGCGAAGTTGCAGCGCCATCGCACCGATGTTGCCGGCGCCGAGCGTCAGCAGCACATCGCCGGATTCCAGCACACCAGCCAGCAACTCGTTCAGTTCATCGATATGCGGGACGAATACCGGTTCGATCTGCCCGCGGCTGCGGATGGCCCGGCAGATGGAGCGTCCGTCAGCGTTGGCGATCGGCGCTTCACCTGCGGCGTAGACCTCCGTGACGAGCAGGCGATCGGCCACCGACAGCGCCTCGGCAAAATCATCGAGCAGATCGCGCGTTCTTGTATAACGGTGCGGCTGGAAAGCGACGACCAGCCGGCGTTCGGGCCAGACCTGGCGCGCCGCTTCGATGGTTGCAGCTATTTCGGTCGGATGGTGGCCGTAGTCATCGACCAGCGTCACGCAGTGGCCACCGATCACGATATCGCCAAGCATCTGCAGGCGCCGGTCGACGCCCTCAAAGCTGGCGAGTGCCTGCTGGCAGGCCGCATCGTCGAGTTCAAGGTCGCAGGCGACGGCCACTGCGGCGAGCGCATTCAGGACGTTGTGGCGGCCGGGCAGATTGAGCACGACCTGCAGGGGCAGCGCCGGTGCCGGGCGCACGACAGTAAAGCGGGAACGCAAGCCTTCGCGGACCAGGTTTTCCGCACGCACATCGGCCTCGGGCGAGAAGCCATAGCTCAGGGTGGCACGGTGGATGTCCGGCAGGATCGCGCGCACGCCCGGATCGTCGATGCACACGATGGCCAGACCATAGAAGGGCAGATTGTGCAGGAACTCAACAAAGGTCTGGCGAAGACGCTCGACGTCGCCGCCGTATGTGCCGAGATGATCGTTGCCGATATTGGTGACCACCGCCACCATCGGCTGCAGGTGGATGAAAGACGCATCGCTCTCGTCGGCTTCGGCAACCAGATAGCGGCCGGCACCGAGACGACCATTGGAGTCGGCGCTCTTCAACCGCCCGCCGATGACAAAGGTCGGATCCTGGCCGGCTTCGGCCAGCACACTCGCGATCAGGCTCGTGGTCGTGGTCTTGCCGTGACTGCCGGAGACGGCGATCGCATGCCGGAAACGCATCAGTTCAGCCAGCATCTCGGCGCGCCGGACCACTGGCTTGCGGCTGGCCTGTGCCGCCAGCACTTCCGGATTGTCGGCGCCGACCGCGCTGGAGGTCACCACCACATCGGCATCCGCGACGTACTCGGCGCGATGGCCGATATGCACGAGTGCACCGAGCCGCGTGAGCCGCCGGGTGACGGCCGACTCGCGCAGGTCGGAACCCTGTACGGCATAACCCAGGTTGAGCAGCACCTCGGCGATGCCGCCCATGCCGACGCCGCCGATGCCGACCAGGTGAATGCGATTGATCCGGCGCATGCGGTCACGCATCGCTGCGCCTCCTGGCCAGACTGAGGGCCAGGCAGCGGGCCACGATGTCGGCAGTCGCATCGGGCATCGCCTGTGCACGGGCCAGCTGTGCCTGCTTCAGCACCAGTCCCGGGTCGCCGATACGCCGTTGCAACGCCGCGGCCAGGCGCTCCGCATCAAGTTCGTCCTCCGGGATCAGCGTGGCAGCGCCCGCGTTGACCAGATACGCCGCGTTCCGGGTCTGGTGATCGTCCACTGCGGCCGGATAAGGCACGAGAATTGCGCCCACCCCGGCAGCCGCCAGTTCGGCGACCGTCAAGGCGCCCGAGCGGGCGATCACGAGATCGGCCCAGCCATAGGCCTCGGCCATATCGGCAATGAAAGTCTGCAGATGCGCCTCCACACCTGCGCGGCGATAGGCGACCTCGGCCACACCGCAAGTGTTCTCGCCGGTCTGATGACGGATCTCCGGACGCTCGGCTTCAGGGAGCAGCGCCACAGCCGGCCCGACCACTGCATTCAGCGCCTTGGCGCCCTGGCTTCCACCGAGCACCAGCAGCCGCAGTGGACCCGAACGACCGCGCAAACGCAGATCGGGTGCGGGCAGCAGTGCGATGTCGTGACGGACGGGATTGCCGGTCAGGCGGGTCTTGATGCTGGCAGAAAAACTGCCCGGGAAGGCTTCAAGCACTTCCCGGGCAAAGTTCGCCAGAAGACGATTAGTAAGACCCGCGACAGCATTTTGTTCATGGATGACGAGCGGTATGCGCAGCAACCAGCTGGCGAGACCACCCGGCCCCGCCGTATAGCCGCCCATGCCCAGCACCAGCTTCGGACGCCGGCGACGCAGGATGCGCAGCGCTTCGACGACCGCCAACATGATCTGCAGCGGTGCAGTCAGCCAGGCGCCGAGACCGCGACGACGCAAACCCTTGACGCGCACGCGCTCCAGCTCAATGCCCTCGGCCGGAACCAGCCGGGCCTCGATACCGAGTTCGGTGCCCAGCCACACCACCGATTCATTCCGCTCGCGCAGCGCGCGTGCCACGGCAAGCGCCGGGAATACATGTCCGCCGGTGCCGCCAGCCATAATGAGGATCGGTGCCGGTTTCATCGCACCACCCGCCCGTTGACGCGACGCTTTGCGGCGCTCGCAATACCGCGGTTCTCGAGATCGATACGCAGCAGCAGGCCGAGCGCAGCCAGCGTCACCAGCAGGCTGCTCCGGCCGTAACTCACCAGCGGCAGCGTCAGCCCCTTGGTGGGCAGCACGCCCATGTTCACACCGAGATTGATGGCAGCCTGCATGGCCAGCCAGATACCCAGCCCGAAGGCCACGTAAGCCTGGAAGAAGTGCTCGCGCGCAGCGGCCGCCCGCGCGATGACCAGCGCCCGCCAGATCAGCAGCACGTAGAGCAGGATCATCGCCAGACTGCCGATCAGGCCAAACTCTTCGGCGATCACGGCGAAGATGAAGTCCGTATGCGCCTCCGGCAGATAAAAAAGTTTCTGCACGCTGGCGCCCAGGCCGAGGCCCGTCCATTCGCCGCTGCCGATCGCGATCAGTGACTGGGTGAGCTGAAAGCCGTCGCCATAAGGATCAGCCCATGGATCCCAGAAGCCGGTCAGGCGCTTCATGCGATAGGGAGAGAACTTGGCAAGCAGCGCAAAACCGAGCACGACCGGTCCCAGCGTCAGGCTCACATCACGCAGCCGGGCGCCGGCCAGAAACATCACGGTGAAGGAAATACCGATCAGCAGGACGGCCGAACCAAAATCCGGTTGCGCGAGCAGCAGGGCCGCGGCGACACCGACGATCACCAGCGGCTTCATGAAGCCGAAGAAACTGCCGCGAATCTCCTCGTTGCGACGGACCGCATAGTCCGCGACGTAGATCAGCAACATCAGGCGGACCGGCTCGCTGACCTGCATGATGTTGATGCCGGCGATGTTCAGCCAGCGCGTGCTGCCGTTGGCGGTGCGACCGAGGCCCGGCAGCAGCACCATGACGAGCAACAGGATGGCGGCACCGGCCAGCCACGGGCCGAGACTCTGCCACACCCGCGTCGGCACCTTCGCCATGCCCCAGGCGGCAGCGAGGCCCATCGTCGCAACCACTATCTGTCGCTCGAAGAAATAGAAAGCATCGCCGTGCTGGCGATCGGCCAGTGCGATCGAGGCCGAGGCCACCATCAGCAGACCAACCGCGAGCAGGATCCCGACCACGCTCAGCAGAATCATGTCGGGCCGGCTCTGCCCGGGCCCTGCGGTATGCGTTGCGCTCATGCCTGCGCCTCCTGCATGCCGAGTACCGCGGTGCGGAAGGCATCACCACGTGCACCGTAGTCGCGGTACATGTCGAGACTGCTGCAGGCCGGGGCCAGCAGCACTGTCCAGCCCGGCCTCGCCACCGCTCGCGCCTCGCGTACGGCCACCGGCATATCATCGACAAGCCTGACCGGACATACGCCGTGCAGGGCGGCCGCCAGCTGTTGGCGATCGCGGCCCAGCAATATCGCCACGCACTCGCGGCCACGCAAAGCATCGGCAAGTGTTGCGAAACTTGCGCCCTTGCCGTCGCCACCGGCGATCAGCGCCAGCGGGCCGTCGAGACTGCTGATACTCGCCACCGCGGCGCCAACATTGGTGGCCTTTGAATCGTCGATCCAGGTCACCCCGTCGCGGCAGGCAACCACCGCCATCCGGTGCGGCAGTGGCCGGTAGTTGCGCAGGCCAGGCACGAGTGTCGCCGGCTCCAGTCCGAGGGCAGCGCCCAACGCCAGCGCTGCCAGTGCGTTCGAGATATTGTGCCGGCCGGTGAGCTGCAGCTCCGTCACCGGCAACAGCGCTTCATCACCGCGGGCCAGCCAGCTGCCGTCCATCCGCTGCAGCAGACCAAACTCACCGTCGCCGGGCGCACCGAGCCCGAAGCTGATGACCGGAACGCCGACTGGCACGAGATTCTTGAGAGCCGGCTCATCGCGGTTCAGCACCGCAACCTTGCAGTTCGCGTAGACAAGGGCCTTGGCCGCCGTATAACCGGCCATATCGCCGTGGACATCGAGGTGATCCGGCGAGACATTTAACAGCACTGCCGCTGCCGCATTGATCGGCTGGCTGCGCTCGAGCTGAAAGCTCGACAGCTCGAGCACATAAATCTCTGTCTCTGTATCGAGCAGATCGAGTGCCGGCGTACCAAGATTACCGCCGACACCAACCCGCATGCCGGCCCCCGCCAGCATCTGGCCGAGCATCGAGGTCACGGTGCTCTTGCCGTTCGAGCCGGTGATTGCCACGATCGGTGCGCGCGCCTCGCAGACAAACAGGTCGATGTCGCTCAGTACCGGAATGCCGCGCTGGCGGGCTTCCTTCAGCAGCGGCAGATGCAGATCCACACCGGGCGATACCACCACCTGCTCGATATGTGGCGGGAGTTTCAGCGGAATCTGGCCGGGATGCGTTTCCACAGCCGGCATCGCCGCATGGATCGCAGCCAGTCCCGGCGGGACGGCGCGCGTATCGGCAAACACTGCCATCTTGTAATGAGCAGCAAAGTAGCGGGCGCAGGCGGCACCGGTCCCGCCCATGCCCAGCACGAGTACCGTCGCTTGCGCCTGCCCACTGTATTGCGGACTCATCGCTGCTGCCCCCATCACCGGATCTTCAGGCTCGACAGCCCGACCAGCACCAGCACCACGGTCACGATCCAGAAGCGCACGATGACCTTTGGCTCTGCCCAGCCCTTCAACTCGAAGTGATGGTGCAGCGGGGCCATGCGAAAAATACGCTTGCCGGTCATCTTGAAAGAGGCCACCTGCATCATCACCGAGACAGTCTCGGCGACGAACACGCCGCCCATGATCAGCAGCACTACTTCCTGACGCACGACCACCGCTACGACACCGAGTGCACTGCCCAGCGCCAGTGCGCCGATGTCGCCCATGAAGACCTGGGCCGGATAGGTGTTGAACCAGAGAAAGCCGAGCCCGGCGCCTGCCAGCGCCGCGCAGAATACAAACAGCTCGCCGGCACCGGCAATATAAGGAATGCCGAGGTAGCGGGAAAAGATCGCGTTGCCGGCCACCCAGGCAAACACGCCGAGCGCGCCGCCGACCAGCACCGTCGGCATGATCGCCAGACCGTCCAGGCCATCGGTGAGGTTCACCGCGTTACTGCTGCCGACGATGACCAGACAGACAAAGGGCACGAAGAGCCAGCCGAGCGGAATGGAAATATCCTTCAGGTAGGGAATCAGCAGTGCGGTCGACTGCGGCGCATCGGCATGCCGGTAAAGCACGACACCCACGATGATGGCGATCAGCAGCTGCCAGAACAGTTTCTGCCGGGCCGACAGACCCTTCGGATCGCGCAGCACGAGCTTGCGGTAGTCATCGACGAAACCGATCAGGCCATAGCAAAAGGTCACGCCGATTACGACCCAGACGAACAGGCTGCGGAGGTCGGCCCACAACAGCGTGCTGAGGATGATCGCGAGCAAGATCAGCGCCCCGCCCATGGTCGGCGTACCGGCTTTCTGCAGGTGGGTCTGCGGACCGTCCTGGCGAACGGTCTGGCCGATCTGCCGCAGGGTCAGGCGACGGATCAGCGGTGGGCCGAGAAACAGCGACAGCGCCAGCGCCGTCAGCGCACCGAGAATCGCGCGCATCGTCAGATAGGTGAAGACGTTGAAGCCCGACACATATCCCTTCAGGCTTTCAGCCAGCAGCAGCAGCATCAGTGCACCCTCGCCGTATCGGTACGCCCGGTGACCAGCTGCACCAGGCGCTCGAGCCCCGCGCTGCGTGAACCCTTGACGAGCAGATGGACGTCTGCGGTCATCCGGGGCCGCAAGACTTCGGCAAGTTCGGTGACATCGGCGTACCAGTGGGCCGCCGGGCCAAAGCCTTCAGCGGCCGGTCGCGTCAGCTCACCGACACAATAAAAACGGTCGATGCCGCTCTGTGCCGCAAGCACGCCGACCTCGCGGTGCAGGGCTGCCTCATCCGGACCGAGTTCTGCCATTCCACCGAGAACCAGCCAGCGCTGCCCGTCGAGACCGGCGAGAAAATGTATGGCGGCGGCAACCGAACCCGGATTGGCGTTGTAGCTGTCGTCGAAGATCGTGCTGCCGGCCGGACCGGGCTCGGCACGCAGGCGACCGGTGACGTTGAGCATCTGCGCCAGGCCATCGCGCACTGCCTGCAGGCTGGCCCCGGCGGCGAGCGACGCAGCCGCTGCAGCCAGCGCGTTGCGCACGTTGTGGCCGCCGGACATCGGCAGCTCAACCGGTATCTCAGCGGTCGGCGTGAGCAGCCGGAAACTTAGGCTCCGTACACCAAAGGCCTGCACATCGACTGCGCGATAGTCCGCATCCGGCGACAGGCCGAATGAACGATAGGTGATGTCCTTGCGAAGGCTGCGCCAGTAACCGTAGAAGGGGTCATCCCGGTTGATGATGGCGATGCTCCCGGCAGGCAGGCCCGCAAACAGCTCGCCCTTCGCCTCGGCAACATCCTTGAGGGTGCCGCCGAATCCGCCCAGATGTGCCGGCCCGGCATTGGTAATGATCGCTACCGTGGGCGCGGCTATTCCGGCCAGCCGGGCAATCTCGTGCCTGGCGCTGGCGCCCATCTCGATCACGGCAGCGCGGTGACTGTCGCGCATCCACAGCAGCGTAATGGGCACACCGATGTGGTTGTTCAGATTGCCCCAGGTCACCAGCACACCGGCATCGTCGCCGGGACCGGCAAAGTGTGTGCGCAGTATGGTGCCGACCATCTCCTTGACGGTGGTCTTGCCGTTGCTGCCGGTCACCGCAACGATCGGCAGGCTGAAACGCTTGCGCCACATCGTGGCGAAGCTGCACAGGGCCTGGCCCGCATCTGCCACATGTACCTGCGGCAGATCGATGGGCTGTCGCTCCTCGATGACAACGCCAGCTGCGCCGGCGGCGGCGGCATGGGCGGCAAATTCCGCCGCGTTGTGCCGCACGCCACGCAGGGCAAAGAACAACTGGCCAGGCTCCAGGCTGCGGCTGTCGGTACTCACCGAATCAAAACCGGCATCGGCGCCGATCAGCGTGCCGCCGACCGCCTCTGCAACCATGCCGAGCGTACCCATGGTCATGCACCCGGCCCCTGCTGCGCGACAGACAGCGCCGCGGCAGCGACTGCTACATCGGAAAACGGCAGGCTCGCACCAGCCACGATCTGCGTCTGCTCATGCCCCTTGCCGGCAATCAGGATTGCGTCGCCGGGTGCGGCCAGATGGATGGCCCGCTGGATAGCTGCTGCACGGTCCGGTATCACCTGCACCGCGGTGCTGCCGGATCCCGCGCCGGCAAGAATATCTTCGATAATCTGCCGTGAATCCTCGTCACGGGGATTGTCGTCCGTGATGATCACGCGGTCGGCAAGTTCGACCGCCACGCTGCCCATGAGCGCACGCTTGCCGCGGTCACGGTTACCGCCGCAGCCGAACACGCACCAGAGCTGGCCGCTGCAGTGCGCGCGAATCGCTGTCAGCGCCTTGCGCAGCGCATCGGGCGTGTGTGCGAAATCGACCAGCACGGCCGGCTGACCGGCAGACACTCGAACAAGCTGCATGCGCCCCGGCGGCGCCGTGCAGTCCGCAAGGGCTGCGACGACACGATCGAGCGGCCAGCTTTCGGCCAGCAGTATGCCGGCGGCCAGCAGCAGATTTTCGGCATTGAAGCGGCCCCAAAGACGGCTGCTGAGCCGTGCCGTACCGAAATCACCGCAGAGATCAAGCACCAGACCATCGGCACCGGTCTGCACCAGTTCCGCGCGCAGTTTCGCCGCCGGATTGCCGTCCATGCTCACGCCCAGACAAGCGGTTTCGCGTGGCAGCGACTCTGCCAGTGTCCTTCCGAAGGGGTCGTCGAGGTTTATCACCGCTGTGCGTGCGCCAACGCGGAACAGGCGCGCCTTGGCCTCAGCGTAGTGCTGCAGATCGGGGTGATAATCGAGATGATCGCGGCCCAGGTTGCTGAACGCGACAGTACTGAAGTGCACGCCGTTGACGCGATGCTGATCGAGCGCATGCGAGGATACCTCGAGCACCGCGTGTCGGGCGCCTGCATCAGCCAGTTCACGCAACTGGCGATGCAGCGTAATGCAGCCCGGTGTGGTCAATGCGCCCGTACGCACTTCAACGCCCAGCCCGTGACCGAGCGTACCCATGTAGCCCGCTGACTCGCCGAGATTGCCGAGTGCCTGGGTCACGAGCCATGCCGTGGTGGTCTTGCCGTTGGTGCCGGTGATGCCGGTGACGGCTATTGCGGCAGACGGCGTGGCAAAGAAACGGTTGGCAATCTCGCCCAGCCGCTGACCGAGATGCGGTACGGCAAAACCGCAGACGTCCGCCGGCAGTACCGGCTCCTGTACGTCGACATCCGGTTCCCAGGCAATGGCGGACGCACCCTCGGCCAGTACCTGATCGATGAATTCGAGACCATGGTGCGTGTTTCCCCGACAGGCGAGGAACAACCCGTCCCGGCTCACACTGCGGCTCTCCGTGGTGATATCAGCAATTTCGCGCTGCGGCACCTCTACCCCGAAACCGTCGAACAGTGTGCGCAGATCCATGTCGTTACTGATCACCAGATTCATGGCAGGTTTACGGCCAGCGTCGTCGGACGCGGATCTTCAGGCGGCGGTATGCCATCGGGCGGTACGGCAAAAATACGCAGTGCACCGGCGGCAATTGTGGAAAACACCGGTGCGGCAATATCGCCACCGTAGTAAATGTTGCCTTGCGGATCATCCACGACCACGACGATGGCGAAACGGGGATCCTCAACCGGCGTGATGCCGGCAAATACGGCGGTATGCCGGTCGTCGGAATAGCCGCTGGCGGTGAGCTTGCGCGCAGTACCTGTCTTGCCAGCCACGCGATAACCGGTCACCGCCGCCTTGATGCCGGTACCATCACTGGAGACTACGTGCTCAAGCATCATGCGCACATCACGCGCAACCTGCGGGCTCACTACCCGCCGCGCAATCGGCGCCTGCGCGATGCGCACCAGCGACACCGGCCGCTGCAGGCCATCTGCGGCGAGCACGGCATAGGCCTGGGCCAGCTGCAGCGGCGTCATCGACAGGCCGTAGCCGTAGCCCAGGGTCGCCTGCCCGATCGGCCGCCAGCTCTGATACGGTGCCAGCACGCCGGCTGACTCGCCCGGAAAACCGCTGCTGGTGAGACGACCCGCGCCGAAACGGCTGAGCGTATTCCACAGCGCGTCCTTGTCGAGTTGCATGACCACATGCACGATGCCCACGTTGCTCGACTTGGCAAGGATCGTCGTCAGATCAATGCGGCCCAGGTTGTGCTTGTCCTCAATGGTCTTGTTGCCGACACGGATAAAGCCGGGACTGGTATCCACTTCGCTGCGCGCATTGAAACGCCCGCTGTCGAGTGCCGCTGCGACAATCAGCGGCTTGAAGGTCGAACCCGGCTCAATGATGTCGGTGATGGCACGATTGCGGAACAGTGCGGGCTTGAGCTGACTGCGGTCATTCGGGTTGTAGGCTGGCTGGTTGACGTCAGCGAGGACTTCGCCGGTTGTGACATCGATGACGATCGCAGAAGCCGAAGCCGCGTGGTACTGCTGAACGGCCGCCTTGAGCGCACGATAGGCAAAGTACTGGATACGCAGATCAATCGAGGTCACCAGATCACCGCCCGGCTGCGGCGGCTCGATACTCTCGACATCCTCGATCACCCGGCCGAGCCGGTCGCGCAGCACGCGCTTCTTGCCTGGAACGCCCTGCAGCCAGTTGTTGAACGCCAGCTCCAGCCCTTCCTGGCCCCGGTCATCGATGTTCGTAAAGCCGAGAAGATGGCCGGTCACTTCGCCGGCCGGATAGTAGCGACGGTACTCACGCAGCAGATGCACGCCCGGAATCTGCAGGGCATCGACCGCCGCCGCTTCAGCCGGATTCATGTGGCGCTTCAGATAGACGAATTCCTTGCGCACATTGCGTGTGAGGCGTGCGGTGAGTTCGCCGCCATCCATCTTCAGCAGGCGAGCCAGCCCGCGGATCTTCTCCGGCGACTCGAGGAGCTGCGGGGGATTCACCCACACACTGTCGACCGGCGTACTGACAGCCAGCGGCACCCCGTTGCGGTCCTTGATGACACCGCGCGTGGCCGAAAGCGTTGCGACCCGCAGATGCCGTGCGGCCGCCTGGGCATTCAGGAATTCGGTATTGAAAACCTGCAGATGCACGGCGCGGGCGACCAGTCCACCTACCGACAGCATCAGCAATGCCGCGACGAACCACATGCGCCAGATGAAGCTGCGCAGGGCGGGCTTCTGCTGTCTGTCCGCCGCGCTCATCGCCCCGTCACCTCGATGCCGCGCGGATCAGGCATGTGCATCGCCAGCTTGTCGCGGGCCACGGTCTCGACGCGCGGATAGCTCGCCTGGGTGCTCTGTTCTATCTGCAGCCGGCCCCAGTCCATCTCGAGGCGATCGCGTTCCGCAGTCAGCGCCTGCAGCTCAACGAACAGCTTGCGCGACTTGTGCTTGGCATAGACGGCAGCGACTGCCGACACCATCACGACAGCGGCCAGCGTCGCGCAAATCGCCCGGCTGCGATCCGCCGGAGTCACCGGACCTTCTCCGCTGTACGTAACACCGCACTGCGTGCCCGCGGGTTCTGTCGCAACTCGGCCTCGCCCGCTGTCACAGCCCGGCTCAGAAGTTTCAGCGTGGGCAATGCCGACTCGGGGACAACCGGCACATCGCGCAGCGCCGGATCCACACGCGAGTGGTCACGCAGAAAGCGCTTCACGATGCGGTCCTCGAGCGAATGAAAGCTGACGACACAGAGTCGCCCGCCCACAGCCAGCGCCGCGACTGCGCCGCGCAGCCCGGCCTCCAGCTCTTCGAGTTCGCCGTTGATGAAGATGCGGATCGCCTGGAAGCTGCGGGTCGCCGCATGCCGACCAGGTTCGCTGCGGATGACGCCGGAAATGATTCCGGCCAGCTGTGCGGTGCGCAAAACGGGTTCAAGCTCGCGCGCGGCACAGATCGCACTGGCGATGCGCCGCGAAGCGCGCTCTTCGCCATACCGCCAGAGCACGCTGGCAATGTCTGACTCACTGGCCGCGTTGACCCAGTCTGCTGCAGACTGGCCGCTCGTGGGATCCATGCGCATGTCGAGCGGACCGTCGGCGCGGAAACTGAAACCGCGGGCCGGATCATCGAGCTGCGGCGATGAAACGCCGATGTCGAGCAGAATGCCGTGAATGCAGCCAAGGTATCCCTGTTCCTCAAGCACTTTGTGCAGCTGCGAAAACCCTGTCTGCCGGATGCTGAAGCGCTGATCGGCGGCCTGCAGTGCGATGCCGGCCGCAACAGCCTCCGGATCGCGGTCCAGCGCCAGCAGCCGTCCATCCGGCCCCAGCTCTGCGAGGATGGCCCGCGCGTGCCCACCGCGCCCGAAAGTAGCGTCGACATAGAGGCCATCAGCCCGGATGGCCAAATAACGAAGCACCTCGTCCAGCAGGACAGGTACATGTGAAATCACCCCAGCACCCCGCGTCTTCATCAGGACGCGTTTGTTTGCGTTTTCGACGTCGTCCCTACAGCGAAAGCGACTCAAGCTCCGCCGGCAGGCCGAGTCCGTCCCCTGTCTCGTCAGTCAGCCAGCTGTCCCGACGTTCGTTCCAGCGCGCCTCGTCCCAAAGCTCGAACTTGTTGCCCTGCCCGATCAGCATCGCCTGACGTTCAAGGCCGGCAAATTCACGCAGTTCACGTGGAATCAGCACACGCCCGTGACCATCGACTTCAAGCTCGCTGGCGTAACCAACCATCAGTCGCTGCAAGCGCCGCGTGCTCTTGTTGAAGCTCGACAGGCGCATGAGCTTGCGCTCGATCTCTTCCCAGTCTGGCAGCGGGTAGATCAGCAGGCAGTGGTCCTGGTCTACGGTACAAATCAGATGCCCGGCACAACGAGCCGCCAGCCGGTCGCGATAGCGCGCCGGGACAGCCAGCCGGCCCTTGGCATCAAGGGTGATTTGAGTTGCTCCACGGAACACTGCCTTCAGGGCCTTTTAACCCCTTTTCTCCCACTACATGCCACTTCGCTCCACTATAGGTTTGAGCCGCACATGCGTCAACACAAGTGGCAAAAAAAAGCACGGGCGACAGAGGCTTAGCACACGGGAACAAGACTCCGCGATAGATCCGGAGCCGAGGTCGTTTCGGAAATCATGGGCTTAGGGAGCGTTTCTCGCGGCATTCTCAGGACCAGCTGCGGTCGTACGGAAAACCATCAGGGACCCGCGGGCCAGGCGCAGGCCAGGGAATCTGCGCAAACAGCAACGGGGGACAGGTTTATTTCTGTTCCGGAACGGGCAGCAAGGAGAAATCGTATAACTGCGTCACGGGCCCAGGGCGCTGGCACCGCAGTGCACCGCACATCAGATCGATACCTGACTGGAGGGCATCCGGCGCAGATCTGCCATCGCGGGCATAGGAGGCACGTACCCGCGCGGCCATGTCGACCGACTCCGCGTTACTGAACTCCATTGCCGCCTCAAGTGCCTGGACC
>CAYJPG010000036.1:0-26194 GCA_964371995.1 uncultured Chromatiaceae bacterium | reverse complement strand
ACACTGAAGTGGCCGTGCGCACGCGAAGCGGCAAGGACCTGGGCAGCATGCCTTTAGAGCAGCTGATCCAGCGCCTTACAGCCGAGATCGCGAGCCGCGGCCGTAATTTAATGGAGGACTGACGTATCGCTGCGAATAAACGAGTGCGCCGAAACGACGAGATCGAGGCCAAAGAGATTCGCGTCATCGGAAGTGATGGCGAACAGGTTGGCGTGCTGTCCCGCGAGGCTGCTTTGCAGTTGGCATCTGAATCGGCAATGGATCTGGTCGAAATTTCACCGACCGCAGTACCACCCGTTTGCCGCATCATGGATTTTGGCAAGTTTCTGTTCGAAACGAACAAGAAGGCGCACGCAGCGAAGCGCAAGCAGAAGCAGATCCAGGTAAAGGAAGTAAAATTCCGTCCGGGAACGGACAAGGGTGATTACGAGATCAAGATGCGTAATCTCACACGGTTTCTCGAGGCCGGAGACAAGGCCAAGGTAACCTTGCGGTTCCGTGGCCGGGAGATGGCTCATCAGGAGATCGGCGTGCAACTCCTGCAGAAGGTCCGACAGGACCTTGAGGCCATAGGGACCGTTGAACAGTTTCCCCGGATGGAAGGCCGGCAAATGGTCATGGTCATCGCACCCAAGAAGAAGTGAGTGACGGCAATAGGAAGTGAGTGACGGCTGTTGCCGCCAGCAATCGTGCTGTCGGTGATACCGGAACCCGCCTGCCCCGGCCAATCCCGGTTCGGTTCAGGCTACAGGAGACGACAATGCCTAAAATGAAGACCAACCGGGGCGCGGCCAAGCGCTTCAGGGCAACTGCGAATGGCTACAAGAGCGCGCAGTCCCATCTCAACCACATCCTGACGAAAAAAAGCTCGAAGCGTAAGCGCCAGCTGGGTTCGATGAACCAGATCGCTGCATGCGACGTGCCTGGCGTCCGGAAAATGTTGCCGTACACCTGAGGAGGACCGATTCATGGCACGAGTAAAACGTGGTGTGACGGTCAAGGCCCGTCACAAGAAGATGCTCAAGAAGGCCAAGGGCATGTCCCAGGCCCGGAGCAAGCTATACAAGACAGCCAAGCAGGCCGTCATCAAGGCGGGCCAGTATGCGTTCCGCGACCGCCGGGTGCGCAAGCGTGAGTTCCGTGCACTGTGGATCACGCGCATCAATGCCGCTGCCCGTCTGCATGGTCTTTCCTACAGCCGTTTCATGAACGGTTTGCTGAAGGCCGGCATCGAGGTCGATCGCAAGATGCTGGCTGACCTCGCTGTACACGATGCCGCAGCCTTCGGTGCTCTGGCCGAGAAGGCCAAAGCCAGTCTCAGCGTCGCAGCCTGACCAGCAATGCCCAGGGGCCCGGAGCCGGTAAGTACCTGCCCGGGCCCGGCTTCTGCCGGGGGCTTTTCCCATGCATGACATCGAGTCGCTGTTGGCCCGTGCCAGAGCGGAACTTGCCGCTGCGGGTGATCTCGCGCTGCTCGATGCCGTGCGTGTCCGCTATCTGGGCAAGAAGGGCGAGCTGACGGCGCTGCTCAAGCAGCTCGGCGCCTTGCCGGATGCCGAGCGACGTGCAGCAGGGCAGGTTATCAATACTGCCCGGGATGCCCTGGAAACCGGACTGAATGAGCGCCGTTCTGCGCTCGAGGCGGATGCGCTTCGCGATGCGCTGGCTGCCGATGCCGTCGATGTGAGTCTGCCGGGCCGCGGTCAGCAGGCGGGCGGCCTGCATCCGGTCACGCAGACCCGGCAGCGTATCGAGGCGATCTTTGCTGCCGCCGGTTTTACGGTCAGCGAAGGTCCTGAGGTCGAAGACGACTTCTATAACTTCACGGCGCTGAATATTCCGGAAGACCATCCGGCGCGCGCGATGCATGACACCTTTTATCTGCCGTCGGGAAAACTGCTGCGCACGCATACCTCGCCGGTGCAGATACGCGTGATGCTGGAGCAGGGCGCGCCGCTGCGCCTGATCGCGCCGGGCCGTGTCTATCGTTGCGATTCCGATATGACGCACACGCCGATGTTTCACCAGGTTGAGGGCCTCGTGATCGACACCGACGTGAGTTTTGCCAACCTCAAAGCGATCCTGCATGAGTTCATCGAGCGTTTTTTCGAGCGTTCGGCGACACTACGTTTCCGGCCCTCGTACTTTCCGTTCACGGAGCCATCGGCGGAAGTGGACATCCTCTCCGAGTCAGGGCGCTGGCTGGAAGTGCTCGGTTGCGGCATGGTGCATCCGAAGGTGCTTGGCAATGCGGGCATCGACGCAGAAAAGTACACCGGCTATGCCTTCGGTATCGGCATCGAGCGTCTGGCGATGCTCAAGTACGGCATAGACGATATTCGCCTGCTGTTTGAAAACGACCTGCGCTTCCTGCGCCAGTTCAACTGATGGGCATGCAGTGAAGTTCAGCGAACACTGGTTGCGCGAGTATGCGAACCCCGCGGGGGATACTGCGGCACTCGTGCATCAACTGACCATGCAGGGTCTGGAGGTCGAGAGCCTCGATCCAGCCGCACCGCCCTTGCCGGGCGTCGTCGTTGGCCGCGTGCTTGAAGTGAAGCCGCATCCGAATGCCGACCGTCTGCGCGTCTGTCGTGTGGATGCAGGCGTTGCGCCGTTGCAGATCGTCTGTGGTGCATCCAATGTGCAGGTCGGCGGTGTCTATCCCGTGGCGTGTATCGGCGCAAAGCTGCCCGACGGCACGCTGATCAAGCCGGCCAAACTGCGCGGCGAGGCCTCGGAGGGCATGCTGTGCTCAGCAACCGAGCTCGGCCTGGCCGAAAAGGCCGATGGATTGCTGGAGCTGGATGCCAGTCTGAAGCCCGGCATGCCGGTCGCCGAGGCTCTGGGGCTCGATGACCAGATTATCGACCTGAAAATCACGCCCAACCGGGCTGACTGCTTCTGCGTGGCAGGTGTTGCGCGCGATCTGGCCGCAGCAACCGGTGTGCCGTTTCGCGCGCCGGCAACCGCGCCGGTTGCCGCCCTCATCGATGAAGTGTTTCCGGTAACGATCGGCAGTCCGGATGACTGTCCGGTCTTTGTCAGCCGCGTGATCCGCGGCGTGCGCAGCGATGTGCCGAGTCCGTTCTGGCTACGCGAGCGCTTGCGCCGTAGCGGTATCCGCAGCATCAACCCGGTCGTCGACGTAACCAACCTCGTGATGATCGAGCTGGGCCAGCCACTGCATGCCTATGACATGGATACCCTGTCCGGTGGTCTGACGGTCCGGCGCGGCCAGCCGGCGGAAAAACTTCAGCTGCTGACCGGTGACGAAGCGGAACTTGATGGCAATGTGCTCGTTATCGCTGATGCACGCGGCGTTGTCGGCATGGCCGGCATCATGGGCGGCGCAAGCACCGGAGTGACGGAGGGTACGCGCAACGTGGTGCTGGAGTCGGCATTCTTCCGGCCTGCAGTTATCGCCGGGCGCGCGCGCCGCTTCGGTTTGCAGACGGATGCGGCAACACGCTTTGAACGCGGTGTTGATCCGGCCGGCCAGCTTGCAGCGATCGAGCGGACCACGGCGCTCCTGCTGGACATCACCGGTGGCAAACCCGGACCAGCGAGCGTATCAGGTGTGCTCGCAGACAAGCGCATTCCGGCGGTGCTTTTGCGACGTGAGCGCCTGGCGCAGGTGCTGGGTCACCGCGTGCCGGATGCAGAGGTCGTAGATATCCTGCAACGGCTCGACATGCTGGTTGAAGCGCAGCACGGGGGCGATCAGGTGCCGGCTGCAAGTCTTGAGGATCACCTGCACCAGGAAAGCAATACCTGGGGCTGGCAGGTACAAGCGGCATCCTTCCGTTTTGATATCGCGATTGAGGTCGACCTGATCGAAGAGATCGCACGGATACGTGGCTATGATCGCATCGAGGAACTTCCGGGTCAGCAGACCACCCGGCTTGGTACGGCGAGCGACAGCGTGGTCGGCCTCGATCGTTTGAAAAACGTGCTGGTTGAGCGAGGCTACCAGGAAGCGATCACCTACAGCTTCATCGATGGTGATCTCGATTCGCAGTTTGCAGGCGGCGCCCGGGGCGTTCCGCTGGTCAATCCGATTTCCGCTGAACTCGCAGTGATGCGGCAGACCCTGTGGCCCGGCCTGATCAATGCGGTTCGTCATAATCTGGCGCGCCAGCAGAGCCGGGTTCGTCTCTTTGAGGCCGGCGTGCGCTTCAGCCCTGCCGGCGCCGACGCGCTATCGGAGCAGACCATAATCGCCGGCGTCGCCATCGGTAATGTTACGCCGGAACAATGGGATACAAAGCCTGCTTCGGCTGGATTCTTCGATGTGAAAGCGGATGTCGAAGCCTTGCTGCGGCTGACTGGTGATCCGTCCAGCCTGGATTTTGTGGCTGCAGAACATCCCGCACTCCAGCCCGGGCAGACGGCACGGATCCTGCGCGATGGTGTGCCTGCCGGCTGGCTCGGTGTATTGCATCCGGCATTGCGCGCAGCGCTTGAATTGCCTGCATCCCCCATGCTTTTCGAGATCGATACAGCAGCACTCGGTCGTGCCAGGCCGCGGCGTTATCTGGGCCTGTCACGCTTCCCGGCGGTGCGCCGCGATCTCGCCATCCTGGTTGCGAGCGAGATACCCGCTGGCAAGTTGCTGGCGGCGGTTGCCGAGGCTGCGGGACCTGCGCTGAAAGATGTCGTGGTATTTGACATCTTCGCTGACAAACGCATCGGAAGTGGTCAAAAGAGTGTTGCTTTGGGCTTGATTTTACAGGAAACATCCCGCACCCTTACTGACGCTGATATCGAAAAAATCATCAGCGGTGTCGTCACTCATCTGGCCATGAACTTCGACGCCCGGCTAAGAGAATAACGAGTAAAAAAATAATGAGCATGGCTCTCACCAAGGCTGATATGGCCGAGTCTCTGTTCAATGAACTGGGACTCAACAAACGCGAAGCCCGCGAGCTCGTCGAGTTGTTCTTTGAAGAATTGCGTGCCTCACTGGCCAGCGGCGAGCAGGTAAAGCTTTCCGGATTCGGCAACTTCGACCTGCGAGACAAAAATCAACGGCCTGGCCGCAATCCAAAAACGGGGAAAGAAATCCCCATCACGGCGCGACGTGTCGTCACGTTTCGTCCCGGACAAAAACTGAAGACCCGAGTAGAGGCCTATGCTGGAGCCGGGGAATAACGACGAACTGCCCCCGATTCCGGGCAAGCGCTACTTCACGATCGGTGAGGTCAGCGAGCTTTGTGCGGTCAAGCCGCACGTGCTGCGTTACTGGGAGCAGGAGTTCCCGCAGCTAAAGCCCGTCAAGCGCCGCGGAAATCGCCGCTATTACCAGCGCCAGGACGTACTCGTCATCCGCCAGATCCGCGGCCTGCTTTACGACGAGGGCTTCACCATCGGTGGGGCCCGCCAGAAGCTCACCGGCGAAGAAGCCCGGGTCGATACCACCCAGAGCCAGCAGATCATCCGTCAGTTGCGCCTCGAACTCGAAGAAGTATTACGCCTGCTGCGTCGCTGACTTGGCGTTCTGACCGTCTTTCCGCGTACAATTCACGCCTTGTCGAAGGGCATCAATGCCTGTTCAGCAGGTACCGGAACAAAGTCGGGGCGTGGCGCAGCCTGGTAGCGCACCTGCATGGGGTGCAGGGGGTCGCAGGTTCAAATCCTGTCGCCCCGACCAATTACAGAAAATACTTCCGGACTTCAGAAGGACTGTCCCTTGCCCGAAAGAGCGGTGTAGCGGAAGGTTTATAGCCTCGATTTTCTGGCTTCTGGATGTGGGTTGAATTGGTCGGTCAACTGCTTGACCTGATCCTTTGCCGTTTGCACGGGCAATGCTCCTTCGTTAGCCATAGTTTTTATCAAGGCACATCCCTCACCACATGCGCCCGCGTCACCGCGTAGCGTTCGTCATCGCAGAGCAGTTTGTCTTCGATGCCGAGCAGGATCGGCGTGGCGCCGCGGCGGTGGATGTTGACCTTGGCGTTGAAGGCGTTGCGGGTGAGTCCGTGCTTGCAGTGGATGGTGAGCTTGCGGATGGTGAAGGTGCCGTCGGCGCAAGCCTGTCCGGTGAGGTAGCACTTGATCGACTCGACGGCGTCGCCGGACAGCTCAAGTCCGTTGAGCTGCGACAGGCTGTTCTGAGCCTGTTCGATGAAGCTGATGGCGTCGCAGGTGGTACCGGTCAACGGTTCCTGGCTGATGGTTTCCAGTGCGAAGTCGCCGACCAGAATCTGGCCGGGCATTGCATGCTCGACCATGCGTGCGAGTTCTATGGTGACATCGCCGACGATGTCGCAGTACATGGTCGGGTTGAGGCCTTCGGCGTGGTGGAACTCGTAGCAGTTGCCGACATGAAAACTGGTGCGCAATAACGGCACGGTGCGACTCGCAGTTTTCTGTCTGGCGATGGCGTTGTCGGCGAGGACCAGATGCATGAAGTGGTAGAGGTTGGTGTTGGCCTCGAGTCCGGAATCGCGGTTCCAGATATAGAAGCCGTCGCCGGTGGTGGAGCGCGCGAAGTCCACCATCATGCGCCGGCCCATCAGGCGGCTATGTGCGGCGTTGAGTGAACAGGACAGGCTGCTGAGCTGGGTCATCTGCTCGAAGGGGCTGAGCAGGCTGAAGCCGACGATATCGAACAGCGCCACCGCGCGATTGTGGATGTAGCTGACGCTGTAGCGCTTGACGATCTGGTCGATCACCGCCGCTTCATCGGCACCGCCAGTGAGTGCCTGGCGCAAACGGATCTGTATGGCATCGACGCCGAGCAGATGGGTGGCGTTGTTCATCTGCCGGGCGTTGAACTGCCGCGACCCGGACAGCAGATGCATGATGAATTCGTGTGCCGGACTGAGGCCGTTGTCAGCCGGTGACTCCGTGTTGCCGCTGGCGCCATAACTGGCAACTGCATGATGAGGTACCACCAGGACCTGGATGCCGGTCGGATGCGGACACCAGGCCATCACGAGGTTCTGGCCGAGACTCCAGTGGCTGTAGAGCTGGCGGTCGAGTTCCAGGAGATTGCTGCGCTGGCGGAAATCGAAAGCAGCGGCCGGGCCGAATGTGCCTTCGGGAAAAATGGGGTCAGGCATGAATATGGAACGTGTGCTCAGAACCCGGATTCCTTCCGTGGAAAGCGTGCTTTGCGACCCGGTGGGGACTGTCTTAGGATGCATGACGGGCAAGCGGCATTGCAATGGCCCGTCTTTTACATCAGCAGGTTCATTCTCTTGTCCGCACCTTACAGTCCGCTTCTCGCTGAACTCAAGGCACTTGCCGGCCCTGGCGGGCATATTGAGGATCCGGCCGAACTCGCCTCCAGCCTGACCGAATGGCGCGGCTTGTTCAGGGGTGCTGCGCCGCTGATGCTGATGCCCGACTCGACCGCGGCCGTGGCGGCAATTCTCGGCTTCTGTCACCAGCATCGCATCGCGGTCGTTCCGCAGGGCGGAAACACGGGTCTGGTCGGTGGGGCTATACCGCACTCGACGGCGGAGCGACCGGAAATCCTTCTCTCGGCGCGTCGGTTGAACCGCATATGCGCCATCGACGCGGCGAACTACAGCATCACTGCCGAGGCCGGCTGCGTGCTGGCCACGGTGCAGGCTGCGGCAGCGGAAGCGGGCCGACTTTTCCCGCTGAGCCTCGCGGCGGAGGGCAGCTGTCAGCTCGGCGGAAATCTCTCCACCAACGCCGGCGGAACGGCAGTTCTGCGCTTTGGCAACATGCGCGACCTGGTGCTGGGGCTCGAAGTCGTGCTGCCGGATGGCCGCGTACTCGACGGGCTGCGTAGCCTGCGCAAGGACAACACCGGATACGACCTGAAGCAACTGTTCATCGGTGCGGAAGGGACGCTGGGCTTTATCACGGCAGCGAGCTGCAAGCTCTTCCCGCAGCCCCGGCACACGGCAACTGCCTGGCTGGCTGTGCCCGATGTTGCGGCGGCGCTGAGGCTGTACGGTGCGGCACGCGACTCGCTGGGTGATGAGCTGACCGCCTTCGAGTTTGCCAATCACACCTCGCTGGATTTCGTGATTCGACATATTCCGGGCAGCCGCGCGCCGCTGGGCAGCGACTCACCCTGGTACGTGCTGCTGGAACTCGGCACCGCGCGCGAATCGGCAGATACCGGAGCGGACCTGGAGCGCTTCCTGGCTGGCATGCTCGAGAGGCATACGGTGACAGACGGCGTGGTCGCGACCAGTGGCGCACAGCGGAATGCCTTGTGGAGGCTCCGTCACAGCATGTCGGAGGGGCAGAAGATCGAGGGAGCCAGCATCAAGCACGACATCTCGGTGCCGGTTTCCAGCATCGGCGAATTTGTCGCCCGTGCATCCGCCTGGGCCGAGTCGGCCGTGCCGGGGGTCCGCGTGATTGCCTTCGGACATCTCGGTGATGGCAATGTGCACTTCAACCTCAGTCAGCCGGTCGGTGCGGATCCGGCGGCTTTTCTCGCTCGCTGGGACGAGATCGCCGCGCAGATTCACCAGATTGCGGTGGACTTCGGTGGCAGCTTCAGTGCCGAGCACGGTATCGGCAGCCTCAAAGTGGCGGAACTCGAACGCTGGCGGGGTGGGACGACGATCGAGGTGATGCGTGCCATCAAGGGCGTACTCGATCCGCACAACATCATGAATCCGGGCAAGTTGTTGCGCGCGAGTTGAGGGAGATTCAGCCGGATTTGCATAGGGAATCAAGACCGAATCGGCTAAACTTGCGCCCGGTTTTGCTGCCTGAAACAGCTGCGGAGTACGGACCAGATCATGACTGACCCAAAGAACACCAAAGACAGTGCGCGCCGCTATTCCAGCGTCGTCGTGGACGGCGTTTCACAGGCGCCGAGCCGCGCCATGCTGCGGGCCGTCGGCTTCACCGAGGCTGATTTCGGGAAGAGCCAGATCGGCATCGCCTCGACCTGGAGCATGGTCACGCCCTGCAACATGCACATCGATCAGCTGGCCAGGCTGGCAGGCGAGGGTGCCGATGCGGCGGGCGGCAAGTCGGTGATCTTCAACACCATCACCGTCTCGGACGGGATCTCGATGGGTACGCCCGGCATGCGTTATTCGCTGGTCTCGCGCGAAGTGATTGCCGATTCGATCGAGACGGTCGTGGGTGCGGAAGGCTTTGATGGTTTTGTGACCATCGGTGGCTGCGACAAGAACATGCCTGGGTGTGCGATTGCCATGGTGCGCATGGATCGCCCCTCGGTGTTTGTTTATGGTGGCACGATTCTGCCCGGTGCCAACCGCTGTGACATCGTCTCGGTCTTCGAGGCGGTCGGCGCGGTTGCTGGTGGCCGTATGTCGAAGGCACAGCTGCTGGAAGTCGAGCAGACGGCGATTCCGGGCGCGGGCTCCTGCGGTGGGATGTACACGGCGAACACGATGGCCTCGGCCATCGAGGCGCTGGGCCTCAGCCTGCCGAACAGCTCCGCACAGGACGCGATCTCGCCAGACAAGCTGGAGGACTGTCGCCGCGCGGGTGCGGCGGTGGTTGACCTGGTACGTCGCGGCATCAAGCCTTCAGATATCGTCAGCCGTGAAGCCTTTGAAAATGCCATCACGGTGGTGATCGCGCTCGGCGGTTCGACCAACGCGGTCCTGCATCTGCTGGCAATCGCGCACGAGGCGAATATTCCGCTCACGCTTGATGACTTCACGCGGATCGGCGCCAGGGTGCCGGTGCTCGCTGATCTGCGCCCGAGCGGGCGATATGCGATGTCTGAGCTGGTTGCCATCGGTGGCATCCAGCCGCTGATGAAGATGTTGCTCGACCAGGGTCTGCTGCACGGTGAGTGCCTGACGGTCAGTGGCAAGACCATTGCCGAAAACCTGGCCCATATAAAGCCGTATCCGGCGGGTCAGGACATCATCCGCAGTTTCGATAACCCCATGAAGAATGACAGCCATCTTGTTGTTATGAATGGAAATATCGCGCCGGATGGCGCGGTGGCCAAGATCACCGGCAAGGAAGGCCTGCGCTTCGTCGGCAATGCCCGCGTGTTCGGTTCTGAAGAAGCCGCGCTAGAAGCCATACTCGGTGGCGTGGTCGTTGCCGGTGATGTGGTGGTGATTCGCTACGAGGGTCCGAAGGGTGGTCCCGGCATGCGCGAGATGCTGAGTCCGACCGGCGCGATCATGGGCCGCGGTCTGGGTGCCGAGGTAGCGTTGATCACGGACGGCCGCTTCTCCGGTGGCAGTCACGGCTTTGTGGTCGGGCATGTTTCGCCCGAGGCTGCCGTGGGCGGGCCGTTGGCGCTGTTGCAGGACGGGGACCGCATCACCATCGATGCTGAAAAACGGACCCTCGACGTGGATCTTTCGCCGGCGGAGCTGGAGGCCCGTCGTGCGCGCTGGACCCTGCCGCCGCGTGACGTGCCACGCGGTGTGCTCAGCAAGTACGTGCGACTGGTGCACTCGGCTTCTCTCGGCGCGATCACGACTTGAGCACGGACAAGGCGAGCATGTCAGGGAAGCGCAGCGCGCGTCGCAAGGTCTCGACGCCAGCCTGGGTCGTACTGAAGTTTGGTGGCACCAGCGTATCCAGCCCGGAGCGCTGGGAGACCATCGCCGGGCTGCTGCGTCAGCGTCAGGCTGAAGGCCTGCGCCCGGTCATCGTGCACTCGGCGCTCGCCACTGTTTCCAACAAGCTCGATGAACTGCTGCATCGTGCATTGGATGAAGATGTCACGGCCGAGGTTGCCGGGATCCGCGAACTGCATCTGTGCCTCGCCGCCGGCCTGCAGGTTGATGGTGAGAAAGAACTGGGCGCGTATTTTCTCGAACTCGAACATCTGCTTGCAGGGATTCACCTGATCCGGGAAGTGAGCCCGCGCATCCAGGCCCGCGTTATGGGGCTCGGAGAACTGATGGCCACGCGTCTCGGCGCTGCCTTTCTTTCGCGCCGGGGTTTGACGGTGACCTGGATGGATGCGCGCGAATTGTTGCTCAGTAGTGTGCGGCCGGGCGTCAATGAACGTTCGGCATACCTTGCTGCCAATTGTGATTTCGAGCCCGATGCGAAACTTCAGGCGCGCTTCGCCGCTGCAGATGGCATCGTGCTGACGCAGGGCTTCATTGCCAGCAATGCGCGCGGCGATGGCGTGCTGCTTGGGCGCGGTGGCTCTGACACTTCCGCCGCTTACTTTGCGGCGAAGCTGCAGGCTGCGGCACTGGAAATCTGGACCGATGTGCCGGGCATGTTCACCGCCAATCCAAAGGTGGTGCCGGGCGCGCGTCTGCTGCGCATGCTGAGTTACGAAGAAGCACAGGAAATTGCCTCCACCGGTGGCTCCGTACTCCATCCGCGTTGTATCAATCCCTGCAAGCGGCACGGCATTCCGCTCAAGGTGCTGTGTACCAGCCAGCCGGAACTGCCCGGTACGCTGGTCACGGCACGTGCCGGTAGTGATGGCCCGCGCGTCAAGGCGATCCTCGGTCGCAGCCGGATCACGCTGGTATCGATGGAAACCCTCGGCATGTGGCACGAGGTCGGATTCCTCGCCGACGCCTTCCGTTGTTTTTCCGATATGGGGTTATCGGTCGATCTGGTATCGACTTCCGAGAGTAACGTGACCGTCACGCTCGATCCGGGTGCCAACCCGATCGACGCACAGACGCTCGCTCATCTGCAGGCTCGTCTGGAGCAGTTGTGCCGCGTGCGGATTATCGAAGGCGTGGAAGTCGTCAGCCTGGTCGGACAGAAGATCCGCGCGGCGTTGCATGAGATCGGTCCGGCGCTCGAGGTCTTCGACGAGTACCGCATTCACCTGGTCAGTCAGTCTGCCAGCGACCTCAACCTTTCCTTCGTGATCGAGGAAGGGCAGGCCGGGCGCCTGATTCAGCAGTTGCACGGCACGCTGGTTCACTCGGGTCCGGACGACGAGGTCTTCGGTGAAACCTGGGATGAACTGCGCAGTGGCGGCCGGAAGCTGCGGGCACATATCGAGCCATGGTGGGTGCAGCGACGCGCAGAACTTGTAGCGCTGGGCCATCAGCACCAGTCAGCTTATGTTTACGATCTGGCCTCAGTGCGCGCGGCCGCTGGCCGGCTCAAATCCCTGCAATCGGTGCAGCGGGTTTTCTTTGCGATGAAGGCGAACAATTCGCCGGATGTGCTCAGGGTGATGGATGAGGAAGGCTTGAGCTTCGAGTGCGTATCGCCGGGTGAAATTCGCCGGGTGCTCGAACTGTTCCCGGATATTGCCCGCGACCGGATTCTCTATACGCCAAATTTTGCTCCGCGCAGCGATTACGAGTTCGGACTGGCACAGGGTGTCTGGGTGACGCTCGATAACCTGCATCCCTTGCGTCACTGGCCCGGGTTGTTTCGCGGCCGGGAGATCTTCCTGCGCGTCGATACCGGGCAGGGACATGGCCATCACGAGCATGTCCGGACGGCGGGTACGCATTCCAAGTTCGGAATTCCGGTCTTCGAACTGGAAGAGGCGCGTGCGCTGGTCGCCGCCTGTGGCGCGACTGTCGTCGGGCTGCACGCGCATACCGGCAGCGGTATCCTTACGCCGCAGAACTGGCAGGACGTGGGCCGGGAACTCGTCACGATTGCGCAGGATTTTCCGCGGCTGCGTTTTCTGGATCTCGGTGGCGGGCTGGGTGTGCCCGAGAAGTCCGGGCAGCATCCGCTCGATATGCAGGCCGTCGATGCCGGGATTGCGGAGATCCGTGCGGCGCAGCCACAGCTGGAGATCTGGCTGGAGCCAGGGCGTTATCTGGTCGCTGAAGCCGGTGTGCTGCTCGCTACCGTGACGCAGGTGAAGGGCAAGGGGCAGATGATGTATGTCGGGGTGAGTACCGGCATGAACAGCCTGATCCGTCCGGCGCTCTATGGCGCCTTCCACGAGATCGTCAACCTGAGCCGCTGGGGCGAAGATACCGATCGCGTCGTCACCATCGTCGGGCCGATCTGTGAGACGGGTGACCGGCTGGGTGCCGACCGCCTGTTGCCGACTTGCGAGGAGGGCGACGTGCTGGTGATTGCCAATGCCGGTGCCTACGGCCGCGTGATGAGTTCGAACTACAACCTGCGCGATCCGGCGGTCGAAGTCGCCATTTGAGCGACGTGCGAGCGGCCCGCGCTGCTACTTGTGGCGCCGTTCGAGTTCGGCGACCACTTCGGCCAGTCCGGACTCGCTTGAGTTCAGCAGCACGAGCATGTGATACAGCAGGTCTGCTGCTTCCGAAACTACCTTCTCGCGGGTATCGGTAACGCTCGCAAGGGCGAGCTCCACACCTTCCTCGCCGACCTTCTGCGCGATGCGGGCAGGTCCCGCCCTGAACAGTTTCGCTGTGTAGCTGGTCTCGCTGCCCTCGACCTTGCGGGCAGCAATCACCTGCTCAAGCTGCAGCAGGAAGCTGATATCGGCTGTGCTCATGGTCGTACCTCTATGCCTTCGCCACGCAGATAAGTCTTGAGCGTCCTGATGTTGATCGCGCCGCTGTGAAAGACGCTGGCAGCGAGCGCACCATCCACACCGGCCTTAACGAATACGTCGCGGAAATGTTCCGGTGTGCCGGCACCGCCGGAGGCGATCAGCGGTACGGTGGCCGCAGCGCGCATGACTTTCAGCTGGGCCAGATCATAGCCGCGCCGCACGCCGTCCTGGTTCATACAGTTCAGGACGATTTCACCGGCGCCGCGGCGCTGCGCCTCGACGATCCAGTCTTCGGTCCGGAGTCCGGCTGCGCGGGTCTTGTCCGGGTCGCCGGTAAACTGATAGACGAACCAGCTCCCGTATTCTTCCCGGCTGTCGATACCGACCACCACGCACTGGGTACCGAAGCGTTGCGCCAGTTCGGTGATCAGTGCAGGTTCCGTCAGCGCCGGCGTATTGATCGAAACCTTGTCGGCACCGAAGTTCAACACTTCCTCGGCATCACGGATGCTGCGGATGCCGCCTGCGACGCAGAAGGGAATGTCCAGCACTTCGGCGACGCGGTGGATCCAGCGTCGGTCCACGCTGCGTCCTTCCGGGCTGGCGGTGATGTCGTAGAAGACCAGTTCGTCAGCGCCTTCGTCGCGATAACGGGCAGCCAGTTCCAGGATGTCGCCAACCACGCGGTGATCGCGAAACTGGACGCCCTTGACGACCTGTCCGTCGCGGACATCGAGGCAGGGAATTATGCGTCGTGCGAGAATTTCCGGATCTCCTCGAGTGTCAGGCGTCCATCCAGCAGGGCCTTGCCGGTGACCACGGCAGATACACCGGTCTGTTGCAGCGCCTGCAAGTCAGCCAGCGAACTGACGCCGCCCGATGCGATGACCTGTGCATCCGGAAAGCGACGCGAACACTCGGTGTACAGATCGAGATTCGGACCACCCAGGGTGCCGTCGCGGGCGATGTCTGTGCAGAGGAAGTGGATGCCGCCAGTTGCAGTGAATTGTGCGAGCAGCGTCCACAGGCTGAGGCCGCTGTCGTGTACCCAGCCGCGGGTCAGGATCTGTGGATCGCCGGATTCGGGTACACGCACGTCGAAGGCAAACACCACGTGTTCAGCGCCGAGTTCGCCGAGCCATGCCAGGGCAGTTTCCGGTTTCTCGGCCGCGATGGAGCCGAGCACGACGCGTGTGGCGCCAGCCTCGCGCAGCTGTCGTGCGCGCTGCAGGTCGCGGATTCCGCCGCCGGCCTGAACGGCCATGCCGCCGGCGGCCGCCATGGCCTTGATCAGTGGCATGTTGGTCGGGCTACCGGTGCGCGCGCCATCCAGATCGACCACATGCAGCCGCCGCATTCCCGCTGCGCGATAGGTGCTGGCCAGTTCGACCGGATCCTGCGTGTAACCGGATACCTTGTTGAAGTCACCCTGGTAGAGGCGGACGCACTGGCCGTCCAGCAGATCGATTGCGGGTATCACTTCCATGTGCAGGTCTCAGCAGCGGCCCAGAAAGTTTTCGAGAATCCGTGCGCCGAGTGGCCCCGATCGTTCCGGATGAAACTGGGCGGCGTAGAAGTTATCCCGCCCGGCGACAGCCGTGAACGGCCGGCCGTAGTCTGTCGTGGCGATCGTGTCGTCGGATACATCAGCGGCATAGCTGTGCACGAAATAGAAATAGCTGTCGTCAGGAATGCCGTCGAGCAGCGGCGAGTCACGTCTGCGCGTGATCTGGTTCCAGCCCATGTGCGGTATCGGCCGCTCGGGTGCCGGTGCAAAGCGCCGGACCCGGCCGGGCAGGATACCCAGACAGCTGACATCGTCTTCTTCCGAGGATTCAAACAGCAGTTGCAGACCGAGGCAGATGCCCAGTACGGGCTGTCTGAGCTCCGGGATCAGAGAGACCAGGCCGGCTTTCTGCAGGCGCTCCATCGCCGCACGCGCGGCGCCAACGCCGGGCAATATCACATGCGAGGCGGCGCGAATGGTTGCCGGATCGCTGCTCAGCTGGCCCGTATAACCCAGGCGTTGCAGCGCCAGGTTCAGCGAGGCGATATTCGCGCCACCGCCGTCGACGATGACGACCTCGCGCGACGCAGTGCTCACAGCGTGCCTTTGGTGCTGGGCAACGACTGACCGGTGCGCGCGATCGCCTGGCGCAGCGTCCGGCCGAGACCCTTGAAGCAGGCTTCGATCATGTGGTGCGTGTTGTCGCCGCGCACCGTAATGTGCAGGTTGGCGCCCAGGCTGTCGGACAGTGAGCGAAAAAAGTGCGGCACGAGTTCGGTCGGCAACTGCCCGACCTCGGGTCGCGGAAACTTGCCCTTGAAGACCAGGCAGGCGCGCCCGGAGAGGTCCAGCGCGACCTGTACCCAGGCTTCGTCCATCGGCAATACGAAGCCGTAGCGTGCAATACCGCGCTTGTTGCCCAGTGCCTGGCGCAGGGCCGAGCCGAGCGCCAGCGCCACGTCCTCGACGGTGTGGTGTTCATCGACATGCAGGTCGCCCGCGCAGTTGAGCGTCAGGGCAAAGCCACCGTGCTTGGCGATCTGTTCGAGCATGTGGTCGAAGAAGCCGATACCGGTGTGCACGGAAACGGGTTGCTCCGCATCCAGATCGACGCTGACCCGGATACGGGTTTCGCGCGTTTCGCGCAGCACGCTCGCGGTACGTGGCTGGTCCAGGATCTCGTGCACGATACGCGCCCAGCAGTCCGGGTCAGCCGGATCTGTACGGTAGCCCGGTATGCCAATATTGCGCGCAAACTCAAGATCGGTATCGCGGTCACCGGCCACAAAACTGCGTTCGCGGTCGAAGTCCAGACTTCGCGCGGCTTCGCCCAGAATGCCCGGATTGGGCTTTCGGCAGCTGCAACCATCAGCGGGCTTGTGTGGACAGATGAAGATATGGCGGAACCCGATACCCTGTGAACGGAACAGTTCGAGTACAAAATCCTGCACGCGGCGAAAATCAGCTTCGGGAAAGCTCGCGGTGCCCAGCCCGTCCTGGTTGGTGACCATCGCAAATTCATAGCCCGCGTCGCGCAGGCGCAATAGTGCCGGAATTACGCCGGGTACCAGCGCGATTTTGTCGAGCCGGTCAACCTGCTCGTCGGCGGGCTCGAGAATAAGGGTACCGTCCCTGTCCAGAAATGCGATTTTGCCTGGCGCTGCCATCATGACCTCAGGGCTTTAAGGAGTTGCTCGTTGTCGGCCGGTGAGCCGACCGTGATCCGCACGCAGTTTGGCAGCATCGGATCCCAGCCAAAGTCGCGCAGCAGGATGTTGCCAGCTCGCGCGCGGGCCGAAAGTGTCGAGCCGGGTGTGGTTTCAACGAGCAGGAAATTTGCGTCGCTCGGCCAGACTCTCAGCACATCGGGTAGCTGTTCCAGCGCTTCGGCCAGCCGCCTGCGTTCGGCGATGATGATGCGGCGACGGGCGGCCAGTTCGGTCTGCGCCTCGGCGCCAAGACAGCGGAGCACGGCATCCTGGCTGGTCGTCGGGAAACAGTAGGGCGGCAGGATGCGGCCGATCAGCTCGATGAGCGGGGCGCGTCCGATCAGCGAACCGCAGCGGATGCCGGCCAGACTCAGCGACTTGGACAGGGTGCGCAGCACCACGATGTTGTCGTGGCGCGCCAGCAATTCGTGTGTCGGATCGTTGGCTGCGAATTCGATATAGGCGCCGTCGACCACCACGACGCCGCGGCCGGCGAGACTTGTGGCCAGCCGGTCGATGTCGCTGTCGGGAAAGCAGTTGCCGGTCGGATTGTTCGGCGAACAGACGAAGACGAGTTTGCTGCGATCCGTCCACTGCGCGCAGAACTCGCCGACAGGCAGGGCGTAGCCGTTGTCACGGTCCAGTGGAATCCGCCGGATCGCGGCACCCTGGACCTGTGCGTAGAACTCATACATGCCAAACGTCGGCGGGCAGATGATGATCTCGTCCTGCCCGGCGCGACAGAAACTGCGGATCAGCATGTCGATGGCTTCGCTCGAACCCCGCGTCACCAGCAGCGCGTCCGCAGCGACGCCGTAGTGTGCCGCAAGCTTCAGGGTCAGCTCCGCAGGACGCGGATCCGGATAACGGTTCAGACCGTCGCGGCTTTCATCGCCGGGCGGCCGCCAGGGTGTCTCGTTGGCGTTGAGGCGGATAAAGCCATCGACATAGTCGGCCGGCTTGTATGGCTTCAGCGCGGAGATTTCCGGGCGCAGCAGTTCGAGTGTGGCGCTCATGAGCTTCGCCCGCTGTCGGTCTGCTCCAGCCGCGTGGCGACAGCCTGTGCGTGGGCATCAAGTCCCTCGAGCTGTGCGAGCGTACGTACCGTCGGGGCCAGCGTGCGCAGGCCCGGCAGTGTGGCCTCCTGCAGCGTCATGCGCCGCTGGAAGTCCGCTACGGACAGCCCGCTGTAGGCACGCGCATAGCCGTAGGTCGGCAGCACGTGGTTGGTGCCGCTGCAGTAATCACCGACTGATTCCGGCGTCCACTCACCGATGAAGACCGAGCCGGCAGTATCCACGCCGGCGGCCAGCGCCCGCGGCTCTGCGGTCTGCAGAATCAGATGTTCGGGTGCATAGTCATTGGCCACGGTCACGGCATCAGCCAGCGTCGGCACGATGACAGCGACCGCATGCCTGAGCGCAGTCCGGATGGTATCCCGACGCGGCAGGCCGGGCAGGGCACGGTCGATTTCGGCCTGCACGGCGCTCACCAGGGCCGGGTCCGTGCAGACCAGCACCACGTGAGAATCCTGCCCATGTTCAGCCTGTGAGAGCAGATCGAGTGCCACGAAGCGCGGATTGGCGTCGCTGTCGGCTATCACCATGACCTCCGAGGGACCGGCTGGCATATCGAGTGCTGCGCCAGCAGGATCAGCAGCGACGAGCGTTTTGGCCGCGGTCACCCAGGCGTTGCCCGGGCCAAAGATCTTCACGACCTTGGGCACGGTAGCGGTGCCATAGGCCATCGCGGCGATCGCCTGGGCGCCGCCCGCCTTGTAGATTTCGCGGATACCGCAGGCCCATGCCGCTGTGACCACGGCCGGATCCGCACGCCCGTCGGGTCGGGGCGGCGTGCACATGATGCGCACCGGGCAGCCGGCAATGCCCGAGGGCACAGCGAGCATGATGGCCGTGGAGGGCAACGGCGCCGTACCGGCTGGCACATAAAGGCCGACGGCACGAAGTGGTTTGCTGATCCGCTCGCAGATGACGCCCGGCACGGTTTCGACGCGGATCGGGGGCGCGTCCTGCGCAGCATGAAAGCGCGTGACGTTGGCTATTGCCGTGGCGATGGCCTGCCGGGCATCGGCCGACACCTCCGCCGCGGCTGCCTTGACCTCGTCGGCTTCAACCCGCAGCGAATCGAGCTTTGCGCCATCGAGTTCTGCCGCGAAGCTGAGCAGCGCTGAATCGCCTTCAACCCGCACCCGGTTGACGATCTCGCTGACCCGGTTGCGAATACTGTCGCTGAGCTGCACGGCAGGACGCTGCAGCACCAGGCTACGCGCCACATCATCCAGAGCTGTCCAGTCAACAATACGCATGTGGTTCAGGCGAGCATCTTTTCCACAGGCAGGACCAGAATCGACGTTGCTCCCGCACTCTTGAGAGCTTCCAGTGTTTCCCAGAACACATTTTCCCGGCACACGACATGGACGGCGACCCGGTCATCCAGGCTGTCCAGCGGCAGCACTGTCGGCGACTCCGAGCCGGGCAGCAGAGCCGCGATCTGCGCAAGCGCCGACTTCGGCGCATGCATCATGATGTACTTGCTCTCGCGGACCTGCATGACGCCTTCGACACGCTGAAGGAGGCGGTTGATCCACTCTATCTTTTCCGCCGGCACCGCCACGGGGGTTTGCAGAATTACGGCGTGGCTTTCCAGGATGGTTTCACCCTCGCGGAGCTTGTTGGCAAGCAGCGTTGAACCGGTCGAAACCAGGTCACAGATCGCCTCGGCACGACCGAGACTCGGGGCGATCTCGACTGCACCGGAAAACTCGACCACGCCCGCATCAATATTGTTGCGCTGCAGGTAGTCACGCACGATCGACGGATAACTGGTGGCGATCTTCTTGCCCACAAGGTCACGAACGGTGCGCAGGGCGCTACCGTCCGGATAGGCAAAGGCAAGCCGGCAGTGACCATAGTCCAGCGAACGGATGATCTGGAAGGGTGTAACCGGATCCTGCTCGAGGAAGTGCAGGCGCTTTTCTTCGACGATATTGAGGCCGGCGATACCCAGATCGCAGACATCGTCGCGCACCAGGCCGGGGATGTCGTCATCGCGGACCAGCAGCACGTCGACCGGCATGTTCTCGCCAAAGGCGATCAGCTGGTCGGGTCCCCGCGTGTACTTGAGGCCGCAGCGCTGTAGGAGATCCAGTGACTGTTCGGTCAGTCGGCCGGATTTCTGGATAGCGATCTTGATACGTGCTGGCTTGTCGGTCATAAATTCCTACTTTTTGCGGCGCTGCAGAGCCTTCCGGTAGCCCCCGGCACCGATGTTCAGTGAACGGGCCACGCGGCCGATTGTCGTCACGCTGACGCCGGTCTGGTCGTGGATCTGGCGATAGGGCAGGCCACGGTCCAGAAGTTCTGCGACATGCCAGCGATCGGTGAGTGCCTGCAACTCGGCAGGGGTGCACAGATCGGTAAAGAAGGCGCGCAGTTCGCTGACATCACGCAGGCCGAGGAGCGCACGGAACAGTGCCTGTTCCGCAGCTGCCTCATCCTGCTTGTCGAGTATGCGATGTTCTTTCATGTGCTGATGTACTAATGCGCTAATACATTAATACATCAGTACAGGCTTTGGCAAGCCGGGGTTCCCGCCAGTGACTACTGCGTATCGAGTGCTCGCAGGACCGCATCGCCCATATCGGCGGTGCTGACCGGTGATTTACCTGGCAAGGCGATGTCTGCGGTGCGGCAACCGCTCTCAATGGCCGTGATGACCGCCTGTTCGATAGCGCGGGCTTCGGTCTCCAGGCCCAGAGAATGGCGCAGCAGCATGGCGGCGCTGAGTATCGTGCCGCAGGGGTTGGCAATGCCCCGTCCCGCGATATCCGGCGCAGAACCGTGGATCGGTTCATAGAGGCCGCGCTTTTCGGCATTCAGTGAGGCAGAGGGCAGCATGCCCAGCGAACCGGTCAGCATCGAGGCCTCGTCGGTCAGGATGTCGCCGAACAGGTTCTCGGTCACCAGGACGTCAAAATCTGCAGCGCGCGACAGCAGATGCATCGCCGCCGCATCCACATACATATGGTCCAGTTTCACATCGGGGAATTCACGGGCGTAGAGCTCAGTAGCGATTGAGCGCCACAGCCTGGAAGTCTCCAGTACGTTGGCCTTGTCGACTGAAGTGATCTTGCGTCTGCGTGTGCGGGCGAGGTCGCCGGCCATGCGCAACACGCGTTCGATCTCGGTCCGTGTATAGGTGCAGACATCGGTGGCAGAGTCGGGGGTACGTTCCTTGCGTCCGAAGTAAGCACCGCCGGTGAGTTCACGCACGACCAGAATATCGACACCGGCGAGGCGCTCGCTGCGCAAGGGTGACGCGGCATACAGGGCAGGATGGGTCTGTACCGGACGGAGGTTGGCAAACACGCCCATGGCTGCGCGCATGCCGAGCAGGCCCTGCTCGGGGCGAACATTCGCATCCGGGTCGCTCCACTTCGGGCCGCCCACTGCACCGAGCAGCACGGCATTGGCTTCTGCGCACAGCTTGCGGGTGTCACCCGGAAATGGATGGCCCTGGCTATCGATGGCTATGCCACCGATCAGCGCCTCGCGATAGGCGAAATGATGCCGGTACTTCTTTTCGATGAAGTGGAGTGCGCGCAGCGCCTCGGCCATCACCTCGGGGCCGATGCCATCGCCCGGCAGTACGCCGATCAGGGCTTCCATGAACGCTCGCTCTCAAAGCGCGTGATGGCATCGGACTGATGCAGCAGGTAGCCGAGCTGATCCACACCGTTCAACAGGCAGTATTTCGAGAAGCCGTCCAGGGGAAAGGACACGGACTTGCCGTCAGGCAGCTGCAGCTGGCAACTGGCCACGTCGATGGTCAGTTCGGCACCCGGGTTCTCAAGCAGCCATGCATGGGTCGCCTTGTCGACGACGACCGGCAGCAGGCCATTCTTCAGTGAGTTGCTGCGGAAGATATCGGCGATGCCGGTGCTGATCACCGCCTGGATGCCGAAATCCAGCAGCGCCCACGGTGCGTGTTCGCGTGAGGAGCCACAGCCAAAGTTGTTGCCGGCGACGAGAATCCTGCAGCCTGCGGCTGCGGGCGTATTGAGTATGAAATCGGCTTTGGGTTTGCCGCCCTTGTCGTAACGCCAGTCAGCAAACAGCGCCTTGCCGAGGCCCTTGCGGGTGGTGGTGGTGAGGAAACGGGCCGGAACGATCTGGTCGGTATCGATATCGGTACCGGGCATCACCACAGTCCGCGAACGTACGATGTCTATTTTTTCCATGGATATTTCTCGACTGGATGAGCCACTCAGTTCGGCAGCAGGAGCCGTGGATCGGCGACGACGCCGGCAATCGCCGAAGCGGCAGCGGTCAGCGGGCTGGCAAGCACCGACCGGGCACCGACGCCCTGCCGGCCTTCGAAGTTGCGATTGCTGGTACTGACACAGAGTTGTCCTGGTAATGCGATGTCGCCGTTCATGCCGAGGCACATCGAGCAACCGGCTTCACGCCACTCCGCGCCAGCCTCCCGGAACAGCTTGTCCAGACCCTCCGCCTCGGCCTGGCGCTGTACCTGAACAGAACCGGGGACGACGAGCATGCGTACGGAACTCGCAACCTTCCGGCCGCGCAGAATAGAGGCCGCATCGTAAAGATCAGACATGCGTGAGTTGGTGCAGCTGCCGACAAAGACCACATCGACCGGCAGGCCGAGCATGGGCTTGCCGGCGGTGACTTTCATGTAGGCAAGTGCCTTGCGGAAGCTCGGATCGTCGGAAACCGGTACCGCATCAGTAATCGGCACGACCATGCCGGGATTGGTACCGAAGGTCACCATCGGCGCGAGCCGACTGACATCGATCGATACTTCGCGGTCGAAGCGCGCATCGGCATCCGAGGGCAGGGCGCGCCAGCGGGCCACTGCGGCATCCCAGTCCGCGCCACCGGGTGCCAGCGGCCGGCCATTGAGATACTGAATGGTCGTGTCGTCGGGCGCGATCATGCCGGCGCGTGCGCCGGCCTCGATCGACATGTTGCAGATGGTCATGCGCTGCTCCATGTCGAGGCTGCGGATCGTGCTGCCGCGATACTCGATCACATGTCCGGTGCCGCCGCCGACCCCGATCTTGCCGATGATGGCGAGGATCACGTCTTTTGCAGTCACGCCGCGCGGCAATTTGCCCTCGACATTGATGGCAAGTGTTTTGGGGCAGCGCTGCAGCAGGCACTGGGTCGCCAGAACGTGGCCGACTTCAGTGGTGCCGATGCCGAAACCGAGTGCGCCGAATGCGCCATGCGTGCTGGTATGGCTGTCGCCGCAGACGATGGTTTTGCCGGGTTGCGTCGCGCCGAGTTCGGGGCCGATCACATGGACGATGCCGCGCGAGTCGCTGTCGAAGCCATACATCCGGATGCCGTTCTTGTCGCAGTTCTCGATCATGGTGCGGATCTGTGCTGCCGCTGCAGGCTCGGAGACCACATCGAGGTCCTTGAGCGTCGTGATCGGCACGGTCGGCGTCGAGTGATCGAGCGTGGCGACGGTCAGGTCCGGACGCCGGATGGACAGGCCACGGGAGCGCAAGACATTGAAAGCCTCGGGCGTCGTCACCTCATGGGTCAGGTGCAGGTCGATATACAGGATGGCCGGCGTATCCGCTGATTCGGGTACGACGATGTGGTCGTCCCAGACTTTCTGAAAGAGTGATCTACCGCTCATGTGATGATTCCTGAGTTAAGCAAGCGACTCGAGCCAGCCCCATTTGTCTGCAGTCTGTCCGTTGAACAGGCCAAAGAATGCGTTCTGGAGTGCGGTGGTGACCGGGCCGCGCACGCCTGAGCCGACGGTGATCCGGTCCACCGACCTGACCGGCGTGATTTCTGCCGCCGTTCCGGTGAGGAAGATTTCATCGGCTACATAGAGCATCTCGCGGGGAATGCCCTGTTCCCTGATCGGTATGCCGAGATCCCGCGCCAGTGTCATGACCGCATCACGGGTGATGCCCTGCAGAACCGAATCTGTCGTCGATGGCGTGATGATTGAGCCGTCGCGGATCAGAAACAGGTTTTCGCCAGCGCCTTCGCTGACCGTGCCGCTGGTCGACAGCGCGATGCCTTCGGCAAAGCCGCGTTCGCGTGCCTCGAGACTGATCAGGGTGCTGGACAGGTAATTGCCGCCTGCCTTGGCCAGCGTCGGGATCGTATTCGGTGCGGCACGCTGCCAGGAAGAAATGCAGACATCGACGCCTTTTTCAAGTGCATCAGCGCCGAGATAGGCACCCCATTCCCAGGCGGCAACCGCGACATCGACCGGGTGTCCAGGCGGCGGTGCGAGGCCCACTTCGCCGTAGCCGCGAAAGGCGATCGGGCGGATATATGCGCTGCCCAGCTTGTTGTGCGTCACGACATCCCGGCAGGCGGCATTGATCACGTCTGCAGTCCAGGGGATTTCGATGCGGTGTATGCGGGCCGAATCGAACATGCGCCGGGTATGGGCCGCCAGGCGAAAAACGCGCGGACCGTCCGGTGTCTGGTAAACGCGAATGCCCTCGAACACGGATGAACCGTAATGCAGGGCGTGGGTCATGACATGAACCCGCGCGTCGTTCCACGGAATCAGCTTGCCGTTGAACCAGATCCATTCAGTCGTCTTGATAGCCATGCTGTTTCCTCGGCCCTGGGCCTGCGCAATCGTTCAGAGGTGTACTACGTTTTCATTCGTCGGTGATTCCGGGGCAGTGTGCCCCGGTTTCTGCCGGCAAATACGGTTAATTACATCGAGGTAGGCGAGGGCGCCAGCCTCGACGATGTCGGTACTCACACCATGCCCCCGGTGGCACTGTCCGTTCTCGTTGACGGTGACGGTTACTTCGCCCTGGGCATCTTCACCCGTGGTGGCGCTGTGTACCTCGAAATTCTTCAGGTCCAGGCTGATGCCGGTAGCCCGTTCGAGCGCCTTGAAGGCGGCTTCCACCGGCCCATCGCCGACCGAGGCTTCGTCGACGATCCGCCCGTCGGTGTGGCGCATGCGTACAGCTGCTGCAGCGATCGCACCGGTACCGGCGGAAATATGCAGTTCGACCATCTCCCAGGGCCCGGTGCCGCCCGAATCTGCAGCCAGCATGCCCGTGTTCATGATGATGGCCTCGATGTCGCCATCGAACATTTCCTTCTTGCGGTCAGCGAGCTTCTTGAATTCGGCAAACGCCACGTTGACCTGCTCGTCGTCGAGGTTAAAGCCGAGCTGCTGCACGCGTTCACGGAAGGCGTGGCGGCCGCTGTGCTTGCCGAGGACCAGATTTGACTTGCTGATGCCGATGTCTTCCGGATTCATGATCTCGTAGGTGGAGGCGTGCTTCAGCATGCCGTCCTGATGAATGCCGGACTCATGGGCGAATGCATTTTCGCCGACGACAGCCTTGTTGCGCGGAATATGCATGCCGGTGATGCTCGACACCAGGCGGCTGGTCGGATAGAGACGTCGTGTCTCGATGCCGACATCGAGCCCGTAGTGATTGGCCCGCGTGCGCAGCGCCATCACCACTTCCTCCAGCGAGCAGTTGCCGGCCCGTTCGCCGATGCCGTTGATCGTGCATTCCACCTGGCGTGCCCCGGCTGAGACGGCCGCCAGGCTGTTGGCGACCGCCATGCCCAGATCGTCGTGGCAGTGGACGCTGAGCATGATCCGGTCGATACCCTGCACATGGGTGCGGAGATAGCTGAACAGGGAGGCGAACTCCTCGGGCACCGTGTAGCCGAGCGTATCCGGGATGTTGACCGTGCTGGCGCCCGCAGCGATGACTGCCGCGACCACATCGGCCAGGTAGGCCGGCTCCGTTCGCGAGGCATCTTCAGCCGAAAACTCCACGTCCTCGCAGTATTTTCTCGCCAGCTGCACACCCTCGACTGCACGGCGAATGATCTCTTCCTTCGCCATGTGCAGCTTGTAGGTTCGATGGATCTCGCTGGTAGCGAGAAAAACGTGAACGCGGCTGCGCTGCGCCGGCTTGAGTGCCGCAGCGGCGCGTTCGATGTCGTTCGGGTGACAACGGGCCAGGCTGCAGATCACCGGCCCGCTGATATCGGTGGCAATCGCCTGAACCGCATCGAAGTCGCCCCGAGAGGCGGCCGCGAAACCGGCTTCGATGACGTCGACGCGCAGGTCGCGCAGCGCTGATGCAACCCGCAGCTTTTCGCTCAGGGTCATGCTGCAGCCCGGGGCCTGCTCGCCGTCGCGAAGCGTCGTATCGAAGATGATGACCCGATCCTGGCTCTGCTCGCTCATCGCTGCTCTCCCTGCCTCAGATGAACCGGGTCACCCGGGGCCTGTTGTTTCCGTCCATGATTGTTTGAGTGGAAATGCAACTGATAATTCTTGGCCAAAAATAAAAAACCCCGCCACCTTGCGGGTGCGGGGTCTCGGTGATTCGTGGGGAAATCAGCCGGTCAGACGCCCGCGCCCAGGCTTCGCAGTACCGGGGGCAGGGACAGACCGAAAGAAGACGCACTGATCGTAAAGAACCGCATGCCAGAATGTTCTTTTAAGCCCGCAGCCTTGTCAACCTCGGCACACCTTGCGGGAGTGATCGTGATGCTGCGTACAATGCCCGGGCCGCTCCGCAGGGAGCTTCGCCAG
>CAYJPG010000035.1:13673-26378 GCA_964371995.1 uncultured Chromatiaceae bacterium | reverse complement strand
TCGACCTGAAGGAAGAAAAGCTCCTGCAGCAGATGGACACGGGATTCACGGCACCCTTCCGGTCGCTGGCCGGGCTTGCCGTGTTCCGGGGCTGAGGCCAGCCTCACCGGGTTTGTTCTGTTCCAGACTGCGGGTTCCGCCAATTGGGAACGAATGCCCGAGTTTGCGCCATATAGGCACGATAACGTTCGCCAAATTCGCGCAGGCTCTGCTTCTCTTCCCGGTGTGCCAGCCGCACGTAGAGGTACACCAGAAACGGAAACATGAGCAGGGTGGGCAGAGTCGGCCACTGCAACAGGAAGCCGAGCATAACGAGAATGAAGGCCACATACTGCGGGTGCCGGATTCGCCCATACGGCCCGTCCAGCGCGGGTTCGCCAGATTGCCGGGCGCTGTGCAGTACACGCCATGCGGACGCCAGCAGCAGAAAACCCGCGAAGATCAGAAGATTGCTGAGCATATGCAGAGGATCCCAATGCGGGTCTGTCTTCCAGCCAAGCAGTGTGTGCCCCAGATGCCCTGAGTTGTGACTGAGAAGATCAGCTTGCGGAAATCGTGACTGCAGCCAGCCGGATGTCAGATAAATTGTGAGCGGGAAGCCATACATCTCGGTGAAGAGCGCAACGATGAATGCCGAGAAGCCCCCAAGGTTGCGCCACTCGACTCGTGTGCGCGGCTTCGCGAAGCTGAAGGCGAAAATAATGAATATGGCCGAATTCAATACGACCAGTGACCAGAGGCCGTATGCATCGCTGTCATACATGGCTGCCACGTCGCTGAATCATCACTCATGGCCAAAGGTCATTCGCAGGTACGCCAGCACGGTTGAAGCATCTGCTGTACTCAAAGTGGGATCGCCCCCTTTGGGAGGCATGGCGACGGGAGACTTCGGATTTCGAATACCGTCAAGAATGCTACGTTGTAAGGCCTGATCGGGTTTGGTCAGCGGGCTACCAGCGGTGGTGAAGTCGGGCACACCGGGCAGCGTGCCGCGTCCGTCCTGGCCATGGCAGGCGATACAGCTGCGTTCGTAAACAGCCTTTCCCGTCCTTGCTGTCCGGGTGGTGCCTTGCTCGGCGGCCTGCGTCTGTACGGCCGGCGTATAGGCGGGCGCTCCTGCACCCTCCCAGTAACCACCGTTGCTGGCCTGAAGGAAGGCAAGAATATCCCGTGCCTGTTGCCCATCAAGGCCGCCTCGTACCCGCATGTGCGCCATGATGACGCGCCACTGATCGTCACGAAACTCCATGGGGTCCCGCATGTTGTGGCAGCGTTGGCATTGCTGAGCCCAGGCGACAGCGCCCCGGGAAACGTCCCCTTCCGGGCCATCGGCTGCGGACACCGTGTAAAAATACAGCAGACAGGCTGCTGCGATAACTGTGGCGGCCACCCTGTGAGATGTTTGTCGTCTTAGTATTCCGGTCATGGGAGCCTCCGTTTCAGTAGCCGTAGGCAAGTTGAAGTAACCAACGGTTAGCGTCGGTTTCTGCCTGCGAGAGGCCGTCATTGAACTCATAACCCAGCTTGACCATCGCATTGGATGCAATCAGATATTGGAAGCCGATCATCCACTGGTCCTGCCGCTGTTCCGGGTGTGGCGAATTGAAATCCGAATACCGCACTATGCCTTCCCATGGCCGGGACCCGAGTCGGTATGCGAGTTGCAGGTACCAGGCGCGCCAGGTGCCGCCGTCTTCAGCAAGACTGCCGGGCGCGTCGTCGACCTTCTGACGTATCAGTTCACCGCGACCCTCAAGGTCTTTCCACCGGTAAACAAGATCTGCGCCGAGTGCCCCGTAGTCTCTTGCGGGCTCGTCCCCGTCCTCGATTGCGACACCATCCGCCGTTGTCAGCGTCGCCTTGCCAACCGCACCGGAGACGCCGATCTCGAGATTCGGCATTGGCAGGAAGCCCAACCGCCCACCGACGACCGGATCATCTGCATTCCGCGTAAACCCTTCACTGACGATGCCGTGGATTTCGCCCTCATCGGCCTCCAGTTGTGGTCCGTTGCCAACATAAACCGCGTAATTCAGGTGCGCTGCTCGGGGGAGCGGCAGTCCACCACGGAGCTGAACGCCCACCTCGGCCGTAGGTGCTGCGCCGTCATGTCCGAACCCCGGTGGTGCGGAGGGCAGCTTGTTAATCCATGCCGGATGAAGGTTTTGCCGGAACTGGCCAAGAGGGCTCAGGAATTTGCCGGCCAGCAGGGTGACATGATCATTGATCAACCAATCGATCGTGCTGTATTCAAGTGTCACATCCGTTGCGCCATCCTGGTCAATCTCCAGTTCCAGTTCGGACTCCCAGAGAATCAGGTTGCGATACTGGAAGTGAAGGATCGGGTTGAAGGTGACACCGCCGAATTCACTGTTCGCGCCCTCCTGGTCGACGTAGGAGGCTGCACCGTATCCAGACAGGTGGAAGGCTGATGTTGCGTTCTGCCATTCAGCTGCAATGCTGGCCGCCTCTGCACGGGCCACCGTTGCCGTTTCTTCGCTGATCTGGCCGCGCTCTTCTTTCATGGCAGCCGCTTTTCCCGAATTCTGCTCGGCCAGACGGCCAATTTCGCCGCGAAGCTCGGCGATCGATGCTTCCAGTTCCTTTACCCGTGTTTCCAGCGCTTCCACCGTGGGATCTGCGGCCAGTGCCGTCGGTAACCAACCTGTCCCAAGAACTGCTGATGCGGCGCAGAGTATGGCGATATGGATGGTCTTCTTCATTGTCTGTATCCCCCGTTCCGAGTTCATGCGCTGCACTGATCACAACAGGTGGCCAGACCTTCAGTCCCAGCGGCGCTTGAGAAAGTTATAGACAGGTACGAACACGATTCCTGCATAGAAACCCCACAGGAAACTCTCAATCAGTCCCAGGACGAACCCCCACCCTGTGAGCCATCGAAAAGCCGGCAGCACCATTTCGAGAAACTGGTGCATGTGCAGGCTTTCTGGTGTGAGCAGCCCCCAGATTACGCATAGAACAAAAGACACTGCACACCACAAACCCAGCGCCCAGGAAACAACTTTCCAGTTCAGCATGTCGGTGCTCTCCAGCGAAACCGTGACCAATCAGCTGGCCTTGTCCCGATGATCCCCTTGACCCCCGTGCGTTCTGTTATTGGCGCCTTCTTTGTGACCGTGACCGAACATGTGCATGCCGATACAGACCAGTATCAGAGCAAGGAAAAACCAGTTATCAGCAAGTGCCTGCATGGTTTGTTTCTCCAGAGGCCGGGAGCGCATTAGTCATTCGATGGTCTGCATGTTGCGGTCGTCGTATAACGTGCGTATTACCTGCAGTCCCGTCTGCATCTGATATTGCCGAGTTTCCTCTTTGTGTTCATCTCGAAAACGTCTTGGATATATCTCGGTACCGTCTCGGTGCCCGAAAGTTGTGATGGCTGCCGATCAGGAAATACCGGTACGCATCCGGTCCTCAGCCTGCCTGGTCATTACCCGCGAGTCCGACTGACGAATTGTCGTTCACGGTAGTAGCCTCACTAGCGGATATAGGCTTCCGATACGTAACGGCGCATCATGCGCAGCGAGTTGAAGAAGGAAGCATTGCGGCTGATGGCGCCTTTCATGACGGCGATCCAGGCGGGCCGATTTCCGTAGTAGAGGGGTAGAACCGTACCCGCAAGCTTGTCGTAAAGATCTTCTGCGTGCCGGTCGCTGCCTGCGTCAGCCTGGCCTATCGCCCAGCCAGTGACCCCCTCAATACAGCCTTCGATCCACCAGCCGTCAAGGACACTGAGGCTCGGCACTCCATTGAAGGCTGCCTTCATGCCGCTGGTGCCAGATGCTTCCATGGGCGGGAGAGGTGTGTTGAGCCAGACATCGACGCCGGAAACCATTGCGAGGGCGATATCCATATCGTAATTCGGGAGATACGCCATTCGTATCGTGGGGCTGAGTTCGCGGATATGGGCGTGCAGACGGGTAATCAGGCGCTGGCCTTCCTCATCCTGCGGGTGAGCTTTGCCCGCCAGCACGATCTGCAGCGGAGTGCTGCCAGCGATACTGCGGAGACGGTTGAGATCGGAGAACAGTAAATCGGCACGCTTGTAGGCCGTCATGCGCCGGGCGAACCCGAGGGTTGCGACATCCGGATCCAGTTCGACGCCTGTCAGCGCCCTCACTTTGTCGATCAGAAGTTGCTTGGCCCCCGTATGCGCTGCCCAGACCGCTTCATCAGGGATGCAGCAATCGGTGCGAGTCAGAAGCGCCGGCTGGTGACACCAGCCGGGCAGCGCCGTGTTGTAAAGATCGACGAAGGCGGGCGTAGTCCAGGTAAATGGGTGTACGCCGTTTGTGATTGCGTGAACGCGATAGCCGGGAAAGAGCTGTCGTGAGATCTCTGCGTGTTTCTTGGCCACACCGTTGACATACTCGCTGAGGTTCAGTGCCAGTCGCGTCATGCTCAGGAAATCATCACCGGCGACATGCTTGAGAATGGGCAGGTCGATGAAATCGCCGAGGACCTGTGCCACCAGTTCGTACCCGAATTTGTCATGGCCGGCTTCAACCGGCGTGTGGGTCGTGAAGCTGCAGAGATCGCGGACCCGGGGCAGGTCAAAAGGTGATTCTCCGGGCTGGAGTTGCTCGGGCGAATTGGCATATCTCCGCAACAGCTCCAGCGCAAGCAGGGCAGCATGGCCCTCGTTCATGTGGTAGTGGCGGATCTCAAATCCCAGCGCCTGGAGCATGCGCACGCCGCCGATGCCAAGGATGATTTCCTGTTTCAAGCGGTAGGCCTTATCACCACCGTAAAGATAGTGGGTTAGCTGCCGGTCATCGTCCCGATTCTCGTCGAGATCGGTGTCGAGCAGAACGACCGGCTGACGCCCTCCCATGGGGCCTTCGAGCATGTAGAGCCAGCCACCGACCCACACCAACCGACCTTCAATCGGCACGACAATTTTTGCTTCGAGCCGTGACGCCCACTGCGATGGGTCCCAGCTGTCAGGGTGCTCGATCTGTTTTCCTTCCTGGATTTCCTGCCTGAAATAACCGGCTCGGCTGACCAGGGTTACGCTTACCATGGGCAGATCCAGATCCGCAGCTGCGCGTACCGTGTCGCCGGCGAGCACGCCTAGGCCGCCACTGTAGGTCGGGATCTCGTTGTGAAGGGCGATCTCCATGGAAAAGTAGGCGATGCGCGACTCGCCGGTCAGCGATGGATTCATGTGCGTCCTCCGGACCCGGAGCCAGCTTGCAAAACGGCTGGAGATGCTCCGGCAGTGAGTTTATGGGTGTGGCTTGCGATGATGAATTCCTCATCGGTTGGAATGACGTTTACCACTACAGCGCCATCCGGGAGAGATACGGTGCGGTCCTGGCGCTGGTTGCGTGCTGGATCGACGTCAATACCGAGATACGCAAGGTCTGCAGAAATCCGTTGCCGGATCTCGGGCGAGTTCCCGCCGATTCCACCGGTAAATACCAGGCGGTCGATCCCGCCAAGCACCGCTGTCAGTGCGGCCAGATGCTTCCGGGCGGCGTAGCAAAAAAGATCGACGGCTTCCCTGGCCTCGGCTAGTTGCTGCTGGGCGAGCAGCGAGCGCATGTCGCTGCTGATACCGGAGACCCCGATCAGTCCGGATTGCTCGGACATGAGTTTCTGAGCACCGGCGACGTCCACGAAGTTTTCGTTGAGCAGATATAGCAATACGCCCGGGTCGATGTCGCCGCAGCGAGTGCCCATGAGCAGGCCACCCAGTGTGCTGAAGCCCATTGTGGTCTCGATACTCTTGCCGTCATTGAGTGCTGTCATCGAAGCACCGCTTCCAAGGTGAGCGACGACGATGCGCTCAGCAGCGGCTGATTCCCCTTCATGTTCGGTCAGATTCTTCAGAATGGACTCACAGGATAATCCGTGAAAACCGTATCGGCGGATGCCCGCGCTCAGAAACGTGCGGGGCAGACCGGTCATGCGTGCGACGGCAGGCAGAGTGCGGTGGAACGCAGTGTCAAAGCACGCCACCTGTGGAACTCCAGGCCAGCGACAGTTTACCTCGGCGATGCCCGCGAGGTTTTGGGGTAGATGCATGGGTGCCAGTGCGGTTAGTACTCCCAGTCGGTTGAGCAACGCGTCATCAACCATGCAGGGGCGATCAAAATCGCTGCCACCGTGCACGATGCGGTGCCCCACGGCACTAACAGCTTCGGTGGTCTCCCAGGTTTCCACGTGGGTCAGCAGCAGATCAATGGCACTTTCAAAATCCAGGCATTCCAGCGACTCGTCGCGGACCAACTCGCCACCGGCATACTTCACCGATAGCCGGGCTTGCAGAGAGCCCACGTTGTCCACAGCGGCGGATGCGACTTGTTTCAGTGCCGTGTCGGTCATGAACCATGCGGCCTTGACGCTGGAAGAGCCGGAATTCAGGACAAGGATCATCAATTGATCTCGTAGGCCAGGAGGCGGGTACCGGTCATTGCTTGTCAGGGTTCGCGAGTGGACTGAAGACGCAAACGCTAACAGAAGATGTTCGCGAAAGTATCGTGAGAACTACTGTAACGCTGGAAGATGTCTGACCGGTTTCTGATCACGATATTGTAGGTAGACCGTCTCAGTACAACACTGATAACAATCCTTGCCACTCCACCTGTAGAAAGAGAGAATCGCAATGTACCCATCCAGATGGCAGCGACTGTGGAATGACAGATTGGCGACTGAATGCCATCGCAGTAGTTCTTGCGATCGGTGTTACGTGTGTCCTTCTGGTGCCGCGGATACGCACCGCTACGCTATGGCGCGCCACAGTTACACCGCTTGCTTCGATCATCGGTAGCGGCTTCCTCATCATTGCGCCGCTGTTGCACGGGGTCACCGGCCGCTGGGCACTCCTGGCGATTACCGTACTTTGTATTCTTTCCTTCGCCATTGGCGCCGTGCTGCGATTCAATATCGCCATTGCTGAGCCGCACGCAGTCTTGCGTGACGATATTTACCTTATTGAGGTCTCGTCGCAGGCGACGCTCGGTGCCGCCTATGCAATTTCTGTTGCGTTCTATACGAGCCTGTTTGTCGCCTTCCTCTCCGAGCGCGCGCCGTTTGTGCTCCCTCAACCGGCCGCGACTACCACGGCGGTGCTCATTGCGATCGGCTGCATGGCTTGGGTGCGCGGTACTCAGGGGCTCGAAATGGTGGAGCTTGGGGCGGTCACAATAAAGCTCGGTATTATCGCCGGCGTATGCGCGGCGCTTGGAGTCTACGACTTCGGGACAGGCAAGGAGTGGTTCGTACACGGCCCCACGGTTGAACTGAGCGCCTGGGACTCGATGTCCGTGCTGGCCGGGCTGCTAATGGTGACGCAGGGGTTCGAGACCACGCGCTTCATGGGCGGGCGCTATGCGCCATCGATACGAATTCGTGCAGCACGCAACGCACAGCTTATTGCGATCGTCATTTATGTTGGATTTATCGGGCTGACCTGCCCGATATTTCTCGAGTTTCCGATTGTTGAGATGACCGAAACCACCATCAGCAGCACGCTTGGCCAGGCGATCGTGGTGCTGCCCGTTCTGCTGTTCGTCGCGGCGACGGCGAGCCAGCTCAGCGCAGCGCTAGCTGACACTATCGGTGGCGGTGGACTGCTGGCCGGGATTCTGCCCGTAGAGGTCCACGAGCGATGGATCTATGTGCTCGTGATCGGAGCTGCTGTCGCCATAGTCTGGCAGGCAGATGTTTTCGGCATCATCAATCTGGCCTCGAAAGGGTTTGCACTGTTTTATTTGCTGCAGGTCGTAATTGCGATGCGCTTGCTGATGAGGCAAAAGCACATGGTGCGGTGGCGCAGGGATACAGCCCTCGCGGGTTGTTCGCTGTTGCTGCTGATACTGCTATTCGTGGTCCTGTTCTCACAGCCTGCACCGCATATGTGAGCGGGTTCAAGCAAGGCTCATGCAGAGTCGGCGGTATCCGGGGCGTGTATCGGGAGCTCAAAACTGAACCGTGTACCGAGGCCGGGTCTGCTGTAGACGGTAATCGTTACGCCATGGAGATCCAGGATGCTTTTTACGATTGCCAGGCCCAGCCCGGCATGTGCGGAATCGCTCGAACGGCTCGGGTCACCGCGATAGAAGCGATCAAAAATGTTTGCCTGTTCATCGGGCAGGATACCTGCCCCTGAGTCCTCGACATCCACCCGTACACGATCCGGTGATTGCACGGTTGCGCGCAGCGTTACTTTGCCGCCGGCAGGGGTATGCCGGATGGAATTTTCCACCAGGTTGTCAATTGCGCGTTCGATCAGGCCGATATCACCGACTACCCGGGGCAAGGTGCTTGAGTAGTCGGCACGAAGCAGCACGTCCTTTGCCGAGCAGCTGAGGGAGAGTTCCTGGGCGATATCCTGCAGAAGCTCTGCCAGCTGAAACGGCTCTCTGTGCGGTGCGACCTGACCGGCATCCAGTTTGGCAAGCTCTAGCAGTTGATTGACGAGGCGGGTGAGGCGGCGTGATTGATTGATCGCCGTGGCGAGATACTGGTCCCGCTCCTCGGGTGACAGATCAATATCCTTCAGGGCGAGAGTGTCCAGGTGAGCTTGCAGGGTCGTCAATGGTGTGCGCAGGTCGTGGGAAATATTCGCGACCATATTGCGGCGCATGTTGTCCGTATCGCGCAGGCTTTCCATCTGGCTTTGTACATGACTGGACAGATTTTCAAACAGGGCCGTCAGGCGCTCAATCTCGTCACCTTTTGAGTTGGCCGGCATGGTGGTGCCGGTATCATCAGGGATCGTCGCGGCCTGAAAACGCTCCATGTCCGCCTTGAGGGTGCTGAGACGCCGGGTAATCGAGCGAACCAGGACGAGCGTGGCCAGGATGGCCAGTACGCTGCATGAGACAAGCAGGCCCAGGCTTTCATTGATGGTGTATGTCCTGCGCAGTTTCAGGACAGTGTCATCGGTGCGATTACGACGCAGGATCACGTAAAGATAGCGTGCCGGGCAATCCAGAATTGTCACAGGCGCAGCCGAGAATATTTCCTTGCTGTCGATGAATCGCGGGTTATCGCCAAGAATAGGCAGGGGCGCAGTATTGCCGAGAAAAGCGGCAATCGGAGTAACGTTAACCCGTGTACGAGCCCATTGCGCTGTTGGTACCGATGAGGCGACCAGCAAACCGTCAGCATCCAGAAGGTACAGGTCCACATCCGGGTTGAGGTCCGCAAGTTTTCTGATGCCCTTGTGAAAATTATCGGCAGTCAGTGGCTCATCAGTGATGAGCAGTCGTGCGTTGGCATAGTGCTGGGCAAGTCGCCGATTGGCGATCTGATCAGCCTCGGAATGATAGGCTTCGTGAGAAACAAAGAGCACTGTGGCGAAGACCGCTGTCATTGCTATCCCGAAGGCCAGGATGACGACCAGCAGCCGGCGATAGAGCGTTCGGAACATCGCTTAACTCTCGGGTGGAAGCGATTCGGCAAGCTTGTAGCCGACACCCCAGACGGTCAGTAGCAGCTCAGGGCGGGTCTGATCCCGCTCTATTTTTTCCCGTAACCGGTTTATATGACAGTTGACGGCATGCTCATAACCGTCGTGACGATAGCCCCATACGGTATCGAGCAGTTGTGAGCGCGTGTAGACTCGCCCGGGGTTCCGCGCGAAATGCACCATGAGGTCAAACTCCTTGGGGGTCAGGCTGACGGCCTTGCCGCGTACCATCACCTGTCGGGATGATGGATTGATGCATACCGCATCACCGATCTGAATTGAACCGGTGTCTGTTACAGAGGCTGCGTCCATGCCTTCTATCCGGCGCAGAATTGCCTTGACCCGCGCTGTCAGTTCGGCGATGCCAAAGGGCTTGGCAATGTAGTCGTCAGCGCCCATATCCAGCCCGAGCACCTTGTCGACCTCGGTCGTCCGTGCCGTCACCATCATGATTGGGGTGGCGATATTCTGGTTGCGCAGACGCCGGCAGACTTCGATGCCGTCCATTCCTGGCAACATCAGATCCAGCAAGATCAGGTCAAAAGCCGCGGTCTCTGCCGCACGCAGGCCGTCATCGCCTCTCGATACCGTCTGAACCTCGAATCCGCTGTCCTCCAGATGCCGTTTGATGAGTAATGCGAGATCCAGTTCATCCTCGATGATTAAAACACGCCGTTTCGTGGAGCTCATTGACCTTCGCCATCCGATATTGCTGGTGTTCAGTATAGGTCACCAGCTTGTTCTCAGGGCTTACCCGTACTGCAGGCAGATTGAGATTGTTTTGAGACGATTTCCCCGCTGAATACCGGTAGGTTCTTTTCTGTTCAGTCCAATGGGCAAATCTTCCAGAATCGAAAAGCTGTGTATCAAATACTGAAGTGTCGGAGGTGGTCATGAGTTCGTTGAAACAAAAGCAAGCAGAAGCCCAGCCAACTACGCCGATGGAGCGAGGAGAGCAGGCCGATACCGCCGGTGGCTCAGATCAGCCGGCCATATCTGAAGTCCGGTACCGTATGATCTGCGAAGCCGCTTATTTTCGCGCAGAGCAGCGCGAATTTGCATGCGATGCCGAGCTTGAGGATTGGCTCGCGGCGGAAAAGGAGATTGATGCGAGGCTCGGGGAGAATTCGGATTCGGCGGACGGTTCGAGCAGCGGCGTGGCATGACAGCACCACGTAGGACGTTGGAGATGACGTCGTAGTGGGGGCCGGGCAGCGTATGGAGCATCGTTGCGGTGCACGCCATCCTACTCGCTTGGCCGTCATGCTGGTTACCGTGGAAGGTCACCGGATCCCGGGGATGCTTCGCGATCTGAGTGTCAGTGGTGTTTTTGTCGAAACCGCGGGCCACCGCTGGCAGGCATTCACGACAGTAGAGTTGCGACAGGTTGGCAAGATGCCCGAAGGATTGTCAGCGGAACCAGTGGTCGCGATGGTGATACGGACTACAGCGAACGGCGTTGGCCTTATGTTTGATTCCCTGAAGCCACCGTTCATTGAGGCCTGCATGTCAAAGTCAGAGCCCGCTGGCCAGGTGTTTGACTTACGGGTAACGCGTCGCAAGCGGCAGCAATATTTTCCCAGCAACGGACAAGCTTCGGTGCAGCGAATCCCGAGGCAAACCGATGAGATGCGATAGGCAGAAGCGGGCTACCAGTAGGTTTTTCGGCTGTGCTTTGGCTTGGGTGGCGCTCATGCTCGCTGGCGTCAACGCGCTTGCGCAACCTTCTGCTGATGAACAGGTGGCGCCAGCGCGTACAGCGACTGTGACGGAGGCGGATCTTCTCGGGCCACTTTCCCTGGAAGTGCTGGTGCCGTTCGCCGTCGGGAATAACCCCAATATTGGTGCCGTGCGTTCCGAGTGGGAGGGCTCGAAAGAAAGAATCAAGGCCCAGAGCTGGTACGAGAACCCGATGGTGACGCTGATTCCGGATACCGGTGATATGGCCGAGACACGGGCTGGTCCCCAGGGGAGCAGTGTGGAAATATCCCAGGCAATCCCGTTTCCGGGGAAGCTCGGACTTCGAGGCAGGATTGCGGAGTCACGCTCTGAGGCAAACTACGAGTTGCTCGAAGCGGCAATCCAGGAAATTACCCGCCAGGTGCGAGCGCGCTACGCGGACTACAGCCTGGCGAAGCGCTCGCTCGAAATCAATAACGACACAACCGACCTGACCCGCCAGTTTGCTGAAGCAGCTCAGGCCAGGTATCGGGTCGGCAAAGCCGCGCAGCAGGACGTGATCCTTGCACAGGAGCAGCTGAGCCGCCTCGCGGCTGAGCACGTCGTCTACCTTGGGGATGTCGAGATGGCGATCGGCGCCCTGAATGCACTTCTCGACCGCCCACCCCGGGCACCGCTTGGTCCGCCCGGTGATCTGGGCGCGAAGCCGCTTGAAATTTCGCTCGCCCGCCTCGTTGATATAGCCGATGCAAACCGGCCCGAGCTGCTTTCACAGGCCCACGTCGTTGATGCGAGCCATCAATCCGAACGTCTGGCGCGGTTGGGCTATCTGCCTGATTTCAAGCTCGGCGTACAGTGGATTGATGTGCAGGGCGGTACGAATCCGGCCTTCGCGCGTGATGGCAACGATATCTGGATGGTGAAGCTGGGCTTTTCAGTCCCGCTGTGGGGGAACCGGATCGGTGCAGAGGTTCGCGATACGCAAGCCCAGGTGCGGCGAGAGGAGTTCCGCCGGCGTGATCTCAGGAATCAGGTGTTTGAGCAGGTGCAGCGGCAGTACGAGCGCGTCGTCGTCGCTGCACGGACCGAGGAGATTTATCGTGGAACCCTTATTCCCCAGACCACCGAACGTATCGCAGCGGCGCAATCCGGCTACCAGACCGGGGCGGTGGACTTTTTGACGGTGATTGACAGCTTGCGGTCTCTTGAGCAGGTTCGCCTGCAGCGCGATCGGGCAGTGCGCGATTATCAGCAGGCGCTCGCCGACCTTGAGCGAGCCGTCGGGCAACCGCTCTCCAACTTAAGGCCATAGAGCCAGGTGTACGTCTTATGAATCGAGGTCTCATGCTGGTCGCGTCGGCTCTGCTGGCAGCACTGTTGTCAGCCTGTGCAAAGCCTCCGGCTGGTTCCGACTCTGGCGACGGAGCGCCTGCGCCAGAGGCCGGCGAGCGCAAGATTCTCTACTGGAAATCTTCCATGGATCCGACCTTCGTCGCAAGAAGCGCCGGAAAGGATGGGATGGGCATGGATCTCGTGCCCGTCTATGAAGGGGAGGGGGATGATGGCCCGCCGGGGAGCGTTCG
>CAYJPG010000035.1:3614-13663 GCA_964371995.1 uncultured Chromatiaceae bacterium | reverse complement strand
GGCGACGATTCAGAATATCGGCGTCACCACTGAAGTTGTGCAGTTAAAGCGTCTGACCCGCGACATCCGTACCGTGGGGCGTGTCGGCTATGACGAGACGAAAATGCGTCGCATCGCCCCGAAAATCGGCGGCTGGATTGAAGCCCAGTACATCAATTTTGAAGGCCAGGTTGTACAGCGGGGCGAGCCATTGCTGGAAATCTACAGCCCCGAACTGGTGGCGACCCAGGAGGAGTACCTGGTGGCGCTCCGGTACCGGGATCGCCTCAAGGAAAGTACATTACCGGACGCCGTTGCAGGTGGCGTCGATCTCGTCCGCTCTGTCGAGATGCGACTGCGCAACTGGAATGTAACGGATCAGCAGATAAAGGCGTTGCGCGAGCGTGGTGAGATTTCGCGGACGATGGTGGTGTACGCACCATTCAGCGGGATTGTCGTCGAGCGCAATATCCCGGAAGGCGGATTTCTTCAGCCTGGTCAGACTGTTTACGCAATCGCAGACATTGCCACAGTGTGGGTCTATGCGAACGTTTACGAGTATGAGGCACCGTGGTTGCGCGTTGGTCAGGAGGCCGAGATGGCGCTGGCCTATCAGCCCGGGGCCACTTATCGGGGCAAGGTCGCGTATGTGTATCCCTATCTGGACAAGAAAACGCGGACCATCGAGGTGCGTATGCAGTTTGGCAATACGCCAGATTTCGATCTCAAACCTGATATGTGGGTAAATGTCACGCTCCATAGCGAAGTAGCCCGCGAGGGGCTCGCGGTACCAATCCAGGCAGTGCTTCGTAGCGGGCAACGAGACACCGCCATCGTTGCCCTCGATGGGGGGCGCTTCGAGCCCCGTGAGATACAGCTCGGTGTCCAGACCGGGGATGAATTTGAGGTGCTTGAGGGCTTGGCCGCGGGTGATCGTGTCGTCACCTCGGCCCAGTTCCTGATCAACTCCGAGAGCAATCTGCAGTCTGCAGTTCGCAAGATGATTGCGGGGGCCCCAGCTGCAGAGCCAGCAGAGGCCGTCAAAATGCCGGAAGGTGAAATGTCGCCCCCGGCACCTGCTGAAACCGGCGCAGCACCGGCTCACTCCGGGCACGTCCAGGAGTAGCCGCCTTGCTGAAACGCATTATCGAGGCGTCGGTACGTAATCAGCTGCTGGTATTGCTGGCCACGGCGGCGGTTATCGGCGCCGGTATTTATGCCTTTCGAAATATCCCGCTCGACGCGCTTCCCGATGTGAGCGATGTCCAGGTCATCATATTCACCGAGTGGCCTGGGCAACCCCCGCAGATAGTGGAAGACCAGGTTACCTATCCGCTGACGACCACAATGCTTGCTGTTGCCAAGGCAAAGGTCGTGCGCGGCTACTCTTTTTTCGGGCTCTCTTTCGTATACGTCATCTTCGAGGATGGCACTGATATTTACTGGGCGCGTAGCCGCGTCCTTGAGTACCTGAGCTTCGTGCAGAACCAGCTGCCCCCTGAAGTCACGCCGGTTCTCGGCCCCGATGCGACACCTGTCGGCTGGGTTTTCGAGTATGCGGTGGTTGACCGCACTGGCAAACACGATTTGTCGCAGCTGCGGAGTATTCAGGACTGGTTCGTGCGTTATCAACTGCAGACCGTTCCCGGAGTTGCCAACGTGGCGACTGCGGGGGGCTTCGTCAAGCAGTATCAGGTCACGGTTGATCCCAACAAGCTGCTTGCCTACCACCTGCCGCTCGGCACGGTCATGCAGGCGATCCGGCGTAGCAACAATGACGTGGGTGGCCGCGTCATCGAGTATGCCGAGGCTGAGTATATGGTCGAGGGTATCGGCTATATCGAGCATGTACGGGATATCGAGCAGGTTCCGGTCGGAATAGGCGATGACGGTACTCCCGTCCTGGTGCGTGATATTGCCGACGTGACCCTTGGGCCCGATATCCGCCGGGGTGCTGTTCAGCTCGATGGTGACGGTGATGCGGTGATCGGCATCATCGAAATGCGTTACGGCAACAACGCCCTCGCTGTGATTGACGGTGTCAAGAAGAGGATCGAGTCGCTCAAACCCGGACTTCCAGACGGCGTCGAGATCGTGCCTGTTTACGACCGCTCGGCACTGATCAACCGCGCCCAGTCAATGTTGCGGATGAAGCTTCTTGAGGAAAGCGTCATCGTTGCGGTGGTCTGCCTCGTGTTCCTGTTGCACCTGCGCTCCGCATTTGTGGCCATTTTCACCTTGCCGGTCGGGATCCTGGCCGCCATGGCCATTATGTATTTTCAGGGTCTCGGGGCGAACATCATGTCACTGGGCGGGATTGCCATTGCGATTGGTGCCATGGTTGATGGCGCGATCGTGATGATCGAGAACACCCACAAACACATGGAGCGTGATCAGGGAAGGAAGCCGCACTGGGAAATCATTCTGGATTCGACCAAGGAGGTCGGGCCGGCGTTGTTCAGCTCACTCATTATCATTGCGGTTTCATTTTTCCCGGTTTTTGCACTGACAGGTCAGTCAGGCCGCATGTTTTCGCCACTCGCCTTTACGAAGACCTACGCCATGGCAGCGGCGGCAGTTCTCTCAATTACGGTGGTACCTGTGTTGATGGGATACCTCATCCGTGGCCGTATCCCGGCTGAGGGGCGGAACCCGATCAACCGGTTTCTGAGCTGGGGGTATCGCCCGATACTTCGCGGGGCGTTGCGGCTGCGCTGGGTGGTTCTTGGAGCTGCCCTGGTTCTGCTGATAGTGACAGTGGTTCCCTACAAGCAACTCGGTTCGGAGTTTATCCCGCCACTCAATGAAGGCGATCTTCTCTATATGCCCTCGATGCTGCCGGGTGTTTCCATTACCGAGGCGCAAGCCGTTGCGCAGCAGACCAACAAGTTGATCATGACCGTGCCTGAAGTCAAACATGCTCTCGCCAAGATTGGCCGTGCGCGGACTCCGCTGGATCCGGCGCCACTGGCCATGATGGAAACAACGATCATCCTCAAGCCGCAGGGGGAATGGCGGCCTGGAATGACCATTGAGCGCCTGACAGAAGAACTGGATGGGCTGATTCGATTTCCGGGTGTTACCAACGCGTGGACCATGCCGATCAAGACACGCATCGACATGCTATCCACGGGGATCAAGACGCCCGTGGGCATAAAGCTTACAGGACCGGACCTGAGCGTTTTGGAGGAACTGGGAAAGCAGGTTGAACCTCTGGTCCGTGACATTCCTGGCACACGCAGTGTGTATGCCGAACGGGTTGCGGGTGGCTACTACATGTCCTTCGTGGTCAAGCGGCTCGAGGCAGCCCGTTATGGTTTGACGGTGCAGGACGTACTCGACGTGATCCAGTCCGCCATCGGCGGCATGAATGTCACGACGACCGTCGAGGGGCTGGAGCGCTATCCGGTGAACCTGCGCTACGCGCGCGATCTTCGCCAGAGCCCGGAAGCACTACGCCGCGTGTTGCTGGCAACGCCCACCGGTGTGCAGGTGCCATTGGGCCAGGTGGCGGACATCTTCCCGCGTATGGGGCCGCCGTCGATCAAGACGGAGGGCGCTCAGCCGCAAGCCTGGATCTACGTGGACATAAATGCCGATCAGGACGTTGGCACGTACGTGGCCCGTGCAAAGCAGGCAGTGGCGTCAGGCCTGAGCTTGCCTGCGGGATATACGGTGCAGTGGAGCGGCCAGTACCAATACATGCAGGAAGCGGAAAGCCGGCTCAGGGTGGTCGTCCCGATCACGCTGCTGATCATATTCCTGCTGCTGTACATCACCTTCCATAGCGTAACCAAGGTCTGCATCGTGATGCTCACGCTACCGTTCGCAGTGGTCGGCGGAATCTGGTTCATGTGGCTGCTTGGCTACAACATGAGCGTAGCCGTGATGGTGGGCTTCATTGCACTCGCGGGCGTCGCGACAGAGATCGGCGTGGTGATGATCGTCTACCTTGATCATGCATTCGAGGCCAGGCGAGCGCAGGTGTCGCGCTTGAGTGCGGAGGATCTCTACGAAGCCATCATGGCGGGAGCGGGTGAGCGGGTTCGACCAATCGTGATGACAGCGACCGCAGTGATTGCCGGCCTGCTGCCGATCATGTGGAGTGATGAAACCGGGTCGCGCGTCATGAAGCGCATCGCCGCGCCAATGGTGGGTGGGATGGTATCGGCAACGGTCCTCGCCCTGGTGATCCTGCCGATTGTTTACGCGATCTGGCGAGCGTGGCAATTGCGGCGGGAGCCGGAAACCATAGATGCGTCATCTACGCCGTCTTGAAGACGTCTGCTGCCATCGGTAGCGATGGCGGAGTGCGCTCCACAACGGTACCTGGCGCTGATCATGGCGATTATTTTGAGATAACTCCCAGCGCAAGATAGCCATTCACGGTGATTGGATGGGCTGTTTTCCGATTGGACGGATTGGCATCAATTGTTATCAGTTTGGCGGTTTCTGGAGGACGGAATCATGAATGGAAGGAAGCGTGGTATTGCGGCACTTGTGAGTGCCGGTGTGCTTGTTACGGGAACAGTCGCACTGACGTCATTGCCGGTTGCCGTCGCAAGCCCGGAAATGACGATGCCGACTAATGCTGCTGAATATGCATCGGAAGCAGCCAGGTACCAGCAGGAGGCATCAACACTGGAGGCGAGCGCCAAGCGGCATGCCGATAAGGCTGCGCTTTACAAGCGCCGCGCGAGCAGTGGCAGCAAGCAGGCGACTTCGCTTGGCAGTCTCGCTAACCATTGCGAGAAGCTTGCGAAAGCCTATGCCACGGCGGCAGCTGAAGCGCGCGAGATGGCGAAGTCTCTTCAGGAAATGTCCACAGCAGGCTGAACCGTTTCCTGGTTCTGACAGGAAACTGACGATGAAAGCGTTCGTAATAACGTTGCTGGCGGTGCTGGTGGCTGGAGCTGGTCATATCACGGTATTGGTTTGGTTCGGAGTCTAGGATGATCCTCGCAGCCGCGTGGTACCAGACCTTCTCGATGTCGGTCGTGAGCGGTCGGTAGTGGTAACGGGCGGTTAATCTCGAGGTGCCTGACTTGGCCGGGTGCCGAGTTGCTCCGGCGGGGCGCCGGTAACTACGCAGCGATGTGCGAGATCTGTCACCTGCATCGCGGCCTCTTATCTGCAGCAGTCGGCGCTGGCCGATGCGCGGCTTGACAGAACCGCGGCCCGCGATTTCTGGATCATCAAGCACGGCCTCAAGGCCACCGGTATGCCGGCGTGGGGCCGAAGCATGGACGATGACACCATCTGGGGCATGGTGGCATTCCTGCGCGGGTTGCCGGACGTCCGAAGGGCGACTGCAAGCCAAGGAAATCATTAAATCCGCAGCCAAGCAAGGCTGTGCTTACCGCATTGGGTTGCTACCAGTTTCGTTGACCCCACCCTCGTGGCGGAGCCTTTTCAGCTGGCCGAGCTGATTCAGGACATTGCCCAGAAGTTCACTCTCACTGCGACGGCTAAGGACATCGTGCTGGGTGCGATTTCTGGTCCCCAGGGTCACGTGCGGATCTGCGTCTAGGACTCTGGTCCCGGCATCCCGGCAGCGGATCTGAGCAAGATGTTCGACCGCTTCTATCGCGGCGACCAGTGCCGCTCGACTGGCTCTACCAATGCGGGGCTCGGCCTCGCCATTGTCAAGGGCATCCTGGAACTCCATGGGGGTGCGATTACTGTCGACAGCAGATTGGGAGCGGGTTCACGTTTCAGCCTCGAGTTACCGGTACACGACTCACGGTAAGGCGTGCTCCGCGATAGTTTCGAGAAAGCTGCCTGCTACCTTCCCGTCCCATGGCAGCACAACCCATGTCCGTAGCGCGCCGGGCGCCGGATCCAGCACGGAGTTCACACCGCGTGTCGCGCGACACATCGGACACTGTTGTGATTCCGACGCGATGGAGCATCTGCGTGCTGGTGCTGATTGCCGCCGGAGTATTGGTCAACGCCCCGGCTGATGCTGCCGACAGCAGCAAGCTCAGTCTGCAACAACTAATCGAAATTGCCCGGCAGGACAACAAGGATCTCCAGGCCGCCCGCTACGCCGTTGAAATCGGGCAGGCCCGATTGCTGCAGGCCGGCCGCAAGTCGAACCCGCGGCTGGAGGTGTCCGGTGGCAGCGACGCCGTTTTCAAGAACGAAGGTGAATACAACGCTACCGTCGGCATCAGCCAGGAGTTTCCCATCGCGGGGCGCGTTCTGCGGCAACAGGATGTGGCCCGGGTGGACGTGGCGCTGGCGGAAGCCGAGATCAGCGACGCGGAGCGACGGTTGGCGGGCGAGATTGCCGCTAGTTTTTACCGCCTGGTTGTCGTTAAACAGCAGATTGCGGTCCGCGAGCATCTGATCGAAATTGAGCAGAAGCTGGCGACTGTCACTCAGGATCGTCTGAGGGCAGCGGAGGTGTCCGAGCTGGATGTGAACACCGTTCAGCTGGACCTGCAGCGCCTCCAGCAGGAGCGCGCCCGATTCCTGAGTCAGGAGCAGACGCTGGTCGCAACGCTCAATCAGCAAGTCGGCCGGCCCGCGTCGAGTCCCCTGGAGGTGGCTGCAACCACACCGGGGATCGAGTCGCTGAACAGCGTTCAGCTGCAACAGGCCAAGGGGCTCGAACTGCGGCCGGACCTTCGCATGGCGATGCTGCAGGCCGACCGTGCGGGAGCCGAGAAAGCTCTTGCTCAGTCCCAACGCTGGGAGGACTGGACCGTGGGCCTGGGCGTGCAGCAGGACCGAATCGCGGTCGGGGGCGCCCCCAGCCAGGCTAGCGATCGAAGCCTGATGCTGAGCTTTTCGATTCCCCTGCCCCTGCTAAACAATAACCAGGGGGCCATTGCCGAGGCCAGGGCCACCGAGCGTCAGGCGCACGCCCGTATCGAAGCCTTGACGCTGAGCATCGATACCGGGATCGCCAGCACGCATGCCGAGGCTTCCCGTCTGGCCGAACTGCTGCGCAAGTACCGGGATACGTCGCTCGCCATCAGTGAGCGCAACGTGCAACTGGCGCAACGTGGGTATACGCAAGGTGTCGTGTCGATCCTTGAAGTCACGCAGTCCCTGCGCCAGGAGGCCGATCTGAACGTCGCCTATCTCGAGACCCTCGATCAATATCTCGACGCACTGGTGCGCTTGCATACCGCGGTCGGTGATTACACCGGTCCACAATTCACGGCATCGGAGCCGGCGTCTGATAGCCCCCTCAGGGAAGAGTGACATGCTGAACAAAGTACACAAGGCAGCGGCGGTCCTGGGCGGATTGCTAGTTCTGGTAGCCGGTCCATGGACACCCTGCGCCTATGGCCATGGCGGGGAAATCGAGGTAGCCGGTGACGGCGCCAAGGGACCGGTGCAGCTGAGCGCGATACGGCAGCAGGCCATCGGCCTCCAGTGGGTGGCCGCCGACTCGAAGCCCATGTCAGAGCTGCTCACCGTCAACGGCGAAGTTCAGCTCTTGCCGGGTCGTCAGGCGGACGTCAGCACGCGGATCAGCGGCCAGGTTACAGCGCTGCACGCCGGCCTGGGTGATACGGTCAAGGTCGGGCAGCGCGTCGCCCGTGTGCAATCGCGGCTGGTGGGCGACCCTCCGCCCAGCGTTGATGTCACCGCGTCGATGAGTGGCGTCATCGAGCAGCGTAACGTGACGCTGGGCCAAGCCGTGGAACCCAGCACGGTGCTGTTCCGGATCAGCGATCGTTCGCAGATCAATGTGGTCGCCCGGGTCTATGAAGAAGACCTGGCCAAGGTCCGGCAGGGTCAGGAGGCGGTGGTGCGTTTCCTGAGCTATCCCGGGCGGGTCTTTGCGGGGCGGGTCACGCTGGTTGGGCCAACCCTTGATCCCGCCAGCCGCACGGTCGAAGTCTGGGTCCAGCTCGCGAATCCCAACGGTCTCTTCAAACCCAACATGTTTGCGAGCGTCGGTTTGCTGCTGAGGAAGAGTGCGGCGACGTTGGCGATCCCGACGGCTGCTCTCATCGCGGCGAATGGTGAGACCTTCGTCTTTGTGCGCCAGGGCGAGCAATTTGACCGGATCGAGATCACGACAGGCATGAGCGATGAGGCGTTCACAGAAGTCACGGACGGCATTGTGCCGGGCGATGAAGTAGTGACACAGGGCAATCGTCAGCTCTACACGCTGTGGCTGACCGGCGGAAAGATGACGGCCGAAGAATAGACCATGTTCAACCGTCTCATCGCCTGGTCTTTGCACAATCGGCTAATTGCGCTCGCCATCACGCTCGTCCTGTTTGTGGCCGGCGGACTGGTCTTGCAGCGGATGTCGGTTGATGTGTTCCCGGAATTCGCCCCACCGCAGGTGGTGATCCAGACAGAGGCGTCGGGCATGGCGCCCCAGGATGTCGAGAAGCTGATCACCTATCCCCTGGAGAGCGCCATCAATGGCTCCCCGGGGGTGACAGCCGTGCGCTCGAAGACCTCGGTGGGACTATCGACGATTGTCGTGGTCTTCGATGCCGGCACCGACATCTACCTGGACCGGCAACTGGTCAACGAGCGTGTGCAGAACGTGCTCGGCACCCTGCCGGCCAACGCCAAGGCGCCCGTGATGTTGCCGGTGACTTCGGCCGTGGGCTGGCTGGTCAAGTACGCTCTGACCAGTGACACCCTCTCACCGCAGGACTTGCGCACGCTGTCCGACTGGGACATCCGTCCGCGCCTCCTGGCGCTGGGTGGCATTGCCTCGGTGGTCTCCATCGGCGGTGAGGTAAAGCAGTATCAGGTCCGGCTGGACCCTGAGCGGCTGCTGGCCTATCGCGTCACTGTGGAGGATGTGCGCCAGGCCCTGGAGAAGGCCAACACCAATGTCCCGGGGGCCTTCCTGCAGCAGCCGGGGCAGGAGTTGATTGTCAGCGGTATCGGCCGCGTCACCTCCCTCGATGACCTGCGCAAGACCGTCATTACCCTGCGCAACGGCGTGCCGATCACCATCGGCAACGTGGCGGACGTTGGTTTCGGCGGCGAGCTCAAGCGGGGCGACGGGGCCTTCGGTCTCAAGGACGCCGTCATTGGTACCGTTTCCAAAGCCTACGGGGCCGACACGCTAACGACGACTTACAAGGTCGAGATGGCACTGGACGAAATCAAGCGTCAGCTCCCGCCCGGCGTGAGCATGGATACCCAAGTGTTTCGCCAGGCGAACTTCATCGAGGCTGCGATTCATAACCTCAACATTGCCCTGCTTCAGGGCGCGCTCATCGTGATCATTGTGCTGTTCCTGTTCCTGATGAACTGGCGGGCCTCGTTCATCACCTTCCTGTCCATGCCAGCTTCCTTTGCCGGTGGCATCCTCGTGATGAATGCACTGGGCGTCGGCATCAACTCCATGACTCTCGGCGGCATGGCCATTGCGATAGGCGAAGTGGTGGACAACGGCATCATCACCGTCGAGAACGTGGTACGCCGCCTGCGACTGCATCGAGCTTCGGGTGCGACTGGCAGCACGCTCGAAGTGGTTTTTGATTCGGTGCAGGAAATACTGAATTCCGTGGTTTACGCCACGCTGATCATCGTTCTGATCTTCCTGCCCATCTTTTTCCTCGAAGACCTGGCCGGGCGGATTTTCACGCCGCTGGGTATTTCGTACATTGCATCGGTCAGCGCATCGCTGGCGGTCGCGGTCACGGTGGTGCCGGCCCTGTGCTACCTGCTGCTGGTACGACCTGCGGAGAAGCAGCAAGACGAAGCGCTGCAGGCAAGCTCAGCGCAGGGTCTGGCCACTTCTGCCGGTGCTCCCCACAGCCAGGAGCACGGCGACGAACACGGCGAGGAACAGGAGACCCGTTTTGTGCTCTGGCTGAAGCGGCACTTCCGGAAGGCTCTGGAACTGTCACTGCGGCGCTTCTGGTGGGTGATGGGTTTCTCGGGCCTCGCGCTGGTTGCCTCGTTCTCCCTGCTGCCGTTTTTCGGGCTGTCGTTCCTGCCCGAATTCCGCGAGGGCAATTTCATCGTCGCGATGACCACACTGCCGGGCACTTCGCTGGACGAGTCCATGCGCCTCGGCAAGCTGGTGCGCCAGTCGCTGCTGAAATACCCGCAGGTCGTATCGATTGATC
>CAYJPG010000035.1:1493-3604 GCA_964371995.1 uncultured Chromatiaceae bacterium | reverse complement strand
GCAGCGAGCTGGACGAGGATGCCCAGCCGCCCAACTTTAGCGAGTTTGACGTCAGGCTGGACTTTGCCAAGAACGCTGCCATGCCGGCCGATGAGCTCCTTGAGCATATTCGTGGCGACCTGGCCCAGGTCCCCGGGGCGGTGTTCAACGTCGGGCAATTCATCGCCCATCGCTTTGACGAGGTCGAATCGGGGGTGCGTGCCCAGGTCGCCATCAAGATTTTTGGGGACAAGCTGCCGACCCTGTATCAGCTCGGCCAGCAGATTAGGTCCACGCTGGAAGATATCCCCGGTGTGGTCGACGTCAATCTGGAACAGCAGATCAGCATCGCCCAGGTCAATATCCGCGTTGACCGGGACAAGGCGGCGCGTTATGGAATCAATGTGGGCCAGGTGGCCGACGACATTGAGGTTCTCCTCAACGGCCAGAATGTCTCCAGTATTCTGGAGGGGAATCGCACCTTCGATCTCAACTTGCGTCTGGGGGAGACCTCGCGAAATACCGTCGATGCCATCCGAAATATTCTCGTCGACGCGCCTGCGCTCAATCCGCCCGAGGGCGCAAAAATCCCACTGCGCCAGGTCGCCGACATCAGTGTGGATGACGAACCGTATTCAATCAGTCGCGAGAGCGTCCAGCGCCTGATCGTCGTCGGCTTCAATGTGCAGGGCCGGGACTTGAGCGCCGTCATTCAGGATACTCAAGACAGGATTGGCGGAACGGTGAAGCTACCAACCGGGTACTTCGTCGAGTATGGCGGACAATTCGAAAGTCAGCGGGCGGCCAATCGCACCCTGCTGAGCTTCGGCATCCTCGCCATCTTCGGTGCCGTACTGCTGCTCTACAAGGCCTTCGGCACTTTCCGCGAAGCCCTCCTGGTGATGTTCAACCTGCCGCTGGGGATGATTGGCGGCATCCTCGCCTTGTTCATGGCGGGGGCCAATCTCAGCGTGGCGGCCGTCATCGGCTTCATAACGCTGTTCGGGATCGCTACCCGCAACGGCATCATCCTCGTCAGCCACTACAACCAGCTGCGGAGGCTCGGCAAGCCCCTGGAGGAAGTTGTAGTGCAGGGCACGCTGGACCGGCTGGTGCCCGTACTGATGACCGCTGCGACGGCTGCCTTGGGCCTGCTGCCCCTGTTGTTCGGTTCGCCGGTGGGCAAGGAGCTCGAGCTCCCCCTGGCGCAGGTGGTGCTGGGAGGGCTCGTCAGCTCGACCCTGCTGAACATGCTGGTGGTCCCGACGATCTACAACCGTCTCGAACAATGGCGGGAGCAGCGCCAGAACCTTTCCCCACCTCAACCCACTCTGCAGGAGCTTACGCCATGAACGTATCGACCGCCTGTCGCCTATTTCTTGTCGCACTGTTACTCGCCAGCCCGATCGGTCCACTTACCGCTTACGCGGACGGCAATGAAGCAGTGGTGAAAGTTCCGGCAACGATAGATGGTATATGGGCCGCCATTGACCAGCACTCTGCCGAACTGGACAAGGACATTCAGACCGGCATACTCGACGAGGTTCACCACCAGGCGTTTGCGATTCGTGATCTGACCGCAGCGCTGCCGGCGCTTTCCCAGTCCCTGGCCGCCGACAAGCTGGCGCAACTGAACAGCAACCTGAAATTCGTGGCGACCCTGGCACAACGCCTCGACGCCACCGGTGATGCTGGGGACAGGGTGGGCACGCAGGCCAACTTCGCGAAACTCAAGAAGGTGCTTGAGGAAATGCGCGTCATATATCCAAAGTCGGCCAAGTAGTGAGGGCTACCGGGTCACCGGGCGGCATGGCTTGTTCAACTGCTACGAGGCGTTCATCCACATCATCGATTCGATGTTCAACCAGCACGCCAAGTGGCTTAAGGTCACCTCGCACCTGCCGTGGCGGCGCGAGATCGCCTCACTGAACTACCTGCTGGCCTCGCATGTCTGGCGTCAGGATCACAACGGCTTCACTCACCAGGACCCCGGCTTAATCGACCACGTCGTGAATAAAAAGGCCGAGATCGTGCGGGTCTACCTCCCGCCGGACGCGAACTGCCTGCTGTCGGTAATGGACCATTGCCTGCGCGGCCGCCATCACGTCAACGTCGTGATCGCGGGCAAGCAC
>CAYJPG010000035.1:0-1483 GCA_964371995.1 uncultured Chromatiaceae bacterium | reverse complement strand
CATCACCACCACGGCCTCACGCATCAGCACCCCGGCTTCATCGACCACGCCGTCAACAAGAAGGCCGATGGCGTGCGGGTTTACCTGCCGCCCGATTCCAACTGCCTGTTGTCGGTTATGGACCACTGCCTGAAGAGTCGCCATATGAAGCGACGCGAATCGCGCGGTGGGCATTGCCGACAGATAGAAGATGAAAATCAAGTGAACCAACGGCGGGCCAGTGAACTTCGACATGGACGGCGAGCGGCCCAATGCTGGCGACGAATTCAGTAGTTATTGGAAAGATCGCCGCAAGTCCAGTGGGCACGGCAGCTTCAAGGCACCGTTCGATGGCTCGCACGGTTGGTACTGACGAAATCGAGGCGAGCAGCCGGTAACAGTAATGGTGAAGCTGAGCGGCTACTTTGAGAAGCTATATCGACCCGAGTGAACGAATCGGATTCAGTACGTCCCAGTACGCCATGTCGTTCACGTTGCCAGGTTGCGGGACGTAGCAACCGTCATCCAAGAAACGCAACCTAATCGTGGGCCCTCACAATGCAACTTCACGATGCCATTAGTCACCAACAGTCCGCGCGATTCCTCGTAGGGGCCATCCTGGTCAGCCTCTGCGTTTCGAGTTGTGCCCTGTTCGAGCCCAGGGACAAGACAGAATTTTCCTACGCGCTTTCAGTCTGTCGCTTCCATCATTCTGGACCGACAAACCGGAAAATGGCGATTCCGGCATTCCGACGGCATACCGAAAGCGCATTATAGCTAATGGAGAGCGTTGCCCCAGTGCCCGGTGCAGGAGTGCGGACGTACCCGCCAATTGGTGTCGGGGGTCAGGCTCGAACTGACACGACCTCCCGACCGTGGGATTGTGAGTACGTTTCGCACCAGTCATCCCGCGAGCGTCATGGTTCGAGGGTCCGGATAAGAGTCGGACACCAGTCGATAGCCACCCGAGCTATCCCGAACCTCAGTTTCCTCCGGCTCCGTCGGCTGCGCTCCGCCGCACTGATCGCGCCAGCGCTTGAGCACGGCGAGTGCCTCGGGATTCAGGGGCAGGTGCCGCGTCTGGCCCGTCTTGGCCGACGCGGCGTGAATGGAGAGCAGGGCGAGACGAAAGCTTACATCGGCCCAGTGCAGTCCCAGGAGTTCGCCCCGGCGCAGCCCAGTGTTAATGCTGCTCGTCGGTCACACTTGTTAGCTGACCACTAGTGAATTCGGGATGGTGGTGCCCACCACCCGGCAGTGGGGGATCGTCATCGCGGAGTGGCATGGCCTGAGCAGCAGGACGGGCAGTGCCGGGTGGCAAAGGCTCTTCTGCCCCGGCTGAGGAAGCGTGACCTGGCGGGTCTGGGGGGGGGGGCACGGACCACGGATCAAAGCGGGGTATGACCTACCGGCCTTTGGTGGAGAGCCGGCGGGCTCAGGTTCGCGGGCACAAGCACGCTGGCTTGCACCACCGAATCGGCTAGCCTGCCGCACAGGCTAGCCG
>CAYJPG010000034.1:0-26388 GCA_964371995.1 uncultured Chromatiaceae bacterium | reverse complement strand
GGTCAGGCCGGACATCGCTCGGCCACCGCGGCCCGTCGCCCCCACATCGCGCAGCTCGCAGCCGGAACCGCTCGCGGCACCAGGGAAGGCCGAGATCGCGCTCGGGTGATTGTGTGTCTCGACTTTCATCAAGGTGTGTACGGGGAGAATCTGCGCCCGGTAGATACCGGTCACGGGGTCCGCAAAGAGGTGTGCGGTAACTGCGCCTTCGATCACCGCTGCGTTGTCGCGGTAGGCGCTCAGCACGCCGACCGGATTCGCCGCATGCGTGGAACGGATCATCCCGAACAGGCTCGAGGCCTGCTCCTCGCCATCGATTACCCAGCGCGCATTGAAAATCTTGTGACGACAATGTTCGGAATTCGCCTGTGCAAACATCATCAGCTCGACATCGGTGGGATCGCGCTGTTCCGCACCGAACTTCTCGGCCAGGTAGCTCATTTCATCTGCCGACAAAGCGAGGCCGAGCTCGCGATCAGCACGTTCCAGTGCGGCCAGGCCTTCACTCAGCAGCGGAATGGTGCGCAATGCTGCCGGCGCATGGATGGCGAACAGATCGTCCTGTACCACTTCCCGTTCGAGCAGGCTCTGGGTCATCCGGTCGTACAGCAGGGGAGCGAGCGCCACGATTTCATCAGCGGTGAGCGGCTCCGGCGCCGCAAGGCTGAAACGGACCATGCGTTCTGCACGCCGGACCACTTTCAGCCCGCAGCTGTGCACGATATCGGTGGCCTTGCTCGACCAGGGGGAAATGGTGCCAACGCGCGGAATCACCAGCAGCGACTGACCAGCCAGTTCGGGCACCGGCTCATCGCCGAGCAGACGACGCAAGGTCCGCTCTTCGCTGTCCGTCAACGGACGGTCGATGGAGAGGCAGTGCTCATGGCGAGCGGCAATCCGGCTAACCCGCGGCACTCTGCTGCGGATTGCCTCAAGCAGCTTGTCGAGCCGGAAGGTCGAAAGCGCATCGGTACCGGCCCACACCAGCATGGTGCCCGCACGGGGGGTCAGCGGCGCGGCAGGTTTCCGCTGCGGACCCGTCACTGGTCCGCATCGCCGGAAGGCGCCGGCGTATAGATCGGCGTGGGGAACTGGCTGACGTTGCTGCCTTCAGCAGCGCTGATCTTGCTGGTGCCCTGCTTCTCGACTTCGTCGATACGCAGGATCGAATGCAGCGGCAGATAGGTACGCCGCACTCCGGCAAATTCAGTTCTGATGCGTTCTTCAGACGGGTCGATAACGACCGAACTGCGCTCACCAAACACCAGCCGCTCCACCTCGATGAAGCCGAACAATGTGCCCTGTGTCACATTCCGGGCGTAGATCTCGTAGACCTTGCCCTGGCTGAGAAAGACAACCTTGTAGATACTTCTCGCTGACATGCCTGCCGCCAGGACCCGCTGGTGCTGTTCAAACGCGCCGCCAGATCTGGCGGGCGCGCAGTATAGCGCAGCGTCCAGGGTCTGGACCGGGTCCGGAACTGTGAACCGAAACGCGGCCAGATGTCCGCTCTCCGGCCATCATTCCGTCTGGGACATTCCAGACAGGCTGCCGGTGCACCGCGCCGGACCTGCTCTGGCACAGGACAGAACATGCCACTTCGGCTCCGGGTAATCAGTGACAGCAACACGCTTGCGCCGGAAGAACGCTTGCGCGAATTTGCGGCCGTCGGAGGCACGATCGGGCGGCACAGCGACAACGACTGGGTGCTGCCGGACGCAAAGCGCTACGTCTCCAGCCGACACGCGATGATCGAACATCAGTCGGGCGCTTACTATCTGGTCGATACCAGCCGCAACGGCGTCTACGTCAACGATGCGGATACCCCGGTGGGCCAGGGACATCCGCAGCGTCTTTTTGACGGCGACCGCCTGCGCATCGGCGCCTATGAAATCGCCGTGGACATCAGCGAGAGCAGCGACGAGGCGAAGCACGACGGCATGCGCGACTCGATCGTGCGTGCGCAGCTCGTACCCGAAGAAGAGTCCATGGAGCTGGCCCTGGTTTCAGAAGACAAGATGCTCGGCGACGCCGGCCTGCAAAACCATTTCACGCCCAACAGCGCACTGGTGCAGAAGCTGAAGTCCCTGCCCTCGCGCCCCGGGAAGCAGGCAAAAACACCGACAGCCAAAACCGTGGCCACAGCCGCAAAGCCGGACAGCGATATAACACCTGCCACATCAGCTGCCGACCAGCGCGCACTGGACCGCTTTATCACCGCTGTCGGTCTCAACCCGGATGCAATCGCCGGCGTACCGGCAGGCGACCTCATGCAGACCAGCGGCAAACTGCTGCGCCTGATGGTCGGTGGGCTCATGGAGCTGTTGCGCGAGCGCAGTCACATGAAAGATACGTTCCGCCTGCCACAGACCGTGATGCAGGCGGCGCAGAACAATCCGCTCAAGTTCTCGCCGAACATCGAGGAGGCGCTGCGCTATCTGCTCAACGACCGCAACGAAGGCTCGTATCTCAGCGCTGAAGATGCCGTGAAGGCCGGCTTCCGCGACGTCCGGCAGCATGAACAGGCGCTGGTCAAGGCCATGCTGCAGGCGGTTGAGGATTACGTCGACCGTTTCGATCCGGACGAGCTGAAGGCCCGCTTCGACAAGGGCATGAAGCGGGGCGGACTGCTGGCCGGCTCCAACAAGCTCAAGTACTGGGAACTCTATGAAGAGAGTTACCACGCGCTGACCCAGCGCGATGACGGCGGACCCCCGCAGCTCTTCAGCGAAGAATTTGCCCGCGCCTACACCCAGGAAATGGATGTGGCACGCGCAACCACCCGTAGTCGCTAAAACCCCCGCCCGCCGCCCACAGGGACCTTCCTGGCCCGGCTCAGGGAAAGTCCCTATCGAATGACAATGATTCTCATTTAGAATGGGTGCATGACACTCGATGAACTCAAGGTCGGGCAACCGGCCACCATTACCGCCGTACATGGCCACGGCCCTGTCGTGCAACGGCTCATGGCGCTGGGCCTCCTCGCCGGCTCACCGATCACGGTGATGCGCCGGGCCATCGGCGGCGATCCGATCGAGGTCTCGGTCATGGATTACGCGCTCTCGCTGCGTCGCGAGGAAGCGCGCCAGGTAGAGGTTATTCTGGCGACATGAATGGAGCTGCACCCGCCCCGGTGACGGGGCCGGAAAATGCCAAGGACCGGGTGATTGCCGTAATCGGCAATCCGAATACCGGCAAGAGCACGCTGTTCAATGCGCTGACCGGACTGCGACAGAAGACGGCGAACTACCCTGGCGTGACCGTCGAAAGACATACCGGACACATCACCCTCAGCGGCCAGAAAGTCACGCTCGTCGACCTGCCGGGCGCCTACTCGATCGCCGCGCAGTCGCCTGACGAAATGGTGGCCATCGACGTGTTGCTTGGCCATGTCGAAGACCTGCCGCGACCTCGCGCCATCCTTGCAGTTGTCGATGCGACGAATCTGCGGCGCAACCTGTTTCTCGTCACCCAGCTCGCAGAGCTTGGACTGCCGATGGTCGTCGGCCTGAACATGACAGACCTCGCAACCGCCAAGGGCATCGAAATCGATATCGCCGCCCTGGGCGCAGGACTGGGCGCACAGGTGGTTGCGCTGTCGGCCGCCCGCGGTATCGGACTGGACGATTTGCGCACCGCGCTGGCCAAAGCGATTGATGCACCGTCACCGCCGCCACTCCGGGTGTTGCCTGCGGTCAACGAGGCTGCGGCAGATCTCTGGCAGCGGCTGCGGACAGCAGGCTCGCACCTGAGCGAATATGAAATCGAGCGGGCACTCATCGATGCACACGGTGCTGCCGAGCGTCGCTTCGAGCTGAGCGCCGGCGAAACCTTCCACGCCGAGATGCTTGATCTGCGTGCCAGGCTCAGCGCCGGCAGTTCGCTGGCTGCGATGGAGGCAACTGCCCGCTACGGACTGATCAACGCACTGATCGCCAAAGTGGAACGACGCCAGCCACCGCGGGTCACGGTCAGCGACCGCATCGACAACGTTACCAACCACCCGGTGATCGGCTCGGTGCTGTTCCTGCTGGTCATGGCGGCGGTATTCCAGGCGGTATTCTCCTGGGCCGCACCGCTGATGGACCTGATCGACGGCTGGGCCTCCGGCCTCGGCGAACTGGTGCGCGCTGCTCTGCCGCCCGGGGCCCTCTCCAGTTTGCTGGTCGATGGCGTGATCGCCGGCGTCGGCGGTGTAGTGATCTTCCTGCCGCAGATCATGATTCTGTTCGCCTTCATCATCGTGCTGGAAGATTCGGGCTACATGCCGCGTGTCGCGTTCATGGTCGATCGCCTGATGCGCTCGGTGGGTCTGTCCGGCCAGTCCTTCATTCCAATGCTGTCGAGCTTTGCCTGTGCCGTGCCCGGCATCATGGCGACGCGCGTGATACCCGAGCGGCGCGACCGGATCGCGACGATCCTCGCCGCACCTTTCATGACCTGCTCGGCACGCCTGCCCATCTATGCGCTGCTGATCGGTGCCTTCATTCCCGACACACGTTATCTGGGAGGGCTGATCAACCTGCAGGGCATGGTGCTGCTCAGCCTCTACCTGCTCGGCATCGTCGGCGGCATTTTCACCGCCTTGCTGCTGAAGCGCACAGCACTGAGCGGCCCCACACCGACCTTCATGATCGAGTTGCCGCCCTATCGCCTGCCGAACCTGTGGTCGGTCGCAATCCGGCTCGCCGAACGCGGCCGCATCTTTCTGGTACGCGCCGGCACGGTGATCTTCTCGGTGGCCGTACTGGTCTGGGCGCTGGTGTACTTTCCGCGGCCAGCAGAAGTCGCCGCACCCTATGCGGCAGAACGCGCCACACTGGCCAGCTTGCCGGACAGCACCGAAAGCAACCGGCGAATCGAGCAGCTCGACAACCGCATGGCGAGTGCCTACCTGGAACAGAGCTGGCTGGGCCGTGCCGGACATTTTGTAGCGCCCGCTTTCGCTCCGCTGGGCTGGGACTGGAAAGTTTCAGCGGCGGTGATTGCCGGATTTCCCGCGCGGGAGGTAGTGATCGCCGTATTGAGCACCATTTACTCGGTCGGCGACCAGGGTGAAGCGACCGACAGCGCACTTCGCGTGCAGTTGAAGCGCGCTACATGGCCCGATGGATCATCGATCTACACACTGCCGATGGTGGTCGGCTTGCTGATCTTCTATGCCTTCTGTCTGCAGTGTGCGGCGACACTTGCGGTCATCTATCGTGAGACGAACAGCCTGGGCTGGCCGGTTTTTGCCTGGCTGTACATGACCGGGCTGGGTTACACGGGCGCGATGCTTGCGTACCAGCTCGGCAGCTGAGGAGAATGTCATGCCCGGTTTGCAGGAACTCGTCGCAATACTGATCGTCGGCATCGTTGCCGGTCGCCTCGCCTGGCGCCTGTGGAAAAAACCGCCTGGCAGCTGTTCAGGCTGCGCATCGGCACCACCTCCGGAAAAAGAAAAAACGGTCCGCTTCTATAAACGAATCGGCTGACCCGCAAGGGAACGATAAATTTTCCGGCGGCTGCGCCATACTTTGCGCATGCTGATCCGTCACCCGCTCTTTGCCTACGGCTTCCGTCCGTTCTTCTTATTCTGTGGCCTCTTTGCGCTGCTGGTCATTCCCGCCTGGCTGCTGATCTGGCTGAGCGATACCGCACCGCTTGCTGGCCTGCCCCCCCAGCTCTGGCATGCACATGAAATGCTGTTCGGCTTCACGGTCGCAGCCATATCCGGATTCCTGCTCAGCGGCGTGCCGAGCTGGACACGCAACCGCGGCTTTGGCGGCCTGCCGGTTTTCACGCTGGCCCTGGTCTGGCTGGCTGGTCGCGTGGCATTTTCCCTCGCACCGTTCTGCAGCTTCCCGGTACTCGCCGCACTGGAACTCGCATTTCTGCCTCTGCTGACAGCACTGATCGCACCGCCGATCATCCGCGAGCGGAACCGCAATATCGCGATGCTGCTCGTACTCCTGGCCCTGTGGATGTCAGACGCAGTGTTTCTGTTCGCGCTGACGCGGGCCGATGCGATTCTCGCAAGTCATGCGCTGCTCACCGCGATGAACATCGTGCTGCTGTTGTTGACCATCGTCGGCGGGCGAATCCTGCCGGCCTTCACGAGCAACGCGCTGCGCCGTGCGAACATCACCTTCAATTTGCACAAGTATGCGTGGCTGGAGGCGCTGCTGCCGGCCGCGATGATCGCAGTGATCGTCGTCGATATCTGGCAGCCCGGCCCGATGCTGCGCGGCTGGCTTGCGTGCGTCGTCGCCGCACTGCACGCCGTGCGGCTTTCCGGCTGGCGCAGCCTGCGCACCGGCGGCGACCCGATGTTATGGGTACTGCATCTGGCCTACGCGTGGTTGCCGCTCGGCTTTGCACTGAAGGGCATCACGCTGCTGGGCGAGGCAGCCTGGGCACAGTACTGGCAGCATGGCTTCGGCATCGGTGCAATCGCGACGATGATTCTCGCGGTGACCACGCGCACCGCACTCGGACACACCGGCCGGCCGCTGGTGGTCAGCCGGCCGATTCTTATCGCTTATCTGCTGCTCGCGCTGGCAGCATTACTGCGCGTCGCGGGACCGGTGGTCTGGCCAGACAACTATTCAGCCGTACTGCTCGCTGCCGGCACGAGCTGGGCGCTCGCTTTCCTGATCTACGTTGCGGTCTATGGCCCGATACTGGCTACACCTCGCGTGGATGGAAAGCCAGGCTGAGGTGCCGCAGCCTTCTGCAGGCTGCACGGATCAGTCACTGTTGCTCACTGCGGAAAATACCTAGAACACAAGGCTGCATTTGCGCGTTCTGCGCGCCTCGGTGGCGCTTTGCCCCTCATTTGTAGGTACAAATCGCTATGCACAGCACATCTGTCCGCGCGCCTAATATGCAGCAGCGAAATATATCCAGCAGAGGAGTGACTACAGTGACAGTTTCACGTACTACCACTTCAGCAAAGCGTCTGGGGCTTGGCGTCCTGTCCACGCTCGCCAGCGGCATGCTGATTATGCCGGTCGCGTCGTACGCCGGCGATGTGGGCACCGATATCGCACAGGCCTTCAAGGACGGCAAGGCCAACGTCTCGTTCCGCTACCGCTATGAGAACGTTGACCAGGACAACTTCACGGATGATGCCAACGCCTCCACCCTGCGTTCACGCATTTCCTTTCAGACTGCTGCCTGGCAGGACCTGAGCCTGATGCTGGAACTGGACGACATCCGTTCCGTTGGCAAGCAGCGCTACAACAGTACCCGCAACGACAACACCAACCTGCCGACGGTGCTTGATCCTGTTGGAACCGACCTGAACGTTGCCGCAATCAAGTATATGGGCATCGCGAATACAGAAATCGTCGTGGGCCGGCAGAAGATCTCGCGTGGCAATGAGCGTTTCGTCGGTCCGGTCGGCTGGCGCCAGAACGAACAGACCTACGATGCGGCATCCGTCAACTACAAGTTCAACGACAGGCTGCAGGCCTACTATGCCTATGTGGGCCAGGTGAACCGTATATTTGGTCCGGACAGTGGCACGCCGCCGTCTGACCTGAATGGCAATACCCACCTGCTTGACCTGAGCTATACCTTCAGCCCGGCCGCCAAGCTGACCGCCTACGGCTACTTCCTCGACTTCGATGAAGCAGCAGCCTTGTCCAGCCAGACGCTCGGCCTGCGCCTGGCCGGCGACATCAAGATCAACGACCAGTGGTCAGTTCCCTATGCGGCCGAGTGGGCCACCCAGGACGACTATCAGGACAACCCCAACAGCTACAGCGCCGACTACTATCTGGCCGAGGCTGGCCTGAAGTGGCAGAAGGTAACCGTCAAGCTGTCGTATGAAGTGCTGGAAGGCGACACCGTTGCCAACCACCAGTTCCAGACGCCGCTGGCGACCCTGCATGCCTTCCAGGGCTGGGCTGACCAGTTCCTTTCGACCCCGACCACCGGTATCGAGGATACCTTCGTGCAGGTGGACTTCCCCCTGCTCGGCGCCAACATCAAGGTCCGCTATGACGACTATCAGGCCGAAACGGGCTCTGTGGACTACGGCAACGAACTGGGTATCTGGGCCACCCTGCCGATCGGCACCAACTACTCGGTCGCCGTGAAATATGCCGCCTTTGACGCCGACAACGAGGCGCCCACCTACCACGACACCGACAAGTTCTGGATCATGCTCTCCGCAAACTTCTGATCCTGAGCCGATACGCAAGAAGGGCCCAGGCAGCTCCGGCTGCCTGGGCCCTTCTTTATGGGACGCCACCCTACTTCAGGAAACAGGCATAAAGGGTAGCGTCCCCTTTATGAAAAACCGTCCCCTTATCCGGATACGTAGCGGCGCAGTTCCTCGATCACAAACTGCTGATCCTTGATGATCTCCTTGACGAGGTCACCGATCGATACCACGCCGATCACGCGCCCCTCCTCGATCACCGGCAAATGGCGGAAATGTCGCTCGGTCATCAGCGCCAGCCCCTCCTCGACCGTCATGTCTACAGAAACCGCGATGACATCACGTGTCATGATCTCCTCGACGCGGGTATCGGCCGACCGCCGCCCCTGCAGGATTACCCGGCGGGCATAGTCGCGCTCGGAGATAATGCCGAGCAGCTTCGGTCCTTCCATGACCAGCAGCGCACCGACCCCGCGCTCGGCCATGGTGGTGATCGCCTGCAACATCGTATCGCCCGGCACCACTGACCAGATCTGGGCCCCCTTGTTCGTCAGAATCGTCCCGATCGCTTTCATTGTTTTTCCCTCCCGCCCCGTAACGACAACAGTATAGAAGCATGGCTGCCGCGATTCGCGCCCCTGGCCCCGGCCGGGGCGACATTCAGCCCCGCAGCGCTCTGGCCAGGAATGGCAGGCTCAGGTCCATGCGATAGTCGATGTCCGAGTGATCATCATCGAATTCTTCGTAGCGGTGCGCAATGCCCGCAGCCGACAGCCTCCGGGACAGGATCCGGCAGCCATAATGGATGTGGTACTGGTCGCGCCAGCCACAGTCCACATACAGGCCTCGCAGCGAGCGCAGTGCCGCCGCATACCGCGTGACCATATGGATCGGGTCTTTGGCGAGCCAGCGTTTCCAGTTTGCCGCAATCAGCTCACCGGTCTCCGCATTGAATGGCAGGCGAAACCCGAGCGGTGCCTGCGGTTGCGGATCGTAACTGGCGGCCATGCACAGGTTCATCAGCGCCAGGCCCTCGGCCCGCGAGACTTTGGACTTCTTCCAGATTGCATCCAGGAAGCGCCGTACCCGGCCGTCGTCATGACCACGGGCCAACGCCACTTCTGCCGCAGGGCCGGCGGTGCGGTAAACACCCGCCTGCCGGCGCGGCTGCCGATACTTCGCCAGCTCGTTGAGTGTGTTCGGCCAATCGCTGCGATAGACAAAGTCGAAATGCGCATCCCCGGAATGATCCGCGACCGCGCCCCAGGTGGCCGGATATTTCATGCCATGGACCAGTGCGCCGTAACCGCCCGAGGACTTGCCGAAGCAGCCCCGATGCTCGCGCCCAGCGAGGGTACGGAACTCTGCATCGACGAAGGGCACGATCTCGCGCGTCAGATAGTCAGCATAGCGTCCAATCGCGGAGGAATTGATGTACTGGTTGCCGCCGAGTGCGGTGAAACAGTCCGGCATCACCAGCACCACCGGCGGCATCTTCTTTTCATGAATCAGCCGCGCCACGCGCTCGACCAGGTTTTCGCTGAACGGCTTCCAGTTGAGGTGTGCAAGCCCCGAGCCCGTAAAACCGGCGAAATCGTAGAGCACCGGGAAACGGCGCTGGCCTCGGCCATCGTAGCCAGGCGGCAGCCAGACGGCGAGCTTGCGCACATGCGGGTCATTGAGCCGGTTGTCCTTCAGGACGCGCGAGACGTGCTCAAGTACGACAACCTTGCCGGCACTGCCCGGAGTGTGTTTACGCGCCATGATGGGTCTGCGACTTCAGGTCGTCACCTCGTAAAAGATACGGCGCGCTTTATCCGCGCCGATCATCCTGGCCATCATGCCCTGGGCCTTGTCCTGGGTGCGTATATCGCTGACGAACTGCGCCTGAGCCTCGCTGATCTGCGTCAGGCGCGCCTGATCCTGCACCGCTTCGCAGCGGACCAGGTTATCCAGATAGATGTGCAGATAGTCGAGACCGCAGTTCATGAAATCATCAAAGCGGTCTTTCGGCAACATGCCGTAGATGCCGGCCGGCGTGCGCCACTTCAGCATCCATTCCGGATAACGGTCTTCACAGTCAGAAGATGCGTAGCGCTGCCGCGCTTCGAGCAGCGGAGCGACCCACTTCTGCATGTAAGCCTCATCCCGGAACGGACAGTTTACGTTCACATGCGCAATCAGCTTGCGGCCGGTCAGCAGGCAGAAGAGCAGGAAGATCGGTGCGTCATATCCGGGTTCCGGATAAATGATGAAGTTCATCTGGTCAAGCGACGGTATCTTCACCGAAAACCGCATGCCGAATACCTTTCGGCAACGCGGCGCCTGCCAGTTCATATGGCGCGCCTTGAGGATTTTCAGGAAGGAATGCGGCTCAGCCAGTTCCGGGTCCAGCACCACGGGCCTGAGTGGCAGCTTTGCGCCCACCATCTCAATCAGGGCCTGGAACCGGCGTTCCAGATCAAAATCAGCGGCCATCTGCGGATCTCATGCAAGCGGAATCGACTGCAGCATACCCCCGTGATGAAGCCAGAGAGACAAAAATTCGGCGAAAACGCCTGCATGGGCTATTGTCTGTCCTACCGCAGAAAAGGATCCAGCGATGAAACAAAACTACCAGTTCGAAAAACGCCAGAGGGAGATGGAGAAAAAGAAGAAGAAGGCAGAAAAAGCACAGAAGAAGGCCGCAACTTCCGAAACACCACCACCCGCCCCACCGGCACGCAGCTGAACCGGAGGACTACATGTACTACATCGTTGAAAGCAGCAAGAGCTTCGACCAGGCCTCGGCCGATCTTGAGGCAGCGGTGAAACGGCACGACTTCGGCGTGCTGCATATCCACGATCTCGGCAATACCCTGCGTAGCAAGGGCGTAGAATTCGACCAGCAGTGCCGGGTATTCGAGGTCTGCAATCCCGGACAGGCTGCCCGGGTTCTGGCCGCCGACATGCGCATCAACATGGCTTTACCCTGTCGTATTTCCGTGTATACGGAAAACGGGGCGACGAAGATTGGCCTGATCAGGCCACGGGAAATGCTGTCTGCACTGTCCCGGGACGCCACGTTGATGCAGGTCGCCCAGGAGGTCGAAGACAAGACCATCCAGATGGTCGACGAGGCCCGCTGAGCCGGGCCCGGCGGGAGACGCGGGATCACCGGCTTCAGCGCGCTGCCGGACCGCCCTCCGCTGCCACAAAGGGCACCGGACGGTACACCCAGTGCGCCGGATCAGCCTGGCGCGCCGGTGAGGGAATCACCCGAACTTCGCCATTGCGTTCGCAGGCATCCAGCGCGAGCCGGTCGATCTGCCAGCCCTTGCCGCGCAGTTCACGCATGAACTGCCAGTAAGTCTGCATCAGCAGATCCTCGCGGTCGATATTTATCACCGGCCATTCAGGAACATCCGGCGCACGCTTCGGCAGATGGGCTTCGGCAATCGCCTTGTCCTGGTAGACATTGCGCAGATTGCGCTGCAGGTGGTCCTTGTCCTTTTCCGGTTCCAGCATGAAATTGCGGAAAGCGATCAGGTACATCTTCGTGTTTTCTTCATCGATGGGCGTGGACATCGAATAGAAGACATTAGTGAATGACGTATCCGGGGTGCCGATCTGGATCCGGCCGTAGAGCGTGAATCCCGGCAGGTAGAACGTCAGGTGCGAGTTCACCTCGGTACGCTCCTTGCGCATCTTTGCCCACTCGCCTGATGGCGGCGGCGGTCTGGACACGAGGTGCGTACGAAAACCGTTGTCCAGCCATTCCACGCTGTGCGCCGAAGGCCGGCTGGGATTTTCCTCGTTGAGCGGGATGCCATGGACGATGTGCAGGTGTACCTGGTCGAGGTCCACCATCTTCGCCCAGTGCACATTGGCCTTCCAGGTATCGGAAAAGTTCACGCGCCGCCAGGCCGGGTCGGTGTTTTCCGGCATGTCGAACAGCGGGTGCGCCGCTTCGGGCTGGTCGCCGAGAAACACCCAGATCAGGCCATGTTTCTCCTGTGTCGGGTAGCTGTCGATCTTTGCCGAGGCAGGGATGTCCTCGGCCGGATTGAGCTGCGAGGGAATATTCGTGCACTGGCCGCCGGCGTTAAAGCGCCAGCCATGGAATACACAGGACAGCGTGCCATCATCCTGCCGCTTGCCCTGCGCGAGGCTCGCGCCACGATGACAGCAGGTGTTGCTCAGGCATACCGCCTTGCCGTCGAGGTCGCGAAACAGTACGAATTCACGCCCGAGCATCTTCACCTTCACCGGTGTATCGCTGACGTTTTCGCTCCAGTCAGCGATATACCAGACGTTGGCAAACAACATGCCTGTCGACCCTTCTACTGCTTCACAACGACAACACGCCCCTCGGCGTTGACCGTCACCCGATAGCGATTACCATCCGAGCACGAGGCGAGATAGTCGTTATCGCCTTTCCTCTCCGCGCGCACGACCTGCCCGCAGGGCAGCCCCTGCAGGGCAATCACGGCCGTCATGTCCTTGGCTGCGGCTTCATCGGCGCCAATATCCACGGCGAGCAACGGTCCGGCACAGCAAACTGTTACAAGGGCCAAAACCATATTCTTCAGCTGTCTGCGCATGCTCATGCTCCTGCCATCAAATTGTTCTCGGAAAATTTCTTTGGGTCCGAAAGAATGCCCCATATCGCTTCACGCGAGCTCACGATATCCCTCGCCAGCGCACGATCACTGTCCTGAAGGAGTGACAGTACCTTCATCAGCAGCCGGTCATAGGCCGCCCTCAGCTCCGGCAACGGGGTCCTGGTACGCCCGCGGTACTGACTGCGAAAGGTATCGAGCAGATCATCGACCTGGTTTTTCAGCGCCAGCTTGGTCATCACGCCGATGGCCTTGGTCGCACGCAGTCGCGACTCAAGCCCGGCCAGATCGAGCGGTGGTGCGGCAGTGACCGGCGGTGGTCGCGGCGCTTGTGCGGCACTGGCTGCAGGTGCTGGCGTTGGGGCAGCAGACGGCGCCGTTTTGGGCGTGACTGCCGACGGCGCTGGACTCGCTGGTGCTGGTGCTGGTGCTGGTGCTGGTGCTGGTGCTGGTGCTGGTACGGGCGCAGTTGCTGCGGTTTTTGGCGGCGCAACTGGCCGAGGCACCGACAGGTCCTGGGCCGATTCAGACCTGGCCGCCTCAGGCCTTAGCAGTGCCGCCTCGTTTTCGACGGCGGGCACTACAGCTGCCGCCTCCCCCGCCGATGGCACCGAATCCGTTACCGGAACCGGTTCAGGCGATACGACCTCAGCCGCCGGCGGTGCAGGTGCCTGTTGCGCAGGGGTGCAACCGGCAACGAGCAACACAGCGAAAATGGCGATGAGCGACAACGATCTGTCCATAAAGGGATAGAACCGCATTTGACTGCAAGAGGCAACTGGTTCCCGAAAAGGGCCGCCTGCGACCATAAAGGCTCTTCTGATCACCGCAACCATCAAAAGCGGCGATCGCGCCGCAACTTCTCTGGCCACCGCACCTTCATGCGTTCGACGACATCAGGCGCCGCCCGCAGGAGCACCGCCCGGTTCAACTCCTGGTACACGGGCGGGCCACCTTCTTCCGGCCACTGTCGTGTTGCATCAATGATTGCCTTGCTCGTCGTCATTCGGTCCGGTGACCCGGGGTCCAGCGCAAATGCACGCTTGCCCCTGAGGATTTCGGTAGCGGTTCCCGGCTGCCATCGCGAACCGATTGCGAAACGCACTGCCGCCGAGTCGAGGATGTCGATGTCGTCATCGACCACGATCACGATCCGCGACAGCGGATTGAAGTTGGCAAGAGGCTCAGCCACTTTCAGGCCCTGGCCCGGGGCGTCCTTCCTGATACTGATGTATGCGATGCCCTGCGAGTCGCCCGGCATGAAGTAATCCACGACCTGGGGAAAGGTCTTGCGCAGCGAGTAAATGCTGGCCGCAGACTGGGCCGCCGTGCAGTATTCGGAGACGACGCCGGTGAAGCTGTTCATGACCCACGGCTGGCGCCTGTGGGTGAGTGCATCCACCCGCATCACGTAGTTTTTCTCTTTCGCAATGCCCATATAGCCGTACATCTCGTGGTACGGCCCTTCAGGTTCGAGGTTGACGATATCCACCGTGCCCTCGATCACGATTTCAGCGTTGGCGGGCACCAGGAAGTCGCCGCCCTCGGTTCGTACGACATCGATTGCCTTACCACGGAAGCCCCCGGCTACGGCGAGTTCATCGATCGGCTTGCGGTTGCCGATCCGGTTTGGCACCCGTGAGCTGCTCACCATCCATGTCATGGGATCCTGGCCGATCAGCAGCGCAACACGCACCGTCGTCTCACCGCGCTGGCTGGCCGCCATTACCATGCGATGGCCGGTCTGGCCTGCTTCGAAGTTCACCATCACCTTGCGCGGCCCCTTGACCTGACAGCGGTAGGTACCAAGGTTCACGCCCAGGTCCGGATCCCTGGTGAATACGGATGCCGTGTTGATGTAGGGCCCGCCATCGCCCGGATTGCCGCGAATGAAGGGCAACACCGTAACGTCAATCTCGTCACCCGTCAGCCGCACTTCCTTGCACGGCGCCTCGTCAGCGCGCACTTCTCGCGGCTCGATCAGCGCGTACTCACCGTTGTCGCGCTCGAGTTGCGCCAGCAGCTGGTCCTTTACCATGCGATAGGACTGGCGGGGATCGTGCGGGTGCGGCTCAACGCCGAACAACAGTGCCTCGGCATCCATATGGCCCTGCACGTTGGCCACGATCGGGCCGGGATATACCTGTCCGTTGGCGCGCAGATTTTCAAACACAACCGCTGGCGCCTCGCGCCGACCGAACTCTTCGATCAATGCGTACATGATCCCGGTAGCCTCGTACGCGTCCTGGTCAACATCGCGAAAGCGCAATAACAGACCGCGCGCATCCAGCGCTGCTATCCAGTTGCGCAACGATTCGAAAGGCGCAACTCGGCCACCGCGGGAGGAAACATCAGATGAGCTGTTCATTGGCGGATCAAACCGCAGTTGATGGCAAGAGGCAACTGCATACGCGGTCATCGCACCCCGCGCTGCAGCCAGGCGGGCTTTATGGCAGCCAGATCCGTTGTGCCGGCGAATTGCATCGCCCGCTTCAGCTCGCTGTCCAGGATCGCCATGACCTTCGCGACGCCGTTGTCACCGTAAGCCGCCAGGCCGAACAGATAGGGCCGGCCCACACAGACCGCCGTCGCGCCCAGCGCCAGCGCCTTGAATACATCGGTACCGCGCCGGATGCCTCCATCTATCAGAACCGGCATGCGACCATCGACTGCCTCGACAACCTCCGGCAAACACTCGAGAGTTCCGCGACCACTTTCTTCCTGCCGGCCACCGTGATTCGAGACGATGATGCCGTCCACGCGCCTGCGCACCGCCAGTTCGGCATCTTCACGCGTCACGATCCCCTTCAGCAGGATTGGCAGCCGCGTGTTGGCGCGCAACCAGTCCACAATTGCCCAGGTCATAGCGGGGTCACCGATGCGCCGCGGGCCCTTGTAAGCTTCCAGGTTCCCCGCACGTACCCGGCCTTTCCGCGTCGAACTTCGGGCGAACCAGCGTTCGCCCTCACGGTTGCCGCGAGTCGGAGAGTCCACCGTCAGCGCGATCGCCCGGCAATCGGCCTCCTCCGCTATCGCCAACAGGTGCCGCATGAACCCCTGGTCGGGTGAGGCATACAGCTGAAACCACAGGGGTGCCGTACCAGCGGCACGAATCTCGGCAACGCTGCTGCCAGTCATTGTGGAAGCGATCATCAGATGCCCGCTGGCCGAGGCGCCGCGCATGGTCGCAGGCTCGCCGTCGGCGTGGATGGTCTGCTGTGCCCCGACCGGCGCCAGCAAGATCGGCGTTGGCAGTTTCTGCCCGAACAACGCGACGCCCGTGTTGATGTGACTGACGTCGACCAGCCGACGGACACGAATTTGCCAGGCATCGAAGGCCGTGCGGTTAGCCTCAAGGGTGCGCTGGTCGTCCGCGCCGTTGACGATGAAGTGCCAGGTTTCCAGATCGAGCGATTTCTGTGCCACGCGCTGCATCTGAAACACATCGAGTACCTCGTCGAGCGTTTCCGGCGTCGCCAATTCCGGACGGCTGCGCGCAGCGCGAGGCAGCAACAGACCTGGTGCTGCCAGCAGCGGAGAGGCGAGCAGGAAACGCAACAGTCGGCGCCGGGCGGTGATTTTCTCAGGCATGAATCGGGGTCCTCCGCAAGTGACATACTCGGGGCGCGATCCCCATAACGATAGTGGGTAACCGCCTTGCTCCGCCACCCGCGATGCGACAGGCAAGTAGACCGGAGCTGAGAAAGGACGCAAAACACGATGAAACTGAAAAACAGGACCATCTGGATCACCGGCGCTTCCTCCGGCGTCGGCGAAGGCATGGCGAAGGTATTTCACCGCGAAGGTGCTGAGCTCATCCTCTCCGCACGCCGTCTCGCGGAGCTTGAACGGGTCAAGGCTGCCTGCACACAGGGTCCGGGCCGCATACGCCTCGTGCCCTTCGACATCATCGACGCCGGCCAGCGCGAGCAGGCGGCACGAGAGGTGCTCGGCAACTACCCGCGCCTCGACATACTGGTGAACAACGCCGGCATCGGCCAGCGCTCGGCAGCGAAGGACACGCTGCCCGAAGTCGAGCGGCGCATCATGGAAGTCGACTTCTTCGCGCCGGTGGCACTGACGAAGCTGGTACTCCCCCGCATGATCGAACAGCAGGGTGGTCACCTGGTCGTCACATCAACCCTCGCGCGCAAGCATTCGGTTCCCCATCACAGCACCAACTGCGCGGCGAAGCATGCCCTGCACGGCTACTTCGACACGCTGCGCATCGAGCACCTGGCAGATCACATCGACGTCACCCTGCTGGTAATCGCCGGCATCAGGAGCGATGTCTACGAGCACGCGCTGACCGCCGACGGCTCGGAGTACGGCGCGAGCATTGGCAGCGATGGCACCAGCATGAGCGCCGAGGAATGTGCCGGGCAGGTCGTGGACGGCATACTGAGGCGAGACTTCGAAACCGTCATCGGCATCGAGATGGCGCTGCAAGCCCTGCGCATCAAGGACAAGGACCCGGCGGCATTCGTTCAGCGCATGGCCGGCATGATGAAGTGGCTGGAGAAGTCCTGATCTCCCCCATGAATGGGCCTGTGGGCACATCCGCCTTTCTCGTCACCGGCGCTACCAACGGCATCGGCAAGGCTACGGCACTGGCGCTCGCCCAACAGGGCGCGAGCGTCGTCATCCATGGCCGCCATCCGGGCAGGCTTGAGGCAACACTGAAAGAGCTGCGCACCGCCACCGGCAATCCGGCGCTGAATTCCGTGTGCGCGGATTTCGCATCGCTGGCCGAGGTCACCGCGCTCGCCGCACAGCTGCGCCGGGAGTTCCCGGGACTCAGCGTGCTGGTCAACAACGCCGGACTGCTCACCGATCACCGGCAGCTGAGCGTCGACGGCTTTGAACTGACCTTTGCCGTGAACGTCCTGGCACCCTTCCTGCTGACGCTCGGCCTGCTCGACACGCTCAAAGCCAACGCGCCGGCGCGCATCGTCAATGTCGCATCAACGGCACTCGGCGGCGGCAGGGTGGATTTCTCCAACCTGCAGCTTGAGCGCGGCTTCGAGGGCTGGCAGGCCTATGCCAACAGCAAGCTGATGAACGTGCTGTTGAGCAACCATCTCGCGGCTGAACTGGCTGGCAGCGGCGTGGTGAGCAATGCGCTGTGCCCGGGACTCATCGACACGAACTTCTTCCACACCAATACGCTGTTCGCTGGTGGCGTCTATGAACGACTGCGGCCGGGCATGCGCCCGCCTGCAGAAGGCGCGCTGGTGCCCCTGTATCTCGCCACCGACCCGGCTACGGGCGAAAGCAACGGAGCGTTCTACGTTCGCCAGGGCCGTGACGGGCGGTACGCCGTTGAACTCGACCAGGATCCAGCGGTGGCTGCGCAGTTGTGGGCGCACTGTTTGGAATGCGTGCGGCGATGGCTGCCGGTTAGGCAATAACTGTTACAGCGACTCGATCCGCCCCTTGCCAGACAACCGCACAACGAACGGAGCCGTCGCCGACCTGAATTGGCAGATCACGCGATCGCACTCTCCCACTTCGAGTCGACGGCCGGATCCCTGGGCGGGATCCAGATGATGGAGCAGTCATCTTGTCACCAGATATCGACTGGATTCTTTCAGCCCGCGGGAGTCTGCCAGACCGTTATCCCACCCGCCACACATCGTGTGTGCACAAGGCTGCGGCAGCGAACGTTCGAAAACCTGCTCCATCCCGCACACGGTTCCACTTCGAGGTACCGATATTGTGAACCTGCCAGGGAAAGCGAAGACGACCTGCGAAGTGATATGAGCGACAGTTCAGCCATGAATCCGGCAACGCGTAACTTATACACTTTGTGCTACGGCTATAGTCCAGTGCAGCTGGCCGGCACAGCGATTGCGCTGAGCGGGCTTTTGCTGGTGGCATGCACGGGGCACTCCGCTAAACCGTCTGCCCCTGCGGAGGTCCGATCAGAAGGCGCGACAAAACTGACCCCGGCCTCAGGAAGTACCTCACGACCGTCCGGGAGCGAATGGATGTCCTCTATGCGCGCACCGAGCGCCTCCCCAGAACGAACTACTACCGGCCTCTTGCTGACGACTAGCAGGGTCAGAGCCTCGCGGCGCCTGCCGCACCCCGCTTTGGCGAAATGCGGCAGGCGCTTGTGTAGTTAGCTGCTCTGTCAGTCGCAGAAGTTCGTATCGGCCGGATCAAGGTTATTGACCCAGCTGGTAATGGCCGCGATCTCAGCTGCCGGCAGCATGCCACCAATGGGCGGCATGGGAGACGTTGTGCTGCTGATCCGCTGCACGAGCCGGCTGTTCGCCGCATCACCTGGAATCACCACCGGCCGCGGACTCGGTGAACTGCCAGCTTGCAGATTCTCGCAAGTCGTCAGGCTCAAGCCCCGCGAAGCGCCGTGGCAGCCAGTGCACACCCTGTTGAAAACCGGTTGCACATCGCAGGCGTGACTGAGCGGGCCACCGGCCGAGGTGACGCTGATGTTGACGGTACCCGAGGCGACCGCGCCCCGGTTGTCGACCACATCCACGGTGGCCGTGTAGTTGCCGTCACACTTATAGGTGTGTGAAGGATTCGCATCGGTACTGTAACTGAAGTCGCCGAAGTTCCACTGCGTGGATACGATGGAACCATCACTGTCGAGCGCATTGCTGGTGAAGTTAACGAACAGCGACTCGACGCCGGAAGTCGGCGACGCGGCAGGTGCAACCACCGGCGACAGGTTCGGTGAGATCTTGTCGCTGAGGCTATTGATCAGCACCCTGTTGATTGCAAGCAGCCGCGTCCTTGCTGATACATTCACCACCTTCTGCTCGATACGCTTGACGAGCTTCTGCGCCTTGTCCAGCGCCTTCGGCAGATCGCCGAGCTTGGCAGAGATCTGGTCGATTTGGTCACTCAGGTCGGCGCGGCCCTGGGAACCACCCTGGAACGCACTGTTAGGCAGATCACCCACGACATTCTGCAATCCCTGGATCTGCTGACTCAGGCCCGGCGTGTAGATCTCTACTGAGCGGAGCAATACGGCGCCGGGCGACACAAACCCACCGGAGATCATCGCCCGCCCGTCATCGAGGAGCAGGCCGCTGAACTCGTCACGACCCGAGGACATGATGCCGGACAGTTTCCAGTGGCCAGTCATCGGATCGTAGATCTCGGAACTGGACTGGAAGATGCTCGGGAAGTTCGGGCTCGTGGTCACGCCACCGGCAACCAGCAGCGACCCGTCCAGCAGGCCAATCGCGCCGATGTCTATACGCTGCTTGAACATGGGCTCGATGGGCGTGAACAAGCGGGTACCCGCATCGTAAATCTCACTTTCAGCCGTGATCAAGCCGCCCGCCGCCGTATGGGTGTCGTTGTAATACGAACTGGGCTGGACCAGGCGACCATCCCGCAACAGGCCGGGATTCTGGGCCAGGTGCGAGAAGTTCATCGGCGCGAGGTCCGTGAAGCTGTTGTCGGCCGGATTGAAGATCTCCGCCGTCTTGGTCGGGTACCGCGTGCCGATGCCGGCCGAACCACCGGTAATCAGCACCGTGTTATCCGCCAGGAGTGTCGCGCTGTGCGCGGACCGCGCCGTGACCATATTGCCGATGACGGTGAACATCCCCGTGGCCGGATCAAAGATTTCTGCTGACTGGATGGCCGGAGACGATGTCGTGGCAACGGCAGATCCGCCGCCCGTCACGAGGACGCGGCCGTCGCGCAGGAGCGTGGCAGCATGGCTGCGCCGGGCCACATTCATCGGCCCCGCAGTTTCGGTCCAGGCATTGGTCGCCGGATCGTAGATCTCGGCCGTGGCAAGCACCACACCGGTTGCCGGAGTCGATCCCGTGCGGCCACCCGTCACCAGCACCCGGCCGTCGGCCAGGGTCGTGGCGGCATGTGACCAGCGCTGGACGGTCATGGGACCGGCGGGCGTGATGCTGTTGTCAGCGGGATTGAAGATATCTACCGAGTTGGTGATCACGGCGGCTGGCGAGTTGGCCGTCTCACCACCAGTCAGCAACACGCGCCCATCCGCAAGCTTGGCAGTCCGATGGATAAACCGCGGCGAGGTCATGTTGAGGCCGCGGGAAAAATCGCCCACCGCGCAACTTGCAGGCGCCATCGCCTCGAGCACCGCCTGGGTCGGGTGACCGATGGCGGCGTGGCAGGCAATGCAGGCGGCGGGTGCCCGACATTCCGCCAGGGCCTGACTGCCGACCAGCGGCAGGATGACCGCCACCAGGGCCGCCAAAAAATACCGTGCTTTAGTGATTATTGTGGTCGCCGGAAAAATTGAACTCGCCATGGTGGATCCCCCCGTTGTTGGCGTAAGTCCGCTGATGTCGAGCCTTTATTGGTATGGCCCTTATGACGTCATATTTTCAGTACGACATAACGTTTATAGGGGTAACATCAACCTGGTCAATACGCACTAATACGTATGCATCATGAGGGCATCGGTCAGCCGCCGGGTGCAACTGTTTCAATCCTCTGGAATTTGACGATGGGGTAATTGGACTGTCGTGGGTGGTCACGGTCGGCGACCTGTCACGGTTCATCCCACCTTCCACCGGAGAATGTCTCTTCGTCGCGCTGAATCTGTTCTCCCGGCGCATCTCGTCGGCGGGTCGATGAACCAGCAGATGACAGTCCAGCTGGTGCCTGATGCACTGCTGATGGCGGCGTGGCAGGCCCAGATGCAACAACCCCCGCCTTTATGCGGGGTTATCGGATCTTCCCGGATGCCTTGGGAATCAAGTTTGGCGGAGGGAGAGGGATTTGAACCCCCGTGGGGCTTGCGCCCCCCACTGATTTCGAGTCAGGGCCGTTTAGCCGCTCCGGCATCCCTCCGGTTTGGGCTGGCGCCGCATTATAGATATTCAGCGCCGTGGCGTCAGGTTGAATGCAGCGTTTCCAGCTGCAGCCTGAGGATTTCCAGAAAACCCTGCGGATCGGTCAGTACATTCTGCTCGACGGCCTCACCGGTGGCCGAGCAACCGCCCACGACGCCGCCAGCCTGGTCGCCGCTCTCCGAGGCCTTTTCCTGACGATAGAAACGAAACCACCCGGCGAGTGGCAGACCGCCGCCGTGGGCCTTCATATAGGTCCGGTAGGCTATGTAACGGGACGCAACCATCTCGACCTCGGCGGGATCGATACGACGCATGCTGCACAGGCTGCGCCAGTCACTGCTGGTTGATTCGGGTTGTGTGGCAGTCTGGTGCATGGCATCACGGATCCTGTAGCGGAACTGAACAATAACGGAAATCGCCGCCCGGAGGTCGGCCAGCTGACTTGACAGGAAAGGCTATATATCACTCATATGTATTTGTTTTATATAACTTCTTACATAAACCACAACATTAAAAATCACACCTGCGCCTGTTCCCGGCCAAAGCCTGCGTGCTACGGTTCGCGCCGATCATGCGTACTGCACTGCTCATCGCTGTCGCGAGCCTGCTATGTACCTGCGCCCGGCAACCCTCACTGCTTGAGGAAGTCCGGGCCCTGGGCGAGCTGCGCGTGGTCACGCGCAACAGTCCGATCACCTATTACATGGGCCAGGCGGGCCCCGAAGGACCAGACTACGAACTCGCCCGCAGCTTCGCCGAACGGCTCGGCGTAAAACTCAAACTGATCGAAGCCGAGCACTTCTCCGACCTCCTGAAAGAAGTCCGCGCTGGTCGCGCCCACATCGCTGCAGCCGGCCTGACGGTAACGCCGGAACGGGCCAGGTCCGTGGATTTTGGACCGTCGTACCAGCATGTGAGCCAGCACCTCGTCTATCGCCGTGGACAGAAGCGGCCCCGCTCAGCCGCCGATCTGGTGGGCAAGCGCATCGAGGTCGTTGCCAATTCAAGCTATGTCGAGTCACTGCTGGCAGCCCGCCTCGAGGTGCCCGGGCTCGCATGGATAGAAAACCCGTCAGCAGATGCCGGCGAACTCCTCAACAAGGTCGCAGATGGCGAAGCCGATTTCACGGTCGTCGACTCGAATCTTTTCTCGGTCTTTCAGCGCTTCCACCCCGAGCTGCTCGTCGCTTTCGACTTCAGCAAGGGCGACTCGCTGGCCTGGGCGTTTCAGCGTCGCAGCGAACACAGCCTGATCGATGCAGCAGGCGCACACCTGGTCGCCATGCGCGCCTCCGGTGACCTCAGTCATCTGATGGACCGGTACTACGGACACCGCGACTCTTTCGATTACGCCGGAACGCGAAAATTCATCCAGGACTACAAGAGCATGCTGCCGCACTATCGTGCGTTGTTCGAGGCCGCGGGGAAGCGCGCCGACATCGACTGGCGGCTGATCGCTGCGGTCGGCTATCAGGAAAGTCACTGGGATCCCGCTGCCGAATCGCCCAAGGGTGCGCTGGGCATGATGATGCTCACCCCGGATACGGCACTGCTGATGAACGTCGAGGATCGCAGCGACGCGGTACAGAGCATCACCGCCGGCTCAAAGTACCTGTGGCGCATGCGCAGACGCATCTCGCGGCTGGCGCCCGGAATATCCGAACCTGACCTGACCTGGATGGCGCTGGCTGCCTACAACATGGGCTATGGCCACCTGCTCGATGCGCGGCGCATCGCAAAACTGAACGGCGGCAATCCGGACCGCTGGACCGATATCAAGCGCGCCCTGCCGCTGCTGATGGAGCGCCGCTGGTACGAGAAAACCCGCTGGGGTTTCGCGCGCGGCCATGAAACCCGCGCCTACGTGCGCAACATCCGCAACTACTACGACATCCTGGTGTGGCTTACCGAAGGCCGGAATGCGTGGCACCGGCCTGAGCCTGCCATGGAAGTACCCGTGAAGGCGGCTGACATCCGGCCGGCACAGGCCGTTGCCATCGAGAACCGCAGCTAGACTGCAGGCCTTCCGCCCCGACGGGTGCGAAAGAAAGCCTGCAGCAGTTCCCGGCACTCGTCTGCCAGCACGCCGCCGGTCACGCTCACGCGATGATTCGCAGCAGCGCTGCCCAGCACATCGATGACCGTCCCGGCAGCGCCCGCCCGCAGATCAGGCGTCCCGTACACGACACGCGCGACACGCGCATGGATCATTGCGCCGGCACACATCGGGCAAGGCTCCATGGTCACATAGAGCGTGCTGCCGGCAAGGCGATAGTTGCCGAGTTGCCGGGCTCCTGCCCGCAGCGCCTCGATCTCCGCGTGTGAGCTGGGATCACAGCTGCTGATCGGCCGGTTCCACCCCTCCCCGATCACTGCACCTTCGAGCACCAGCACCGCACCCACCGGCACTTCGCCTGCAAGCTCGGCACTGCGCGCGAGTTCGAGCGCACGACGCATGAATACCGCGTCGTCAACGACACCGGAAACACCGCAAGTCACCACGTTTACACAACCGGCCGCCTGAGTTGCCGGTCAGTGTAACGCGAGGGCTCAGGATACCGGCATGCGCATCTTCATCAGCCGCCGGCGGAACATCAGGCCACCGAGGCCGGTAGCGAGCAACCAGATGCCACCGGGCAGTGGGACCGGGCTGGCACTGGCGCTCAGCACCACCGAGTGATCGAAGTACAGGGCGACAAATGACACGCCCGGATCGAAGCCACTCCAGGTCACGTGGCTGAAGACACCCAGCAGGTCGCTGACGTCGGCCACTCCGTCATCGAAGGTGATGATCGTGAAGGTGTCACCGTTGCCAGGGTTGTAACCGCCGAGGCTCGATACGTGGACCGTACCGTTAAGCGACAGGTTGCCGACCACATCCATGGTATCGAAGTCGGCGAGCGCTGCCAGGTTGAACTCGATCAGGCCGACGGCATCCTGGGTGTAGTCGCCCGCGATCAGCAACTTGCCGAGGCTGGTCGCGGTGCCCGGCTGTACCTGACCAAAGTTCTGCACGGCCCGGCCGGTTGCCGAATCATAGGTACCGGTGCCCTGAAGAGTACCGTGATTCTGCAGATTCGCCCCGCCGCTGGTGGATGCGAATGTCGTGCCAGTGGCGGTACTGATCGTACCCAGATTGTCGACCGCGTTTGCAACGCTGATCGTGCCGGCATTCACATTGACGTTACCGGTGTTGTTGAAGTTGACGCCAAGGTCAAAGGTGGTGATGGTGTTCTCGGTCTTGTTGTAAGTCCCGATATTGTTGAAGTTGTGCGGGCCACCGACGTTGTGCTCGATGAAGGAATTGAAGGCGTTCGAATCATTGAACGTACCGTTGTTGTTGATCGTCGCCCCGTTCCAGAAGCGGATGGCGTTATTGTTGTTCGCAGTATTGCCGCTCCAGGTCGTAGTGCTTTCAAGGTTCAGGGTGCGGCCACCCACCAGGACCTTGAGATTGGGACCCGAGATCGCCACGTCATTGGCAAAGGTCGTGCTGGCGGCACCGGATATCGTGCCGCCGGTCCAGGTTGTCAGGCCCTGGAAGGTCGCATCGGTACCGGCCATGGTGCTGCCACTCAGCAGGAACGGCGTCGTGTGAGTGCCGCCGTTCACGGTGACGGTCGCATCCGCTCCAACGTTGTCGGTGCTGATCTGGAAGGTGCCCGCGCCGCTGGTCGTGACGTTGTTCAGCGTGTGCGCCCCATTCCGGAATTCCAGCTTCGCACCATCCGCGATATTGAACACGCCGGAGTCGGTGCCTCCACCCCCCATCAACATCGTCCCGGCGTTCACGTTCACCGTATCGGAACTGTTGAAGATCGCCCCGATCGTCGTGGTCGTGCCTGACTGCTTGTTGAAGGTGCCATTGTTGTTGAAGATGCCGCCACCACCACCGGCGCTGATAATGCTGTCGAAGGCATTGGAATCCGTAAAGGTGCCCGTGTTGTTGAAAGCACTTGCGGTGGCTATGGCAATCGCGTTGTTGTTGTTGCCCGTGTTGCCGGACCAGGTGATGTTGCCGGCATTGACGCTGCGACCACCCGAGAGCGTCTTGGTATTTGCACCAGTGATGGCCAGCGTGCTGCCAAATGTGGTGCTTGCGGAAGCTGCGCCCGTGATGGTACCACCCGTCCATGTGGCGGCGCCCTGGAAGGTGTTGCTGGTGCCTGTCATGGTGCTTCCGCTCATGAGAAACGTGGTGGTGTGCGTACCGCCGTTCACTGCGACTGTGGCATCCGCGCCGACATTCTCCGTGCTGATCTGAAACGTGCCCGCGCCGCTGGTCGTGACGTTATTCAGCGTGTGAACGCCGTTCCGAAATTCCAGCTTGGCGCCATCCGCGATATGGAACGCTCCAGAGTCGGTGCCCCCACCGTTCATCAACATCGTCCCGGCATTCACGTTGACCGTCGCGGTATTGTTGAAGACAGAACCCATGGAAGTCGTCGTGTTCGACTGCTTGTTGAAGGTACCGTCGTTATTGAAGGTACCGCCGCTCATGCTGCTGTCGAAGGTATTGGCGTCGGCAAAGGTTCCGGTATTTCTGAAGATACTGGTGCTCGCGATGGCGATGGCATTGTTGTTGGCGCCGGTATTGCCGGTCCAGGTGGTATTGCCGGCGCTCACGTCGCGACCACCGGTAAGCGACTTGCCGTTGGCTCCACTGATCGTCAGCGTGCTGCCAAAAACAGTGCTCGTCCCCTCCGCACCCGTCAGAGTTCCGCCGGTCCAGGTCGCCGGACCCATGAACACCTGATTACCCCCGGTAACGGTACTGCCGCTCAGAAGAAAGGCCGAGTTCCAGGTTCCACCGGTA
>CAYJPG010000033.1:0-26504 GCA_964371995.1 uncultured Chromatiaceae bacterium | reverse complement strand
CCACCGAGCCGGTGATCAGGCCGGCGGTGGCCGGACCGAGATAGGAAATCACCGGAATCAGCGCGGGTTTGAGCGCGTGACGCAACAGGATCGTGCGCATCGGCAGTCCCTGCGCGCGTGCGGTGCGGATGAAGGGACTGCCTAGCACTTCGATCATGCTGCCGCGGGTTAGCCGCGCGATGTAGGCCACCTGCGTGAGCGCCAGCGATATAACGGGCAGCACCAGATTCTGCCAGGCGCCGCCGCCGAGACCGCCGGCCGGGAGCCAGCCGGCAAGTACCGCAAATACCAGCACGAGCAAGGGTGCCAGCACGAAGTTCGGCACCGAGATACCGGTCATCGCGACGGCCATCGTGGCGTAGTCGGCCGGACGGTTCTGGCGCAGGGCTGCCAGACTGCCGAGCGTCAAACCGACGCTGACCGCCAGCAGCATCGCCAGCGCACCGAGCTGCAGCGACACCGGAAAGCCGCCGGCGATGAGTTCCGTCACGGTCCGGTCGCGATACTGGAAGGACGGCCCGAAATCAGCATGGGCCAGATTCCAGAGGTAGCGGCCGAACTGCTGCCAGAGCGGCTCATCCAGATGGTAGGCGGCGCGCAGGTTTGCCTCGATCTCCACCGGCAGGCGTTTCTCGCTGTCGAATGGGCCGCCCGGCGCAGCACGAATCAGGAAAAAAGTTGCAGCCAGCAGCACCAGCAGCGTGGGAACTGCTTCGAGCAGGCGCTTGCGCAGAAGGCTCAGCATGCGTTCAGACCGGACTCAGTGTTGGAGGATGCGAAGATGACGGCTGTGATGGTGGTCCATGATATTGGCCTCGAAACCAGCCACCCAGGGTTTGACCATCTGTTTGCTGACATAGAAGTAGAGCGGAATGATGGGCATGTCATCGAGCATGAGGCGCTCCGCTTCCGCGAGCGTCGCCATGCGCGTGACGGGATTGCCGTCGCGCGCGGCCGCTGCAAGCAGCGCATCGTAGCGCGGGTTGCTGTAACCCATGTCGTTGAGGCCGTGCTTCGACTCGAGGATTTCGGCAAAAGTATAGGGATCGTTGTAATCGCCGATCCAGCCATAGCGGAAGAGCTGCGTGTCGATGCGTGAGCGGCGAGTCTGCAAAAAGACCTGCCATTCCTGGTTCAGCAGTTCTGTTTCAACACCCAGCACCTCGCGCCACATGGCTGCCATCGCAACGGCGAGCCGCCGGTGATTGCTCTCGGTGTTGTAGAGCAGCTGCATATGGAGCGGGTGGCTGGCTGAATAGCCGGCCTCGGCGTACAGCCGACGCGCCTCCGCATTGCGCCCGGCCTGCGTCCAGTGCGCCCAGTCGGGAACCTGCTGCGTGTAACCGCTGACCGGCGGCACCCAGCTGTAAGCGGGCAGCTCGCCGGCTCCGCTGATCTTGCTGGTCAGGATGTCGCGATCAAGCGCCAGTGCCAGCGCCTTGCGCAGCTTCGGCGCATCGCGAAAAGGAGGCTGCATGGTATTGAAACCGAAGACGTAGCTGCCCAGATAAGGCGAGATGTGCAGTTCGTCCGGCAGGTGCTTGCGCAGCCAGGCGATCTGGCGAGCGGGTATGGTCTGGGTCATGTCGAGCTCGCCGGCGCGGTAGCGGTTCAACTCGGCCTCGGCATTCTCGACCGGGTAATACCAGACCTCGGTGAGCGTCGTGTGTACATCGTCCCGATAGTAAGGATTGCGTACCAGGCGGATATGCGATTGAACGACCCACTCGCTGAGCTGAAAAGGCCCGTTGCTGACGAGGTTTCCCGGTCGTGCAAAACGCGCACCGTGCTGCTCGACCGACTTCCGGTTTACCGGATAGGTACTCGCGTGCGTCAGCAAGCCGAGCAGATAGGGCGTCGGCGAGTGCAAACGGATCTCCAGCGTTTCCGCATTGATGGCTCGTACACCGAGACGATCCGGCGGCAGGGTACCGGCCACGACCTCGGCGGCATTGCTGATCGGATAGAGGATCGCCGAGTACTCGGACAGGGTGGCGGGATCGGCACTGCGACGCAGGCCGTAGACAAAGTCATCCGCTGTCACCGGATCGCCATTGCTCCAGCGTCCGTCCGGCTGAAGTTTGAAGGTGTAGACGAGACCGTCGTCGCTGACCGTCCAGCTCGCGGCAGCGCCGGGAACCAGCTCGCCATCGGCAGCTTCGGTGACCAGACCTTCAAAGAGATCGCGCAGCACGTTGGCAGCAGTGACGCCTTCCGCGCGATGTGGATCCAGGGTCTCAGGTTCCGTACCGTTACCCCGGCGCAGAATCTGCACGGCGGCGAGCTCGTGGCCGCTCGCACCGCCGACGCCTTGCGCCTGTGCAGGAAGCTGTACTTCATCGTGACGGCCACAGGCAACAGACAGCAGACAGGCGACGGTCAGCGCTGTCGCCAGAAGGCCTCGCTTCATCGCCGTGGCCGGCGTTTCTTGAGGTGTACGAGGAGCAGCGAGACCGCAACCGGCGTGACGCCGGATATGCGCGAGGCCTGACCGACCGTCGCCGGACGATGGCGGTCCAGCTTCTGGCGGATCTCATGTGACAGGCCGTGAATCGCCGCGTAGTCGAGGTCCGGCGGCAGCGACACTTCCTGTGAGGCGCGCGCCCGGACTATTTCTTCCTGCTGGCGCTTCACGTACCCGGCGTAGCGTGCCTCGATCTCGATCTGCGCAATGATCTGTTCGGTAACTTCAGCGATCTCCTCGTCGGGAGTCACCCGCGCACCGACGGCCGGCAGGCTGGTCAGGCTGACCCAGGAAATCTCCGGCCGCCGCAGTAATTCGAGCGCGCGCTGCTCGCGGCGCAGCTCACTGCCGGCGAGATCTCCGGCAACGTCGACGAGGTCTGCCGGCCGCACCATGATTGCTGCCAGGCGCCCACGCTCCGTTTCAATCGCCGCCTGCTTGTCGGTGAACATTCTGAAGCGCAGATCATCGACGAGACCCAGCCGCCGGCCTGCCGGTGTCAGGCGGGCATCGGCATTGTCTTCGCGCAGCAGAAGCCGGTATTCCGCACGGCTGGTGAACATGCGGTAGGGCTCGCTGGTGCCGCGTGTGATCAGGTCGTCGATCAGCACGCCGATATACGCCTCATCGCGGCGCGGATACCAGCCGGCTTCGCCGCGCACAGTCAGCGCCGCATTGATGCCGGCGATGAGCCCTTGCGCGCCGGCTTCTTCGTAGCCAGTCGTACCGTTGATCTGCCCGGCAAACCAGAGTCCGCGCAGGCTTTTCGTCTCCAGCGTGGGCGTGAGCCCGCGCGGATCGAAGTAATCATATTCAATCGCATAGCCGGGCCGGGTGATCCGCGCGTTGTTGAAACCAGGAATCGTGCGCACCAGCGCCTGCTGAACGTCAAAGGGCAAACTGGTGGAGATACCGTTCGGATACAGCTCGGTGGTGGTCAAACCCTCCGGTTCGACAAAGATCTGGTGCGACTCCTTGTCGGCAAAGCGCACGATCTTGTCTTCGATCGACGGACAGTAGCGCGGCCCGACACCTTCGATCATGCCCGTGTACAGGGGTGAGCGGTCGAGCGCCCCACGGATCAGCGCATGGGTTTCCGCTGTGGTGTGCGTGATATGGCAGGGCACCTGCTGCGGATGGTCGGCACGCCGACCGATAAAGGAGAACACCGGTGCTGGCGAGTCGCCAGGCTGCACTGACATCGCACCGAAGTCGACACTGCGACCATCGATGCGCGGCGGCGTGCCGGTCTTGAGCCGGCCCACCGTAAAGGGCAGCTCGCGTAGTCGGGCAGCGAGGCCGACAGAAGCCGGGTCGCCGGCGCGGCCACCGGAATAGTTTGTCAGTCCCACATGGATCCGGCCGGCGAGAAAGGTACCGACCGTGAGTACGACAGCAGACGCGCGAAAGCTCAAGCCACCCTGGGTGATCACGCCCACCACCCGTTCGCCCTCGACAATCAGATCCTCGACGCCTTGCTGGAACAGCTGCAGATTCGGCTGCGCATCGAGCAAACCGCGGATCGCCTGCCGATAGAGAACACGATCGGCCTGGGCGCGTGTCGCGCGCACGGCCGGCCCCTTGCTGGCGTTAAGCGTACGGAAGTGGATCCCGGCACGGTCGGCCGCCATCGCCATCAGCCCGCCGAGCGCGTCGATTTCGCGCGTCAGATGGCCCTTGCCGATCCCGCCGATAGCGGGATTGCAGCTCATCTGCCCGACCGTCTCGATGTTCTGCGTGAGCAAGAGAGTGTGCGCGCCCATGCGCGCCGCCGCCGCTGCCGCTTCGGTACCGGCGTGGCCGCCACCGACCACTATCACATCAAAACTGCAGGCGCTGTTCATTGAAGAAGCCGGGTTATGGCAAAACGGTGCACATACGGTACACCTGTGCATGAGACCTTCGTCACAGTTTGACTGCCGATGGCTGTGCGAGCATTCACCGTATAGCAGCGGGACGCCGCTGTTGAAAGTGGCGCGCAACATAACAAAAAGGCGGCCAGCATGGATGCTCCCTCCCCGACCGGACTACCCGCAGCAAGCGGCTTAACCACGACTCCACGCGGTGCAAGGGCCGAAATCCGCGCGGTCCTGCTGTATGCGCTCTGGGCCGCGCTCGCCCTGCTCGCCAATGCACTGGGTATCGCCACTCTGCCCGCGGGTGCCGGGCTGATCCTGATCGCGGGCATCGGCCTCACCGGTGCACTGTTCGTCGGACTCACGCGCATCCCGGGCGATGAGCAACCCACCGTCTCGACAATCATCGCCGCACAGGTCCTGATGGGACTGATCTGGGCCACGCTCTACGCCTACTTCGCCAGCGGTACGCCACTCCTGGCCGCCGGCATGTATGCCACCGCAATCGCCTTCGCGCTACCCGATTGCGAACTGGCGCTGCTGCGCCGGCTCATGGTCACGGCCGTGCTGGCTTGCGTCGCCACACCCCTGCTGCGCTGGGGCGTATCGGCAGACCTTGCGGTACTGGAAAACATGGCCGTCGGCAGTGGCTCGCTCGCCGTCATGCTCGGCGCGCTGTATCTCACCGCGCGAACCCTGGCGGGTGAAAGAACACAGCTGCTTGCCAGCAACGCCGATCTGCATCAGGAACTGGAGCGTGTGCAGCGCCGTGCCGAACGCGATCAGGTCACGAACTCTTACGGCCGACGCTCCATTCTGGACATGCTGGCGCGCGAAAAAGCGCGTGCCGAGCGCACCAGCGACTCGCTCTGCGTGTGTCTGCTGGACATCGATCACTTCAAGGATATGAACGACCGCTTCGGCCATGTCACCGGCGACCGGATCCTCGCCGCCTTTGCACGCCGCGTGCGCGGCGCGCTGCGCACCATGGACAGCGTCAACAGCAACGGCCTCGGCAGTGCGATGGGCCGGGTGGGCGGCGAAGAATTCATTGTCGTCCTGCCGCTCACCTCGCTGCGCGGTGCACTGCGCAGCGCTGAACGCATACGCAATGCAATCGTGCGCCGCCCCTTCGAGGGCCTGCACCAGGTAACCGTATCCATCGGTATCGCCGAACTGCGTCCCGGCGAAACCGTTTCAAGCCTCATCGACCGCGCCGACCAGGCACTCAGTGGCGCCAGGAACGCCGGCCGCAATCGCGTCCATTGCGCAACAATCGACGGCGGTCCCAATGCCATCGTCATGCCGGATATGTCGGCGACGGCCTAGAATCGTTATTGCTTACTTTCCGATACAGAAAGTGGAGAAGATTCTGCCCAGCAGATCGTCGCTGCTGAACTCGCCGGTAATCTCGGCGAGCGCATTCTGCACCTGCAGTAATTCTTCGGCCAGCAGTTCACCGGCCTGACGTTCCTCAAGCACGTGGCAGCCGGCCTGGAAGTGGCCCTCGGCCCGTTGCAGCGTATTGAGATGGCGTTGGCGGGCAATCACTGTTCCCTCGCCCGGATCGCTGAAGCCTGCGAACGTCTTGATCGCCTGCCGGAGTTCGCCGAGTCCGGCACCAGTCAATGCAGAAATGCGCAGTACCGGATGGCCCTGCACAGGCTCCGGCGGAGCGCCGGCTGCCTCACCGCTCAAATCGATCTTGTTGCGCACGACGAGCACCGGTATTCCGGCCGGAATCTCGGTGAGCAGTTCGGCAAGCCCGACCGGATCGGTCGCATCGACAACCAGCAAGGCCAGATCCGCGACGACCAGCTGACCGCGGGTACGCGCCACGCCCTCCTGCTCCACCGGATCGACAGCGGCGCGAAGGCCGGCGGTATCGACGACATGCAGCGGCAGACCGTCGATGTTGATCTGCTCGCGGAGCAGATCACGGGTGGTGCCTGGCTGGCTGGTGACGATGGCCGCGGCATAGCCGGCGAGCGCATTGAAGAGGCTCGACTTGCCACTGTTAGGCCGGCCGGCCAGCACCACGTGCAGACCATCGCGCAACAGGCAGCCCTGGCGGGTAGTCTTTTCGAGTCGCGCAAAGCCGGCCGCCACGACGGCGATGCGCCGCCGGAGTTCAGCGTCGCCCAGCAGCTCGATCTCTTCGTCGGGGAAATCGATAGCAGCCTCGATGTACATGCGCAGGCCGGTCACCTCCTCGTTCAGCGCCAGCACGGCAGCAGAGAAGTCACCCTGCAGCGACCGCTGGGCCGCGCGCGCAGCGGCACGCGAACCCGCATCGATCAGGTCGGCGACGGCTTCAGCCTGCAAGAGATCAAGCTTGTCATTGAGGAAGGCCCGTTCGGAAAACTCGCCGGGTCGTGCCATGCGGGCACCGAGGGCCAGTACGCGTTCGAGCAGGATTTCTGTCACGACGATACCGCCATGACACTGCAGTTCAAGGACGTCCTCACCGGTGTACGAGTCAGGTGCGGGAAAGAACAAGGCGATGCCGGCATCGATAGCCTGACCTTCCGCATCCAGGAAATCACGCAGTCCGGCGCGTCGTGGCTGCGGACAGTCGCCGAGCACGGCGACGGCGATCGCCCGCACAGCGGGTCCGGAAATGCGAAGCACCGCGATGCCGCCGCGCCCGGGTGGTGTGGCCCGGCCAGCTATCGTCGAACTGGATTGCGTCATGGCTCGCTACCCGGCAACAGCGGCGTCGGGTGTCGCGGCTCAGCTGGCGCCGAGCACCTTGTTGATGCGCCACTGCTGGGCGATCGACAGCACGGAGTTGGTCAACCAGTACACCACGAGCCCGGCCGGGAAGAAGGCAAACATCCCAGTCATGACAATCGGCATGGCCTGCATCATCTTGGCCTGCACGGGATCGGGTGGCGGCGGGTTGAGCTTTTGCTGAAAGAACATCGCGGCACCCATCAACAAGGGCAGCACGAAATAGGGATCTCTTGAAGAAAGGTCAGTGATCCACATCATGAACGGTGCCTGGCGCATCTCGACGCTTTCAAGTAGCACCCAGTAGAAGGCCATGAAAAAAGGAATCTGTACCAGCATCGGCAGACAACCGGCTGCCGGGTTGATCTTCTCTTTCTTGTAGAGATCCATCATCGCGCTGCTGAGCGCCTGTTTGTCCTCCTTGTAGCGTTCCTGCAGCGCCTTCATGCGTGGCTGCATCTGGCGCATGCGCGCCATGGAACGACCGCTGGTCTCACTGAGCTTGTAGAAAACAAGCTTGATCAGCAGCGTGCAGATGATGATGGCCAGGCCCCAGTTACCGACAACGTTGTGAATCTTCTGCAGAATCCAGAACAGCGGCTGGGCCAGCAAGGCAAAGCGGCCATAGTCGACCGTCAGATCCAGACCCGGCGCGATTGCTGCGAGCTCTGACTGCATCTTGGGACCGACAAAGAGCTCCGATTTGAAGCTCGCTGAATCACCGGGCGCGACGGTCTGCAGTGGCCCGATTGCGCTGATCAGAAAACGCTCATCCGCAAAACGCCCCGCATAGCTCCAGGTTTCCGCGCCTGGCGGTATGGCGGCAGCAAGAAAATGATGCTGGATCGCTGCCATCCAGCCCTTCGCGACAGACTGTGAAAATGGTGTCTCGGCGAGATCGGTAACCTTGAGCTTCTCGTATTTGCTGCCGTTGTAGACAACCGGGCCATAGAAGGAATAGCTGTCGACATTGAACATGGATCGCTTGGGTGGCGCAAAGTGGCGCTGGATCTGAAGGTAGTTGGCAGCACGATAGGGTTCAGTCCCGCCGTTATTCACGGTGTACTCAAGATCAACCTTGAAACTGTCGCGGTAAAAATGAAACGTCTTTTCGACGCTCAGTCCGGACGATGGACTTTGCCATTTGAGTGGCACGATCAGCTCGTCAGCACCCTCGGCCAGCACAAACTCCGTACCGTCCGCCGTATATTCAGCAAGGTGGTTGGCTTCAGGCTGCTGATCCGCTGCGCGCAAACCACTCTGTAAGGCAAAAAATTCGTCCGGCTGACTGTTCAGCAGTTGCAGCGGAACGTTTGGCTGGTCCTTGTGGACCGGGTAGGTCGGGAGTTCTACCGAGCTGAGATCGCCGCCGTGCAGATCGATTTTGGCTTCAAGTACGCCGGTCTTGATCGTAATAAGCCTGGCCGGCGCTGCCGTAACAGGCGACACAGACGGCGTAGCCGTCGGAGCAGCCGCGGGGATAGCGCCGGGCAAGGTCGGCAAACCGGTTGAGGCTGCGGGCGGTGCTGAAACAGTATCTGTCGGGGCGCTGTCAGCAACTGGGGCAGCCGCTCGCGGCTGGAAAGTCTGTTGCCAAGTCTGGATACACAGCCAGATCAATATCAGCAATCCGGCCCAGAACAAGATACGAAGATTATCCATAGTCACAATTTCGAGCCTCAAGGCTGGGCGCTGTGCCGCGCATTTTGCAAGTTGGACCAGTGCCCTGCGAGGCTGCTGAAGAGTTCGGGGTTTGCGGCACTCTTCGCCGCGTCCCTGGCAAGGATAACCAGATCGACAGACGGCAACTCAGCGCAACGGACCCGGAAGCTTTCACGCACGACGCGCTTCAGACGGTTTCTGTCTGTCGCATGGCGAACTTTCTTGCGGGATATCGCGAAGCCGAGGCGCGGCATGTTCAGGGCATTAGGACGATAAAGTACCGTGAAGAAGCGGTCTGATGAACGCTGGCTCTGACGGAACACCTTGTCGAAGTCCGTGGAACTGAGTAGCCGGTGATTTCTGTCGAAGGTGTACTGGCGTTTGTCCGGGTGATCAGGAACGGAGCAAGCGCCGCATCCTGGATCAGACGCTAAGACGGGCGCGGCCCTTTGCACGGCGACGCTTGATAACCAGCCGACCGCCCCGCGTAGCCATGCGGGCACGGAAACCGTGCGTGCGAACGCGCTTTAGCTTGCTGGGCTGATAGGTTCTTTTCATGAGAAAAATCCGCTGGAATATCCGAAAGATGGAGCCTTTCGGGAGGCGAAAGGTTAAGGAGCGACCGCAGCCCTGTCAAGTAGACAAAAGCCCTGTGGATAACTCGGCGGCCGCAGTCTAGACTCCCCGACTCAACTTCGTATAACCATAAACAGATTCACGGGGTGAATCCGTGCAGTCTACTCTCTGGGACCGCTGCGTACAGGAACTGCGGTCCGACCTGTCGGAACAGCAGTTCAATACCTGGATCAGGCCACTGCAGGCAGTTGAGGACGAGCAGCAAATCCGGCTGCTGGCCCCCAATCGCTTTGTCGTTGACTGGGTAAACAGCAATTGTCTGGGCCGGATTCAGGACAGCCTGCGCGATGCACCGGGCATCTCGGTGCGTATCGAGGTTGGCAGTGCGGCAAGTCAGCAGCGGGAACCGGTCAGCAGTAGCGGAAAGCCGCGGGTCGCAGCAGTGATCGGCGGCAGACTGAATGGCGACTATACCTTCGATAACTTCGTCGAGGGCAAGAGCAATCAACTGGCCAAGGCGGCTGCCATGCAGGTCGGCAGCAATCCCGGCATGGCCTACAACCCGCTGTTTATCTACGGTGGGGTCGGCCTGGGCAAGACCCACCTGATGCACGCGATCGGCAATCTCGTGATGGCCAGTCGGCCGGATGCACGTGTCGCCTATGTGCATTCCGAGCAGTTCGTCGGCGACATGGTGCGGGCTTTGCAGCACAACACTATTAACGGCTTCAAGGCCGCTTACCGTTCACTCGATGCGCTGTTGATCGACGACATCCAGTTTTTTGCCAACAAGGAACGCTCACAGGAAGAATTCTTCCATACTTTCAATGCCTTGCTGGAAGGACAGCGGCAGGTCATCCTTAGCTGCGACCGCTTTCCCAAAGAGGTCAGCGGCCTGGAGGAGCGACTGAGATCCCGCTTTGGCTGGGGACTGACTGTAGCTATCGAGCCACCGGAACTGGAAACCAGCGTAGCGATTCTGATGAGCAAAGCGGCGGCACGACATTTCGTACTTCCGGAAGAGGTCGCGTTTTTTATCGCGCAGCGCATCCGTTCGAATGTTCGCGAGCTCGAGGGCGCACTGCATCGGGTGATGGCAAACGCCACGTTTACGGGTAGGCCGATCACGCTGGATTTTGCCAAAGAGGCGTTGCGGGATCTGCTGGCCTTACAGGAAAAACTGGTGACGATGGAGAACATCCAGAAGATCGTCGCCGAATACTGCAAGATCAGGGTTGCCGACTTGCTGTCAAAGCGACGGAATCGTTCCGTCGCACGGCCACGACAGATTGCGATGAGTCTTTCGAAGGAGCTCACTAACCACAGTCTGCCTGAGATCGGTGACCGCTTTGGTGGCCGCGACCATACGACCGTGTTGCATGCCTGCCGCCGGATCAAGTTACTCCGGGAAACTGATGCGCGTGTCCGTGAGGACTATCAGAATCTGCTCCGGATACTGACTGCCTGAGCCCATGTTTGGGCTGTGCACAGCTGGCCTGAACACCGTTAACATGCTGTGGGTAATTATTGAGTGCCTGCAGGCGCACAGTTTACCCACAGGTATTACAGCTGGAGCAGACCTGGATACCCACCGGAGAAACTGAGCAATACAACGGGAAAAACAGGACTTAAATGGAGTTGTTCACCATTTTGAACGACCCTAATAACTACTACTATCTATAACGCTAAAATCTATTTATTAATTTTTTATGCAGGACCTGGGGATGAAGTTCAGCACTTCGCGTTCGACGTTACTGAAGCCGGTACAGGCTGTGATCGGGGTTGTAGAGCGGCGGCAAACGATGCCGATACTCGCGAATCTTTTGCTGGTAGCGAAAGGCAATGAGTTGTCGGTTACGGCAACTGACCTGGAAGTCGAGCTCGTAGCGAAAGTGCAGATCGACAAGATCAATGCAGCCGGTGAGATAACCGTTCCCGGTCGGAAATTGCTGGATATTTGCCGTTCGCTGCCGGACGACGCGAGCGTGCAGGTCGAGACGGACGGGGAGCGACTGATTCTCAAGTCGGGCCGCTCGCGTTTTGTGCTCGGTACCTTGCCGGCAACGGACTTTCCAGTGGTTGAAGATGTCCAGGCGGTACATGCGCTGGCGTTGTCGCAGGGTGAAATGCGCCTGTTGCTGGAGAAGACGCAATTCGCGATGGCTCAGCAGGACGTTCGTTATTACCTGAATGGTTTGCTCCTGGAGACGGGGAAGAAGGCCATTCGGGCGGTAGCCACGGACGGGCATCGGCTCGCTATATGTGAGCTTCCGCTGGCGGATCAGAAAGTTGGCGCCCACCAGGTCATTCTTCCGCGCAAGGGTGTGCAGGAGTTACAGCGCCTGCTGAGCGGCGAAGGGGAGCTGACGTTGACCATCGGATCTAATCACGTTCGCGCCACGATCGACGATATTCGCTTCACTTCGAAGCTAATTGACGGCAGATTCCCGGATTATGAGAAGGTGATTCCAAAGCCACAGGCAAATATTTTGCGCACTGACCGGAACATTCTTCGGGCAGCGCTGCAACGCGCTGCAATTTTGTCGAACGAAAAGTATCGGGGCGTGCGTTTGGATCTGGAGACTTCGATGTTACGCATTCAGGCCAATAATCCGGATCAGGAGGAGGCACGGGACGAGATCGAAGTTGAGTATCGGGGCGAGCCGATAGAGATCGGATTCAACGTCAATTACCTTTTGGATGCACTGGCCGCAGTCGAAGGCGAGCAGGTACAGCTGGGTTTTGTAGATGCCGGCAGTAGTTGCCTGATCAGTGCGCCGGATGGCAAAGGGGCGCGTTACGTCGTGATGCCGATGCGGCTATAGCCCCGGTATTTTCAGTGCCCAGGATGTGAATAACCGCGTAATTTCGGAAATTCGGCTCGAAGCATTCAGATGTTTTGAATCAGCAGTCATTGAGCCGGGACCGGATCTCAACGTGATTGCCGGATTAAACGCCTCGGGCAAGACCAGTTTGCTCGAGGCGTTGTTCGTTCTGGGCCGTGGTACATCCTTTCGCAGTTCGAAAGTTGATGCAGCCATTCAGTTCGGCGCCGATCAGTTCACGGTCTTCGGTAGCCTTGGTCAAGGCGAAGCAGCACGGGTCGGCGTGGCTGTTTCACGCTCAGCGGGCTTGACGGTCCGTATCGACGGACGTGCGGGCACCCGGGCCGAGCTGGTGCGGACAGTGCCCGTTCAGATACTGGAACCCACCAGCCATGAACTCATTAATGGCCCGCCTTCCATCCGGCGGCAGTTTCTGGACTGGTCAGTGTTCCACGTGGAACAGCCATTTCTGGAGGCATGGCAACAGTATCGGCGGGCCCTGCAGCAGCGAAATGCAGCGCTTAAACAGCATTCAAACGAAGCAGCCTGGGCGTGGGACGGTACCCTTATTTCCGCGGGATTGATCGTAGACCAGTGCCGGCGCCAACTTGTTGCCCGAATGCTCGGCCCGGTCCAGCAAGCTGGTCTAGCCCTGTTAGATGCGGAGATTGATCTCAAATACAGGTCAGGTTGGGCTGAGGGCGGTGACTTTGGATCCGCATTAATTGCTGCACGAGATCGTGATCAGCAGATGAGTTCCACGACCATCGGACCCCATCGCGGTGATCTCATTATTACGGTACGAGAACGTCGTGCCAGGGACACGGTGTCCCGCGGCCAGGAAAAGCTAGTCGTCGCTGCGCTGACGCTGGCGCAGATCGAAGTCGTGTCCGAGGCGCTTGGGCGGCCGGTCATCTTGCTTGTCGACGAGCCGGGTGCCGATCTGGACCGGAACCACTTGGGCAAGCTGCTTTCGGCAATAATAGCGGCACCGTTACAGGCCTTTATAACCGCTCTCGAGCCGGATCCATTTGCCATGCCGTCGTCTGCACGTTTGTTCCACGTGGAACAGGGCTCGGTGCGGGCTTTGCTATAATTGATCGCTTATATATCGGGGTCTTTCATGGTTGATTCAGAACGCTACGATTCCAGCAATATCAAAGTCTTAAAAGGCCTCGATGCTGTCAGAAAGCGCCCTGGCATGTACATCGGCGATACCGATGATGGCACCGGTTTGCATCATATGGTCTTTGAGGTCGTCGATAACGCGGTCGACGAGGCACTCGCCGGATTCTGCAGTAAGATCTCGGTCACCATCCATGCGGGAGAATCCATCACAGTTACCGACGATGGGCGCGGTATCCCCGTAGATATCCACACAGATGAGGGTAAGTCCGCAGCCGAGGTCATCATGACCGTGCTGCATGCCGGCGGAAAATTCGACAGCAATTCTTATAAGGTTTCGGGCGGCTTGCACGGTGTCGGTGTATCTGTCGTCAATGCCCTGTCGGAAGTTCTTGACCTGACCATCTACCGCGATGGCCGCACCCATGAGCAGCGCTACTACCTGGGTGAACCCGACGCGCCGCTGGCGGTTACCGGTGAAACCAAACGTCGCGGTACGGCCGTACATTTCAAGCCCAGCGCCGAGATCTTCACTCACATCGAGTTTCATTACGATGTGCTGGCGAAACGCCTGCGTGAACTGTCGTTCCTTAACCAGGGCGTGTGTATCCACCTGGTGGACGAGCGTGATGGGCGCAGTGATACCTTCCAGTTCGAGGGCGGTATCCGGGCATTTGTTGAGCACCTGAATCGCAACAAAACGCCAATTCAGCCAACGGTCATCCATTTCTCGCGGCAACAGGACCTTGTCCTGGTCGAATGTGCCCTGCAGTGGAATGATGGCTACCAGGAAAATATGTTCTGTTATACGAACAATATTCCGCAAAGGGATGGTGGCACTCACCTTTCCGGATTTCGCGCAGCGTTGACGCGCACGCTCAATACCTACATCGAAAAAGAATTCGCATCACGCAAGGAAAAGGTTTCCACAACCGGCGATGATGCCCGTGAAGGCCTCACGGCCGTGTTGTCCGTCAAACTTCCCGACCCGAAGTTTTCCTCGCAGACCAAAGACAAGCTCGTTTCATCCGAGGTCAAGGCCGCCGTCGAAACCGCTGTTGCTGATCACCTGGAAAACTTTCTGCTCGAGCACCCGGCCGAAGCGAAAATCATCGTCGCCAAACTGATCGACGCGGCGCGCGCTCGCGAAGCGGCACGCAAGGCCCGCGAAATGACCCGTCGCAAGGGCGCACTCGATATCGCCGGTCTGCCTGGAAAGCTTGCCGATTGCCAGGAAAAGGATCCGGCACTCTCGGAGCTGTTTCTCGTTGAGGGCGATTCGGCAGGCGGATCGGCCAAACAGGGACGCGACCGCAGAACCCAGGCAGTATTGCCACTAAAGGGCAAGATCCTCAACGTGGAAAAAGCCCGCTTCGACAAGATGCTCGCTTCAGCCGAAGTCGGTACGCTGATCACGGCACTCGGCTGCGGTATCGGACGGGAAGATTTCGATCCGGACAAGCTTCGCTATCACCACATCATTATCATGACCGATGCTGATGTGGACGGTTCGCATATCCGTACGCTCCTGCTCACGTTCTTCTACCGGCAGATGCCCGAGCTGATCGAGCGCGGTCACATCTATATTGCCCAGCCACCGCTCTACAAGGTGAAGCGCGGCAAGCAGGAAACCTACGTCAAGGACGACATGGAGCTGAACGCGCTGCTCCTGAAGTCTGCACTTGATGGTGCCTCGATCGTTCTCAATGCGCAGGATCCGCCTCTGCAGGGTGAGGCGCTCGGTAGCCTTTGCCGCGAGTTCATTCTGGTTATGGCGATCGTCGATCGGCTGTCGCGCCGCTATTACGGAAATCTGCTTGAGCAACTTATTGCCTTGCCGGAGCTTCCGGTTGAACGCTTTTCCGACCGCAGCTGGCTGACTGCATGGGGCGCTGAACTTTCACAGGCGCTCAACGCGGTGGAGGAAACCGTGTCCTATCGCATCGAACCGAACGTCAGCGATGACAAGCCGCAGGGCTTCACGATCTGGCGCTCGCGACACGGTGTCGAAGAACCCAGCGAGCTGTCCCTGCGCTTCTTCGAGTCAACGGAATATCGCAAGATTGCCGATCTTGGCAACAGTCTGCGTGGCCTCGTCGGTCCGGGCAGTCATGTGGTCCGGGGTGAACAGAAACGCGAGGTACAGAATTTCCGCCAGGCCATGGAATGGCTGATGGCCGAAGCCCGGAAAGGGCAGGCCATCCAGCGCTATAAAGGTCTGGGGGAAATGAATCCCGATCAGTTATGGGAAACCACGGTCAACCCGGCTACTCGCCGCCTTATGCAGGTGCGGATTGAAGATGCAGTTGCCGCCGATGAAATCTTCACTACCCTGATGGGTGATCAGGTCGAGCCGCGCCGTGAATTCATCGAGCGTAACGCGCTGGCCGCGGAAAATATCGATATCTGAGCTCAGTGCCGACTGGCTGCGCTGCGTATCGCAGCCACTTCGGTCTCAATCCACTGCTGAATCCCGGTGTTGATTTCACGCGGATCGCGACCGACCGGATCGACTGGCTTGCCGATACGAAACGTCACTGTGCCCGGCCGCTTCAGCCAGCCACGCCGGGGCCAGTAGTCGCCGGCGTTGTGTGCGACGGGCACCAGCAGCTTGCCGGTCTCAATCGCCAGCAACGCTCCGCTGACGCCATACTTGCGGGTTTCTCCCGGCGGCATCCTGGTCCCTTCCGGAAATATCATCACCCAGAGTCCCTCGTCCAGGCGCTGGCGGCCCTGGGCGACAACCTGCTCTACGGCCCGCCTGCCGGCCTGACGATTTATCGCTATGGGGCGAACGCCGGCCACCGCCCATCCCAGAAACGGTGTCCAGAGCACTTCCCGTTTAAGCACCCAGGTCTGTCGCGGAAACAATACCCATTGCGCGATCGTTTCGTAGGCCGAGGAGTGCTTGAGGAGCACTACGGAATTTTCGCGGGGCAGATTCTCCATACCTTCAACGACGTAGCGCAGACCGACAATTTTCTCGCACACCGCCAGTATCCAGCGGGCCCAGCTCACGGTCAGGTCGTAGGCCACCGGGTAGCCCCATAAACGACCGATGACCACCACGATGCTCCACACAGCAACGCTCAGAAACAGCAGGGCTGTAAACAGTAATGAGCGTGCCAACACTATCGGGCCACTCCGGTGTTGATCAGTGAGCCGGCGGCAGCAGCCAGATCGTCGTATACCTCGACCTTGTTGTCGCCGTGATATCTGTGTTCGGTTTCCATGCCATTACCAGTCCGTACCAGAATGGCACGTGCGCCAACCGCCTGTGCCGCTTCGATATCCCGTGCCGAATCACCAATCACCGGTCGGTTTACGAGGCTACATCCAAACCGCGCCTCGATCTGGTGGAGCAGGCCGGGCCTAGGCTTGCGGCAGCTGCAATTATCCTCGGGCCGGTGCGGGCAAATGAAGATCCCCGCCAGCTGTCCGCCAGCCCGCGCAATGTCCTGATGCATTCGGCTGTTGATTTCCCGCAATGCAGTTGGCGTAATCAAGCCCCTGCCCACGCCCGACTGGTTGGTGGCTACGACAACGGCAAACCCCGCACGAGTCAGCGCGGCAATCGCCTCAAGACTGCCGGGCAACGGCAGCCACTCATCGGCGGTCTTGATGAATTCCGCAGATTCGCGGTTGATGACCCCGTCGCGGTCCAGAACGACCAGTCCTTGTCCGGTCTCCGGTCGGCTACTGTTGCTCACGGCGTCAGTTCGGACTACCAGTCAGGCAGGACAGGTCTGCGACATCCAGGAATAGTTGCTGCAGACGCCGAAGCTGCGCCAAACGGTTACTGCGCACAGTTGCATCCTCGGCCATGACCAGCACAGCACCGAAATAATTGTCGACCGGCGACCGCAGTGCCGCCAGCGCACACAAAGCCTGCTCGTAGTCGCGTCGCTGCAGATGCTGGCTGTGGGCCGCCGCCGCGTTCTCTACGGCCTGATGGAGTGCCCCCTCCTCGCTGAAACCAAACAGCAAGGGATCGACAGTAACGGTATCGGCATTTGCGCTCCGCAGAATATTGGCAATGCGCTTGTTCGCGACGGCCAGGCTCCCTGCTTCCGGAAGCCGCATGAAAGCGCAGACGCCGAGCAGGCGAGCGTGAAAATCAACCAATGACCCGGTTTTGCGGCTGCGTACGGCTTCAAACATATCGCTGCTGATCGCGCCTGCCGGCAAGTCCGGTGCCAGACCTTCCAGATAGTAGGCACGCGAGCGGTCCATGATGAACTCAAAAAGCTCGCCAGCCAGTGCCGCGGGATCTTTGGCGCGCACCGGTTGTAAAGCGACTGCCTCGCGCAGCAGTGCCGGAAGATCCAGATCAACCCGGTCTTCAACCAGAATACGCAGCAGTCCGAGCGCGTTGCGCCGAAGGCCGAAAGGATCTTTGGCGCCGCTGGGACGTTTGCCAAGTGCGAAAACGCCGGCCAGGGTATCGGCACGGTCTGCAATGGAGAGCGCGCGGCCCGTTGGCGATGCGGGTAGCCGGTCGCCAGCATGCCGCGGCAGATACTGTTCTTCGATCGCGACGGCAACTTCGACAGGCTCCCCGTCGAGTTTCGCGTAGTGGTAACCCATCCGGCCCTGGAGTTCGGGAAACTCGCCGACCATCTGCGTCAACAGATCGGCCTTTGCCAACAGCGCCGCCCGTTCCGCGTGTGCAGCTGTGGAGCCAAGCTTTTCTGCCACGCCCTGTGCGAGCCGGGCCACACGGACGGACCGTTCGCGCAGGCTGCCGAGACCCTTCTGGAAGACGACGGAATCAAGGCGCTCAAGGCGTGATTCCAGGCTTGCCTGCCTGTCCTGATCCCAGAAAAACGCTGCATCCGAGAGCCGCGGCAGGATGACCCGCTCATTGCCCTGCCGGATCTGGTCCGGGTCACGACTCTCGATATTTGCCGTGGCGATGAAATTTGGCAGCAGGCAGCCGTCTCCGCTGCGCACCGGGAAATATCGCTGATGGCCTTGCAGCGTTGCGACCAGCACCTCTTCCGGCAGGCGCAGAAACGCGGCGTCAAAGCGGCCCGTCAATGCCACGGGCCATTCAACCAGCGCTGTGACCTCATCCAGCAGGTCTGCTTCAATCATCGCCTGGCCGCTGACGCAAACGGCAGCGGCTTCGGCCAGCTGCTTTACCCGCTCGCGGCGCTCAGAGAAGTCGGCGATGACCCTGTTGGCCGCGAGCACCCCGACGTAGTCGCCGGCGCACTGCAGTTCGATAGGTCCCGGTGCGTGAAAGCGGTGTCCGCGCGTGTGTCGCGATGCCGGGAGGCCAAGTATGCGGGAAGGCACGATTTCCGAGCCGAGCAGCATTACCACCCAATGCACCGGCCGTACAAATTCCGTATCGCCATCGCCCCAGCGCATCCGCCGCGGTATGGGCAGCGCAGCCAACGCATCGCACACGATTCCTGGCAGCAAATCCTGCGCCGGCTGACCTGGAACTTCCGCGCGGTAATGGAGCCATGCACCTTTTGGCGTCTCGGTCCGGCCAAGGCTCTCCACCGACACGCCACATCCCTCGGCAAAGGCCTGTGCAGCACGTGTTGGTTCGCCCTCGGCATCGAAAGCGACCGCAAGCGGCGGACCGCGCTTTTCCACGCTTTGCTGCGACTGGGCGCAGTTCAGGGCATCAACGCTGACGGCCAGCCGGCGCGGTGTCGCGAAGGAACGCAGCGTGCTGAATCCCAGCCCCGCGGCGTCCAGACCAGCGCGAATATGCTCTGCAAAACTGTGTTCAAGGCTGCGGAGGGCCTTGGGCGGCAGCTCTTCAGTACCAATCTCAACAAGAAAGTCAGCGGTTTGCGCCATGGGATCAGGGACCGTCACTCAGTGTGCAGCGCGTTTCGCAGCCAGCGGAAAGCCGAGTGCTGCACGGCTGTCGTAGTATGCCTGCGCAACCAGACGGGCCATTTCACGTACGCGCAAAATGTAGCGCTGGCGCTCGCTTACCGAGATTGCCCGGCGCGCATCCAGCAGGTTGAAGGTGTGCGAGGCATCAAGCACCTGCTCGTAGGCAGGCAGTGTCAGGCCCCTTTCAATCAGGGACTGGCAGGCATGCTCGGCGGCATCGAAACGCGGCGTCAGCACGTCCGTATCGGCCGCTTCAAAGTTGTAGTGCGACATTTCCACTTCATTCTGATGGAAGACGTCGCCATAGGTGACGCGGCCAGAAGGGCCATCAGTCCAGACCAGGTCATATACGCTGCTGACGCCCTGCAGGTACATGGCGATCCGTTCCAGTCCGTAGGTGATCTCTCCGGTCACCGGTCGGCAATCGAGGCCGCCAACCTGCTGGAAATAGGTGAACTGAGTGACTTCCATGCCGTTCAGCCAGACTTCCCAGCCCAGGCCCCAGGCCCCGAGTGTCGGCGATTCCCAATTGTCTTCGACGAAACGGATATCGTGCGTCAGCGGGTCGATGCCCAACGCACGCAGTGAGTTCAGATAGAGGTCCTGTATTTCGATCGGTGAAGGTTTGAGTACGACCTGAAACTGGTAGTAATGCTGCAAGCGATTCGGGTTATCGCCGTAGCGGCCATCGGCCGGCCGTCGGCTGGGTTGCACGTAGGCGGCGCGCCACGGTTCCGGGCCGATCGAGCGAAGAAAGGTCGCTGAATGAAAGGTGCCCGCGCCCATTGGCATATCGTAGGGCTGCAATACCACGCAGCCGTGATCAGCCCAGTAGCGCTGCAGGGACAGAATAAGGTCCTGAAATGTCCGGGGACGGTTAGCCTGAGTCAAGCGAGGGGTCCATGCGCAAATGGGCGCGGAAGTATAGCTTCGATTGGATGCATAGCCACAAAGCCGGTATGCAAGGGGCGTCTGACGGGTCGGCTTGCACCACTATGTGGCGCGCTGATGATGTGGCGCTTTACTTTGGTGCGGTGCGCACGATGGGGTTTTCATAAAACCATGTAAATCAATTTCTTAGCTAAAGCTCGCGCTTGGCATAGGTCGTGCATTACGATAGGGCGCTTCAGACGCAACTTGCCCGGGTACACCAAAAAGATTGGGCAGTTTCAGCTGGCGCCCCGCATCAAGAAACACATGCTTATTCGAAAAACCAAGGAGCCGTCATGACACCCGCCGAAGCTCTCAGCCTCATCAAAGAGAAAGAGGCCAAATTTGTAGACCTGCGCTTTACCGATACTCACGGCAAAGAGCAGCATCTGTCCATCCCTGCCAAGACGGTCGATGCCAGCTTTTTTGAGGACGGCAAGATGTTTGACGGTTCCTCGATTGCCGGCTGGAAGGGCATCCAGGAATCCGACATGGTGTTGATGCCCGACCCTTCGTCAGCAGTGGTCGATCCGTTCACCGAGCACCCCACCATCAATCTGCGCTGCGATGTCTATGAGCCCTCCACCATGCAGGGTTACACGCGTTGTCCGCGCATGACTGCACGGCGTGCCGAGGAGTACCTGAAATCCACCGGTATTGCCGACACAGCTTTTTTCGGCCCGGAAAACGAATTCTTCATCTTTGACGATGTGCGTTACGGGACCGACACCAACAGCGCCTACCACTTCATCGACTCGACCGAAGGCGCGTGGAACTCACGCAAGGAGTACGAGGGCGGCAACACGGGTCATCGTCCTGGTATCAAGGGTGGCTACTTCCCCGTGCCACCGGTCGACTCACAGCAGGACATTCGCTCCGAGATGTGCCTGGTGCTCGAGGAGATGGGCATCGAAGTCGAGGTACATCATCACGAGGTCGCGACCGCCGGCCAGGGTGAAATCGGTGTCAAGTTCGGCAGCCTGGTGCAGAAAGGCGACGAGGTGCAGATGCTGAAGTATGTCGTTCAGAACGTGGCGCACGCTTTCGGCAAGACCGCAACCTTCATGCCGAAGCCGCTGGTCGGCGACAACGGCAGTGGCATGCATGTGCATCAGTCGCTGGCCAAGGGTGGCAAGAACCTGTTCACGGGTGATGCCTATGGCGGCCTGTCGCAGACCGCGCTGTATTACATTGGCGGTATTCTCAAGCATGCGCGTGCCATCAATGCGCTGACCAATCCGAGCACCAACAGCTACAAGCGCCTGGTACCGGGTTTCGAAGCGCCTGTCATGCTGGCTTACTCGGCACGTAACCGCTCCGCATCAATTCGTATTCCCTTTATTGCCAACCCGAAGGGCCGGCGTATCGAAGTGCGCTTCCCGGACAGCACTGCCAATCCGTATTTTGCATTTACCGCAATGCTGATGGCGGGTCTTGACGGCATCCAGAACAAGATCAATCCGGGCGATGCGATGGACAAGGATCTTTACGATCTGGAGCCGGAGGAAGACAAGAAGATCCCGAAGGTCTGCTTCTCTCTTGAGCAGGCGCTCGAGGCGCTCGACAAGGACCGTGACTTCCTGAAGGCTGGTAACGTGTTCAGCGATGACCTGATCGATGCGTACATCAAGCTAAAGTATGCAGACATGATGCGTGTTCGCATGGCGACGCACCCGGTTGAGTTCCAGCTGTACTACAGCCTTTGACAATATGCTCCTGACCAGCATCCGGTTTCATGACCGGATGCTGGTCGGTTCAGCTGGCTTGGGGGTATGCTTGGCGCATGCAGGCTTTAGCCATGTTCCTGTGCCTCGCACTCTCCGCTGCCGCATTCGGTGGGGTAGAGGTTTACCGGTGGGTAGACGCTGAGGGCCAGGTCCATTTTTCGGACCGCCCGAGTCCGGGTGCTGATCGGGTTGCCATTGATGTCACCCCACCGGGCCCCAAACCAGTTGCGGGTGGTTCATCACCAGGACGTGCGCCGGCTGCAGCGCGCGACCAGTCGGCCGCCGCAGGATACGATTCACTGACTATCCAGGCACCAGGACAGGACGAGACACTTTGGAACATCGCGGGCCAGCTGGACGTCGCTGTAGCTCTGCAACCACCCTTGCAGGCGGGACACAGAGTGCAACTGCTTCTGGACGGCCGGCCAGTAGCGGAACTGGAGCCGGGGACCACGCGGACCCGGCTGTCGGACGTGTACCGCGGTCAGCACACACTGCAGGGAACGATCCAGGACGGGTCGGGCGCGACGCTCATGCAGAGCGCTCCGGTGACCTTCTACGTTCAGCAGTCTGCGCTGGGAACGAATCCGGTGGTCAATCCGTAGCCGTTCGTTCCCCGCTCGACCCGGCCCTGAGTTCAGCACCACAGCCCGCTGACATCCTTGGCAGTATCACGACGGCTGTCATTGGCATAAATGCCGACGGGATCGTGAATTACCTCAATCCCGGCGCCGAAGATCTGCTCGGCCTCAGTGCGCGTCACGGGCTCGGGCGTCCGCTGCAGGCACTGCTTCCGCAGCTACACGATCTCCATGAACTGATTCAGCGTGCAGCGGCAGACGGGCACAGCTTCGGTCAGCTGCTGAGTGTCGCTGCGTCCCGACAGGGTCCCGCAGCCAATGACCTGGCTGTACGGGTCAGTCCCTGCCGCACTGGCGACGGCAAGCTGATCATCGAACTGTTTGATGCGACCCAGTGGCGACAGATTGACCGCGAGCACGCGTTGATCAGCCAGCATGACGCCAGTCGCCGAATGATCCGCCAGCTCGCACACGAGATCCGTAATCCGCTCGGTGGTCTGCGTGGTGCCGCCCAGCTTCTGGAGCGTGAGTTACCCACGCCTGAACTGCGCGAATACACCCGCATCATCATCGGCGAAGCAGACCGGCTTACTTCACTGACCGACAGCCTGCTTGGTCCGATACGCCGCCCGCAGCGGCAGCTGCTAAACCTGCATGAAATCCTCGAGCGCGTTATTGTGCTTATCGCCAGCGAGCAACGCGATGCCGTACGACTGGTGCGCGACTACGATCCGAGTCTGCCGCCGCTGTCTGCTGATCCCGATCAGTTGATCCAGTCCCTTCTTAACGTCGCGCGCAACGCCATGCAGGCAGCAGGGCCTGATGGTTACATCGTGTTTCGTACGCGAGTCCTCGGCAACTTTGCCATCGGCCAGATCCGGCACAAGCTGGTGGCAAGCATCGAGATTGAGGATGACGGGCCGGGCATACCGGCTGAGATTGCCGATTCCATTTTCTATCCGCTGGTTACCGGCCGTCCCGATGGCACCGGACTCGGCTTGCCAATTTCCCAGGATCTGGTCAGCCGTCATGGTGGCCTGATCGAATTTCAGTCGCGTCCGGGCAAGACCGTATTCATGGTTCGACTGCCGATCCTCAGTGAAGTGACGGAAACATCATGACCGGCAAGGGCATTTCGGTCTGGGTGGTAGATGACGATGCCTCTGTGCGCTGGGTTCTGGAGCGCGCCCTGACCAACGAAGGCATCAATACGCGGGTTTTCGACTCCGCTGATGCATTCTTCGATGCGCTGCGTGAGGCCAGACCGGATGTGCTCATTTCGGATGTCCGTATGCCGGGTACCGATGGTCTCCAGGCCATGCGCCGCCTCAGCCGCGAGGGCTACAGTTTCCCCGTCATCGTGATTACCGCCCACGCTGATCTCGACAGTGCCGTCGCCGCCTATCAGGGTGGAGCCTTTGAATATCTGCCCAAACCCTTCGATGTGGACGACGCGATCGCACTGGTGCGGCGGGCAGCGCGGGTCGGCATGCAGACGACGGGCGGTCACGTCGAGTCTGAACGTCCTGTGTCCGCGATGATCGGCCGTGCACCGGCTATGCAGGAAGTATTCCGCACGATTGGCCGCCTGTCGCGTTCGAGCATGACGGTGCTGATTACGGGCGAATCGGGGACCGGCAAGGAGCTGGTTGCCCGCGCGTTGCATGAACACAGTCCTCGCGCCCAGCAACCCTTTATTGCATTGAATACCACCGCAATCGCAGCGGAACTCCTAGAGTCAGAGCTGTTCGGCCATGAGCGTGGTGCGTTCACTGGTGCCGACAGCCGCCGGACAGGACGTTTCGAGCAGGCCGACGGAGGGACGCTGTTCCTCGACGAGATCGGCGACATGTCAGTAGCGCTGCAGACACGTCTGCTGCGCGTACTGGCGGAAGGTGAGTTCTATCGCGTCGGCGGCCAGGTGCCGATCCGCGTCGATGTCCGGGTAATCGCTGCCACTAACCAGGACCTGGAGGCGGCTGTCGAGACAGGTCGTTTTCGCGAGGACCTGCTCCATCGCCTCAATGTGATCCGCATCATCACGCCGCCGCTGCGTGAGCGGCGCGAAGACGTACCGCTGCTGCTTGACTACTATCTGCGTGAAGCTGCCCGGGAGCTGAGTGTCGAAACAAAGCGGATCGCTCCGGATGCGATCGCTCGCCTCTGTGCCTTTGACTGGCCGGGAAACGTCCGTCAGCTGGTAAATGCCTGCCGGCGCATGATGGTTACGGCGCCCGGTGCCGAGATACGTGTCGAGGATATTCCGCCCGAGTTCGGCGGGCAGGCCAATCTCCGTGGCGGGCTGACTGATTGGTCCCAGCGTCTTGGTCAGTGGGCCGAATCAACCTTGCAGGACGCTGCTGCCGAACCATTGCTGAACACAGCGCTGCCGGAATTCGAGAAAACGCTTATCCGCGCAGCGCTGGCTCATGCACGGGGTCATCGTCAGGAAGCCGCCCGGCTGCTCGGCTGGGGCAGAAATACCCTGACGCGGAAAATTCGTGAGCAGAAAATCGACGATTAGCTGCCGGCCTGCAGGCTGCCGACCAGGTCTGCCACCCGGGCAATCCTGTGTCGCTCAAGATAGTCGGCGACGCCCGCATTGATCTCGCGGCAGATCAGCGGGTTGTAAAACAGCGCCGTGCCGACACCGACAGCGCTGGCGCCGGCAATCAGGAATTCAAGTGCATCTGCGGCGCTGGCGATACCGCCTTGGCCAATGATCGGTACCTGGTGCCGTCTGGCTTCCTGATAAACCTGGTGTACTTTGAGCAGTGCGATGGGCTTGATCGCAGGTCCCGAAAGGCCGGCCTGTACGTTGGCGATGACCGGTCGCCGCTTCTCCGCATCGATGGCCATGCCGACCAGCGTGTTGATCACGGCCAGCCCGTCCGTGCCGGCTTCGATGCAGCGCCGTGCATTTTCGCGAATGTCGGTCTGGTTGGGCGACAGCTTGGTGATGATCGGCTTGCTGGTCGCCGCCCGGCAGGCCGCGACCACCCGCGCCGACATATCCGGCGAATTGCCGAAGGCCACGCCGCCTTGCTTGATGTTCGGACAGGAGATGTTGATCTCGATGGCGTCAATTTGTGAGTCATCGAAGCGCCGGCAAACCTCAATGTATTCCTCAAGAGTGGAACCGCAGGCATTGGCGATAAAACGGGTCTCGCTGAAATCGAGCGTGGGCAAAATATTGTCTACTACAGCATCGACGCCTGGATTCTGCAGGCCGATGGCATTGAGCATGCCCATGGGCGTCTCGAAGATCCGGTGTGGCTCATTGCCGAGGCGGGCATGGAGCGTCGTGCCCTTCAGTACCACCGCACCGGCGTCGCGGTTAGAGAAGCCCGCCACCCGTGTGTATTCTTCGCCGAAACCGACACAGCCTGAGAGCAGCACGATCGGCGAGCTGAAGCCGAGGCCGCAAAAAGTGCTGGCGAGCCGCGCATCGGGTGCTGCGTGCTGCTGAAATTGTTCAGTGTCTGGAGAGGGCACGGGAATGCTTGACTTGATTCTGTTTGAGCCGGAAATTCCGCCGAATACGGGCAACATCATACGCCTGTGCGCCAACACGGGGATGACCCTCCATCTCGTTGGCCGACTGGGTTTCACGCTGTCCGATGCAAGACTTCGGCGGGCGGGGCTGGATTACCACGAATGGGTAACTGTCCGGCAGCATGCCGGTCTGTCTGAGTGCCTGGATTCTCTGGGTCAGCCGCGCGTTTTTGCGCTGTCCACGCGCGGCAAAATGAACTACAACGAAGCGCAATTCAGGACCGGTGACGCCTTGCTGTTCGGCCCTGAGCAGCGTGGCTTGCCAGCAGAGATCCTGGCCGGAATTCCCGTTGAACAGCAGCTGCGCATCCCCATGCGGGCCGGGAGCCGCAGCCTTAATCTGTCGAATGCGGCGGCAATCATCGGCTATGAGGCGTGGCGTCAACTGCAATTCGCCGGTGCCGGTTGAGAGGTGCGCTCAGTCGAGGGGCAGAGTATTCGCGCTCCGGGTGAAAAGATTGCGCAGTTCCATATCGGCCTCCGGCTTCAGCGAGCGCGCCATCAGTGCCATCACCGCATCCCTGGCCGGCTGCTGCTCGTGCAGGACCTGATAGACCTGTTCACAGATCGGCATTTCCAGGTCCAGGCGTGCGGCTACGGTCCTGACC
>CAYJPG010000032.1:0-26945 GCA_964371995.1 uncultured Chromatiaceae bacterium | reverse complement strand
TTTCAGCCTTGAGAGGGCCGCGTCCTAACCGCTAGACGAAGGGAGCTTTGTCGGCTACGCGGCCGAAGCGGGGCTGCTATTATAGGCAGCCCGCCCGCAGTCTCAAGTCGGAGTTTTTTTGAATCAGGCCAGTCTCCCCGTGGATGCTCCGCGCATCATTCCGCGCCCGGAACACAATATTTCGCGGGCGAACATCTCGCGGGCCGCTCTGAAAGTTCTGTATCGCCTCAAGGAGGCCGGGTTTCAGGCCTTCATCGTCGGGGGCGGGGTACGTGACCTGCTGCTGAACCGGCAGCCCAAGGACTTCGATATCGCGACCGATGCCAGCCCTGAACAGGTTCACGCGGTTTTCGGCAACAGCCGCATCATCGGCCGTCGTTTCCGCCTGGTACATGTGCGCTTTCGCGACGAGATCATCGAAGTCGCAACTTTCCGCGGTATCGGCAGCGAAGACGAGGAGAGCGAAGATCGGCAGATCCTCGATGTGACCGGCCGCATCCTCAAGGACAATTCCTACGGTTCGATCGAAGAGGATGCCTGGCGACGCGATTTCACCGTCAATGCCCTCTACTACAACATCGCTGATTTTTCGATCTGGGATTACGTGAACGGCATGCAGGATATCGCCGAGGGCCGTATCCGGCTGATCGGTGATCCGGTGACGCGCTATCGTGAAGATCCGGTGCGCATGATCCGTGCGGTGCGCCTGGCAGCCAAGCTGAACCTCGAAATCCATCCGGATACGGCCGCGCCGATCGCGCAGCTGGCACCCCTGCTCGATAACATGCCGCCAGCGCGCCTCTTTGACGAGTTTCTCAAGGTCTTTGCGACCGGGCACGCGCTGGCGAGTTACCGGCGGCTGTGTACCCATGGGCTGCTGGAGCATCTTTTTCCTGCCACCGCGCGCTGGCTGGCGGCCGATACTGACGGCAAACGCCAGCGCTTCATCGAACGCGCGCTGGCCAACACGGATCACCGGATTGCCGAGGGCTTGCCGGTAACGCCGATGTTCCTGTTTGGCGTGTTTCTCTGGGGTCCCGTGCAAGAGCGTGCTGCCGTGCTGTGCAAGTCCGGCGAGATGTCGGAGAACCAGGCGTTGATCGATGCCGGTATGGAGGTAACCAACGAGCAGATTACGCGCGTCAGTCTGCCCAGGCGTTTTTCAGTGCCGATGCGCGAAATGTTGCAGCTGCAGCCGCGCTTCATGCGACGACAGGGGCGGCGTACCGGGGTGTTGCTCCAGCACCGGCGCTTCCGGGCCGCATACGACCTGCTGGTGCTGCGTCTGGAGCTTGGTGAAGTCACGCCCGAGCTGGTGGAATGGTGGACGACGATCCAGACGATGTCGCCCGAGGAGCAGCAGAAGGAATTCGGCGGGCAGGTCCAACGGCAGGGATCACGCAGCCGTCGCCGGCGGCGACCGGCCGCATCTGCCTCCTGAGGGGGTCTGCTGTGCCGGCAGAAACCTGGCTGCCTGCCTATATAGGACTCGGCAGCAATCTCGATGATCCGGCAGCCCAGCTGAGGCGAGCCTTTGCCGAGCTGGCGGAATTGCCCTCCAGTCGTCTTGTGGCCCGCTCCCGCCTGTACCGGAGTCCGCCGCTTGGCGAGCTGGCACAGCCCGACTATCTGAACGCGGTGGCTGCAATTCTGACCCGCCTTGAGCCGCAGAGACTGCTTGATGCCCTGCAGGCGATCGAACGGGCGCACGGGCGTGACAGGACGGAGAGCCAGCGCTGGGCAGCACGTACACTAGATCTCGATTTGCTGGTCTACGGCGAAATGAAACTGAAGTCCGAGCAGCTGGAGATTCCTCATCCGGGCATTGCGGCGCGGAATTTTGTATTGTTGCCGCTGCTGGAAGTCGCGCCGGGCTTGCGCATACCGGGCCTGGGCGCAGTGGCTGAACTGGCTGCTGCCATCAACCGTTCAGCACTGGAGCTGGTCGGGTAATTTGACTGATACTGTTATCGCGTGCCTTTAATCAACCATAACAACAATATTTCGCCGGCATGGCCAATTCCCGTTACATAGCGATTGAAGGTCCCATCGGCGTCGGCAAGACGAGCCTTGCGCGGCGGCTTGCGGCTGCCTTGAACGCAGAGCTGTTGCTCGAGGAACCGGAAACCAATCCCTTTCTGGAGCGCTTCTATCGTGAGCCGGACCGGGCGGCGTTGCCGACCCAGCTGTTTTTCCTCTTCCAGCGTGTGCAGCAGATTGAGCAGTTGCGGCAGGCGGATATTTTTTCAGACACCAGGATTTCAGATTATCTGATGGACAAGGATCGCCTGTTTGCCGAGATCAACCTCGGGCAGAACGAGCTGTCCCTGTATGACAAGGTGGCTGAATCCCTGGCTTTTTCGCCACCCGTGCCGGATCTCGTGGTCTATCTGCAGGCGCCGGTGGATACGTTGCTGTTCAGGATTTCACGCCGCGGTATCGATGCAGAGCGGCGCATCGGCCGGCGTTACCTGGAGCGCCTTGCCGAGGGCTACGCGCGTTTCTTCCACGATTACGCGGCGGCACCGCTGTTGATAGTGAATGCAGCTGTCATTGACCCGGTACATAATGACGAACACTTCGAAATGCTGCTGGCGCAGATCGAACGCATCCGCAGCGGCCGGCATTTTTTTAATCCGGTTGTTTCAGCGCTCGCCTGAGTGCGCTTCCTGGAGTACAGATGTACAAGCAGTTACAGCAGCGCGACATGGCGGAAGCGCCGGTCAATGTTTCGTCATTGCGGGCGATGAAAGACCGGGGCGAACCGATCGCCTGTCTGACTGCCTACGATGCCAGTTTCGCGCATCTGGTTGATCGCGCCGGTACGGATATCGTGCTGGTTGGCGATTCGCTGGGGATGGTGATCCAGGGGCATGACACGACGGTTCCGGTAACCGTGCAGGACATCATCTATCACTCGCGCGCGGTACGGCGTGGCCTCAGCCGTGCGTTCCTGATGGCGGACATGCCGTTCATGAGTTACACGACGCCGGTGCAGGCGCTCGAAAACGCCGTACGGCTCATGCAGGAAGGCGCAGCGATGATGGTGAAGCTCGAAGGTGGCGCCAGTCAGGTTGGTATCGTCGAGCATCTCGCCCAGCACGATATTCCGGTCTGTGCGCATCTCGGGCTGCGTCCGCAGTCGGTACACAAGATCGGTGGCTTCAAGGTCCAGGGTCGGGAGCAGGCACAGGCTGAGCAGATGCTTGAGGATGCCGTTGCTCTCGAGCAGGCCGGTGCAGACATTCTGTTGCTCGAGTGTGTGCCTAATGAACTCGGCCAGGCAGTGCGCCATGCGGTGTCGGTGCCGGTGATCGGTATCGGTGCCGGTCCGGATGTCGACGGGCAGATCCTGGTGCTCTACGACATGCTGGGTATTACACAGGGTCGCCTGCCGCGCTTTGTACGGAATTTCATGACCGGCAGCGCCTCGCCGCCGGAAGCCCTGCAGGCCTATGTACTGGCTATCAAGGACCGGAGCTACCCGGCACCCGAGCACTGCTTTTCCTGATTTTTTCCCCCCAGCGGAATTTGATTCCTTGAAAACCGTTCGCATGATTCCGGCTCTGCGCGAGGTGCTGCGTGCCTGGAAGCACGCTGGTGAGGCGGTTGCGATTGTTCCCACCCTGGGCAACTTGCATGAGGGGCACATCAGTCTTGTGGAGCTGGCGCGCAAGCAGGCTGACAGGGTCGTCGTCAGTGTCTTCGTCAACCCCACCCAGTTCGGCCCGGGGGAGGATTATCAGGCCTATCCGCGCACGCTCGATCACGATCGCCGTCGCCTGATACGCGCCGGTGCTGACCTGCTGTTTGCACCTTCGGTCGAGGTGGTGTACCCGCGGGGTGAGGACTCGGCAACCGTCGTATCGGTGCCGGGGCTGTCGGATATCCTGTGCGGCGGGTTTCGTCCCGGCCACTTCGATGGCGTGACATCTGTGGTCAGCCGTCTGTTCAATATCGTGCAACCCGACTTTGCCATATTTGGCCAGAAGGATTATCAGCAGCTCACCATCATTCGCCGTATGCAGGCCGATCTGCATTTTCCGGTCGAGATCATCGCTGGGCCGACCCTGCGTGAGGCGGATGGTCTGGCGCTCAGTTCCCGCAACCAGTATCTCAGTGATGCAGAACGCGGCATCGCCCCAAATCTTTACCGTGCGGTCAGCGAATGCGGTGATCGTCTACGGGCTGGTGCGCGCGACTATGCAGCGCTTGAGGCGCACGGTATGGCCACGCTCGTGGCGGCGGGGTTTCGACCGGATTATTTTGCGGTCCGCAATGCCGATGATCTCAGCCCTGCGCAAGCCATGGACCGTCGCCTCGTGGTTCTGGTTGCTGCGCACCTCGGGCGTGCGCGTCTGATCGATAACCAGCTGGTCGAGCTCTGATCAGTTCGCCATCGCCGCGGCTTGTGCCTCGTGTTGAGCGAGTGCCCAGGTCACATGCTCGCGCACCATTTCGATCGGGTGATCGCGCCGGGCTTGCAGGGCGGCCAGAACCTCTGCTGAGGTCGGCGCATTGCCGAGTGCTACAGCAATATTCCGCAACCAGCCTGCGTATCCGGTTCGTCGCAGCGCGCTGCCTTCGGTGCGACTGCTCCATTCCGCTTCAGTCCAGCTGAAAAGCTCAATCAGTCCGGCCCTGTCCAGGCCGTGCCGGACCGCAAAGTCGCTTTCCGTACCCGGCCGGGCAAACTTGTTCCACGGACAGACCAGCTGGCAGTCATCGCAGCCAAAGATCCGGTTGCCCATCGCAGCTCTTAACTCAGTCGGAATCGGACCACGCGTTTCGATCGTGAAGTAGCTGATGCAGCGGCGGGCATCCAGCGTATAGGGCGCGATGATTGCCTGCGTCGGGCAGATATCGAGGCAGGCCTGACAGCTGCCACAGTGATTGCTGGCCGGCGTGTCAGTTGCGAGCGGGAGGTCGGTGTAGATCTCGCCGAGCAAAAAACATGAGCCGGCGCTGCGATTGATCAGGTTTGTGTGTTTGCCGATCCAGCCGAGGCCGGCAGCTTCGGCAAGTGCCTTCTCCATCACCGGTGCGCTGTCGGTGAATACACGGTAGCTGTGCGGCTGAACTTCCTCTGTGATCCGGTTCGCGAGCTTCTGCAGTCGCTGGCGAAGTGTCTTGTGATAGTCGCGTCCCAACGCATAACGTGCGATATAGCCGCGCTCCGGATCGGCAAGGCTGCGGGTGGCTGCGCTTATGTCGGCGCTGAGGTAATCCATGCGTGCGGAAATCACCCGGCAGGTGCCTGGCCACAGTTCAGCCGGCCGACTGCGTTTGCTGCCATGTCTGGCCATGTAATCGAGTTCGCCGTGGAAGCCGGCATCCAGCCAGGCGTCGAGCCGGGCCTCGGCTGTGCTGAGGTCGATGTGCGTGATACCGATTTGCTGAAAACCGAGTGCGAGGCCCCAGCGCTTTATGTGCCGGGCGAGTTCGGGAGAGTCGGGTACAAGAGCTGACACGGTATTGGCAGGAAGAGCCGGTGAATCCGGGGGCATCAGTATAATCATCGCCATGACCGATATGGCACGCAGTGTGTGGACGCCGGCACAGGTCCGTGAAATCGATCGCGTGGCGATCGGGAATTGCGGGATTCCAGGCTATGAACTGATGACCCGGGCCGGGCAGGCCGCGTTCAGCATTGCCTGTCAGCGCTGGCCGGAGGCCCGTCGCTGGCTGGTGCTCTGCGGTGCCGGCAACAATGCCGGTGACGGTTATGTTGTCGCGCGGCTGGCGCAGGCTGCGGGTCTGGATGTCACCGTGGCCGCGGTGTCTGATCCGGCTGGCCTGCGGGGTGATGCCGCCACGGCCTGGTGCGACTACACGAACGCGGGCGGTATGACGCAGCCATTTTCGGTAGCGCTGATCGACAGCTCTGAGCTGGTCGTCGACGCGCTGCTCGGCACCGGTCTGCAACGGCCGGTTGCCGGAGAGTACCTGGCGGCTATCGAAGCTGTGAATGCCGAGGCACGACCGGTGCTGGCGCTCGATGTGCCGAGCGGGCTCGACAGCCTCAGTGGCGCGATCCTCGGTGCAGCAATGTGGGCCGATCTGACCGTGACCTTTGTAGGGCTCAAAGCGGGTCTGTATCTGGGCTCAGGGCCGGAGTACTGCGGCGAGATCGAGTTTGCCGGGCTGGATATCCCGGTCAGCGCCGTGCAGCAACTGGAAACTGCACCGCTGTTCAATCTCTATAGCAGGGACGATCTGTTGCACCTGCTGCCGCCCCGCCCGGCCAATGCGCACAAGGGCAGTTTTGGGCATCTGCTGATCGTCGGGGGTAATCGCGGCATGAGCGGTGCCGTGCGTCTTGCGGGCGAAGCTGCCTTGCGCGCCGGGGCAGGGCTGGTCACGGTGGCCACGCGGCCAGAACACGCGCTTTGGCTGCCATTGACCCGGCCGGAACTCATGTGTTCCGGCGTGGGTTCGGCCAGGGATCTTGCACCGCTGCTGGAGCGCGCCACGATCGTGGCTTGCGGACCGGGCCTCGGTCGCGACCCATGGGCGCAGGAACTCTTCGATATGGTGGTAGGCAGCGGTCTGCCGTTGGTGCTGGATGCTGATGCACTCAACCTGCTCGCGGATCGCAAGCTGCGCCGGGGCAACTGGATACTCACGCCGCATCCGGGCGAAGCGGGGCGCCTGCTCGGTAGCAGCAGTGCGCGGGTGCAGGGCGACCGCTTCGGCGCACTGAAGCAGTTATGCCGACAATACGGCGGCACCGTGGTACTCAAGGGCCGCGGTACCTTGATCGGATGTGAAGGTAGCGTCCCCGTGCTGATCGACCGCGGCAATCCGGGTATGGCTACGGCGGGTATGGGTGATGTGTTGACCGGTCTGGTCGCCGGTCTGGCCGCGCAGACCGGCGCTGTGGACGTGCATACGGCTGCGGGCGCGGCTTTTGTTCATGCGGCTGCCGGGGATGCTGCGGCGCTGACCGGCGAGCGCGGGTTGCTTGCCAGCGACCTGTTTGCCCAGTTCCGGACATGGCTGAATCCTGCACACTGAAGCTGGCTGATCCGGACGCGACAGCGCGGCTGGGTCATGCTGTTGCACAGGCGCTGATCGCCAGGCAGCCGGCGCAATTCTGTGTCTATCTGGAAGGTGAACTCGGTGCTGGCAAGACCGCGTTGGCGCGTGCCCTGCTGGCTGGGCTGGGCTATCAGGGGCGGGTGCCCAGTCCGACCTACACGCTGGTCGAGCCCTATACCGCGGGTGATTTTCAGCTCCTGCATGCTGATCTGTACCGACTCAAGGATCCGGCAGAACTTGATTACCTCGGTATCGCCGACCAGTTTGCCGCCGGTTGCCTGTTGCTTGTCGAGTGGCCTGAGCGGGGGCAGGGGCGGCTGCCCCCGGCGGATCTCAAGCTCGGCTTGTCAATCGTGGATACGGGCCGTCAAGTCGTTCTTGAGGCGCTGACAGCCCAGGGCACCGGCCTGCTGGCGCTGCTCAGCTTCGATCCCTGCCCCCAGCAGATATAAGCAGTTCAGCCGGTATCTTCATTGTTCCATTGATATACCGCAGCTATCCCTATATTTAAAAAAGGAATATTGTTCCCCATGCGGGACTGATTACGTATAATCGGCCGTGTGGTCAGGCATGCGGGAGGCGAGGGGTGAAACGCAGCGGGCTTAATTGCCTTGTTTGCATCATTGCGATCTTGCTGATTCGCGTGCCAGCTGTGAACGCAGCGGAACGCGCCCAGGTGCAGGCGGTCCAGCTTGCCGAGCAGGGTGCCGCCACCCGTATCGAACTGCGCCTGTCGCGGCCCGCCGATTTCAAGATGTTTACGCTTACCAGGCCTGACCGGGTTGTGCTGGATATTTCGGCAGCGGCCCTGGGCCGCAGCGCCTTGCCGCTGCCGGGTGCCACGGGTTCTGTCCGTGATGTCCGTGCCGCGCATCGTGACGGCGATCTGCGCATCGTTTTTGACCTCACAGGCGCCATGCACCCGAAAAGCACCACCGCAAGTGAAGGTTCGACTGCGCGACTGACGATCGAACTGCAACCGCTGGCGAGTCCACAAAGCGCCTCTTCGCCTGAGCCACCGCCATCGCCCGTCACTGTATCGGCGCCGGAACCACAACCCGAGCTGAAAGCACAGCCGGAGGTGGCTTCGAAAACAGTCTCTGTGGCAGAGAAGCCCGTCCGGCCCGCGCGCGATATCGTCGTGGTCGTCGATGCGGGTCATGGCGGCCATGATCCTGGCGCGCATGGTGCACGTGGTCTGCGGGAGAAGGACGTTACGCTGGCTATCAGTCAGCGGCTGGTGCGCCTGATCAACAACGAACCCAATATGCATGCCGTGCTGACGCGTAACGATGATCGCTTCCTGGGCTTGCGCGAACGTATGGAGCGGGCGCGGTCAGCGAGTGCCGATCTGTTTATTTCCATTCATGCCGATGCGGCCATGAACCGGAGCGCCCGCGGGTCTACGGTTTATGTGCTTTCGGAGAAGGCGGCCAGCGATGAAGCTTCACGTCGTCTGGCGGCGCGCGAGAATGCGGCGCTGATCGGTGGTGTTGAGCTGGGTGACAAGGATCCCGTTCTGGCCTCGGTGCTCATGGACCTGTCGCAGAACGCGTCCATCAGTTCGAGTATCAGCATCGGCGGGGCCATCCTTGGCGAGATGGCCGGGCTCGGGCACCTGCACCGGAACACCGTGCAGCATGCGCCGTTCATGGTGCTGAAATCCCCTGATGTGCCCTCGGTGCTGATCGAAACGGCCTATATCTCCAACCCCGATGATGAGCGCGATCTGGGTTCTGCAAAGCATCAGGAAAAGCTCGCCCGCGCTGTACTCGGTGGCGTCCGTCGTTACTTCGATGCCAATCCGACAGTCGGTGTGATGGCGGCGACTGCCCGGTCTGAAGAAGCACCCCGCGATATCCGGCATGTGATCCGGCGCGGCGATACCCTTTCGGGAATTGCCGACCGCTACAACACCAGCATGCAGCGGATCCGGTCAGTCAACGGACTTCGCTCCGATACCGTACGTCTCGGGCAGACGCTGCGGATTCCGGCCGAACGTACCTGAGGCTCTCCAGGCCACTGTTTCCGGTCCGGCTGCTTTCCGCGGTTTGCAATACTCGCGGTATTTGAAACAATCCCGGCATGCCGATTCGCGAACTGCCTGCTCACCTGGTCAATCAGATTGCAGCTGGTGAGGTTGTCGAACGGCCAGCTTCAGTGGTCAAGGAGTTGCTAGAGAACAGTCTTGATGCGGGTGCTTCGCGCATCGAGGTCGAGCTGGAGGAGGCGGGAGTCAAGCTGTGCCGCGTGCGCGATGACGGCACCGGTATCCCGCGGGATGAGCTGGCGCTGGCACTTGCCCGGCATGCGACCAGCAAGATCAGTTCACTCGAAGAACTTGAGCATGTGGCAACCTTGGGTTTTCGCGGCGAAGCGCTGCCCAGTATCGCGTCGGTATCGAGGCTGCGGATTACCTCCCGGGAGCGCTCCGCGGACTCGGGTTTCATGCTCGACGGTGCTGACTGCGACAGCGTGAGTCCTGCTGCGCATCCACCCGGAACCACGGTCGAAGTACGCGATCTTTTCTTCAATACGCCGGCGCGCCGGCGTTTCCTGCGCAGTGAGCGTGCGGAGTTTGGCCGGGTGCGTGAGGTGATCGAGAGAATCGCCCTGTCGCGCAGTTCGCTTGCCTTGCGGGTTACGCACAATCATCGCCCGATTCTCGATCTGCCGGCCGCTGTCACGCCGGCCGAGCTGGTCGACCGTGTCAGTCGGGTTTGTGGTCGCGAGTTCACCGACAACGCGATCTATATCCAGCGCGAATCGGGCGGGATGCTGCTGCGTGGCTGGCTGGTGCGGCCGGTCCATGCGCGCAGTCAGCCGGACCTGCAGTACATGTTTCTCAACGGGCGTGCGATTCGCGACAAGCTGCTCGCCGGCGCGGTGCGCGCCGGTTATCGCGATGTCCTGTATCGCGACCGGTGGCCTGCATTTGTGCTCTACCTGGACATGGACCCGGCCTGGGTCGATGTAAATGCACACCCGGCCAAGCAGGAGGTGCGCTTCCGGGAGCCGGGGCCAGTGCGTGATTTCGTGCGGCGGACGGTAGAGGCGGCGATTGCCGAGCCTGCAGCCGCAGGTATCGGTTCACACGATCCTGGTGCGCATGCGGATTTTTCTGTGGTGGCAAGACAGGATCCGCTGGCCTTCGGCAGGCCTGTATCGCCTGGCAGTATCCGCGAGCAACTGGTGAGCTACTCCAGACTCGCTGTACCGGTTGCCGCAGAGGATCACGCGGCGCCGCTTGGTTATGCGCTGGCGCAGCTGCACGGCGTGTACATCCTTGCACAGAATGCCAACGGGCTGGTGATCGTAGATGCCCATGCGGCACACGAGCGGATCAGTTACGAGCGGCTGAAGGCGACGGTTCGTCAGTCATCGGTTCAGGTCCAGACGCTCCTCGTGTCGCCGTTGCTCGCGGTCACCGAACGCGAAGCCGGGCAGGTCGAGCAGCACAGCGAACTGCTGGAACGCTGCGGATTTTTGCTCAGCCGCGTTGCGCCCGACCGGATTGCGGTGCGTGGCATTCCCGCCCTGTTGACCGGCGTGGATCCCGGGACGCTGGTTCGTGAGCTGCTGCCCGGTCTCAGCGGGGACCTGGTGCTGGATGATCTGCTCAATGTCCTCGATCGGGTTCTGGCTGGTTCGGCCTGCCATGCGGCGATACGCGCCAATCGCCGCCTGACGATCGAAGAGATGAACAGCCTGCTGCGCGACATGGAGCGCACCGAGCGCAGCGATCAGTGTAATCACGGCCGACCAACCCTGGTCGCGCTGTCGATGTCCGAGCTGGATCAGCTGTTCGCGCGCGGTCGCTGACAGCCGGATTCGGTTCGATGATCAGTCCGCCTCTTGTGATTTGCCTGATGGGACCGACCGCGGCCGGCAAGACGGCGCTCGCCGTCGATCTGGCCAGACGCTTCCCTGTCAGTATCGTCAGCGTTGATTCGGCGCTGGTGTACCGCGGTATGGATATCGGTACCGGAAAGCCCGGGCCGGAGGTCCGTGCAGAAGTGCCGCACCAGCTGATCGATATTCGTGAGCCATGGGAGAGCTATTCTGCCGGTGAATTCCTGCGCGATGCGCGGGCGGCGATCGACGGGATCGTGGCCGCCGGACGCGTGCCGCTGCTGGTTGGCGGGACGATGCTGTACTTCCGCGGTCTCTGGCAGGGCCTGTCGGAGTTACCGCAGGCCGACGGTGAGGTACGTGCTGCAATCGACCTGCGCGCTGCAGCCATCGGTTGGCCTGCGTTGCACGCCGAACTGGCCCTGGTGGATCCGCTGACTGCGCAGCGCTTGCAGCCGGCCGACCGGCAACGGATTCAGCGCGCACTCGAAGTCTACCAATTGACGGGTGTTCCGCTCTCGGCCCAGCAGGGACGCGCGTCACCCACCAGCGATCTGCGCTTCCTGCGTATTGTTGTTATCCCGCAGGACAGGCGGTTGCTGCATGCACGAATAGAGGCGAGATTCCGCGAGATGCTGGGGCGAGGCTTTATCGCAGAAGTGGAGGGGCTGATGCAGTTGCCTGAAATGCGAGCGGATCGCCCGGCAATGCGGGCGGTTGGCTATCGTCAGCTGTGGGCAATGCTGGCCGGTCATTATGACCGGGCAGAGGCAGAGCGTCGTGCGCTTGCGGCGACCCGGCAACTGGCCAAACGGCAGCTCACCTGGCTGCGTCATGAGGTCTGTGAACTGCGCATTTCCATGGAGGCTGATCTGGTGGCTGAAGCCGCGGCCGCGCTGCACACACACGGTGTGCAGGATGCATTATCGGCATCGAGCGGCTAGAATGCCGGCCGAGGGGGGGAGTGCATATGCGGCGTGTTCCACGTCGTTCAGAAGCGCCACCGGACGCAACGAACAAGAACAAACAGGAGTCCAAGATGACCAAAGGTCAGGTGCTGCAGGATCCGTTTCTGAATGTACTCCGCAAGGAGAAGATTCCTGTTTCGATCTATCTGGTTAACGGGATCAAGCTGCAGGGGACCGTCGAGTCTTTCGACCAGTTTGTCGTGCTGCTGAAAAACAGCGTCAGCCAGATGGTTTACAAGCACGCGATCTCTACAGTGGTGCCGTCCCGTGCAGTCAGGCTGCCGGACCAGGATGAAGAGGAAGAAGGCTGATTACGCCGGACTCGTCTACTGATCGCCACCGGCCGGGATTGCTTCGGCCGACATGCTGCAGCAGGTATTTTGTCATAGCTGCGCTGCAGGGGCCGCATCTTGTTTGACCGGCCCAGTCATGGAGAACGCGCTGTTCTGGTGCACGCCAAGATCGGTTCGGCGCCACCCCCGGAAGAAAAGCAGGAGTTCCAGGCACTCGCTCTTGCGGCGGGTGCCGAAGTGGCAGGCGCACTCAGTGCCTCACTCCGAAAGGCCAATCCACGTTATCTGATCGGCAGCGGCAAGCTCGAAGAGCTGCGACAGTTACTTCACGAGACCTGTGCCGAGATCGTGCTGGTCGACCATTGGCTGAGCCCTGCCCAGCAGCGCAACCTTGAGCAGGAACTCGATCGGCGCGTCGTCGACCGGACCGGCCTGATTCTGGATATCTTTGCGCAGCGTGCGCGTACCCATGAAGGCAAGCTGCAGGTGGAACTCGCCCAGCTCGAACACCTGGCGACGCGCCTGGTGCGGGGCTGGACCCACCTCGAGCGCCAGAAGGGCGGAATCGGGCTGCGTGGTCCCGGGGAAACGCAGCTCGAGTCAGACCGCCGTCTGATTTCACAGCGCATCCGGTCATTGACCGGGCGGCTCGCGCGAGTCGCCCGTCAGCGCCGCACTGCGGGCCAGATGCGCCGCAAGGTTGAGATTCCGACCGTTTCGCTGGTCGGCTATACCAATGCCGGAAAATCGACCCTGTTCAACAGGCTGACCAGCGCCGGTGTTCTCGTCGCTGATCAGCTGTTTGCCACGCTTGACCCGACGCTGCGGCGTGTCCGCTTGCCGGACGGGACGATGATCATCCTTGCCGATACCGTTGGCTTTATTCGCGATCTGCCGCACGAATTGGTCGCTGCCTTTCGCTCGACGCTGGAAGAGACCAAGGATTCGCACCTGATCCTGCACGTGATCGACAGTTCCGATCCGGCACATCAGGAGCGTATCCAGGATGTCGTCAAGGTGCTGGAAGAGATCGGCGCGGACCAGACGCCGCGCATCCAGGTCTACAACAAGACTGATATACTCGGCGCGCAGCCCCGGGTTGATCGTGATGCGACGGGGTTGCCAGCCCGCGTCTGGCTCTCATCGCAAACGGGCGATGGGGTCAGCTCCCTGCTTGAGGTCATTGCCGAACATCTGCATGTCGCCTTCGTGCAGTGCACGGTCGAGCTGGATGCCGCAGAAGCGCGTCTGCGAGCCAGTTTCTATGCCATGGGCGCGGTGGTGAACGAACGGCTGCGCGATGCCGGTGGCTGGGAGCTGGATCTCAGGATGGGCCGTCGCGACTATGAGGATCTGAGCCGGCGCGAGCACCTGCGGGTACTCCCCGGTCCTGCGGATTTCCGCCCCGAGGCGTTACAGTGATATCGGCGCAACTGCTCTGGAACTGACAAAAATGGCATGGAATGAACCCGGCAACGGCAAAAATCCCTGGGATCGCGGGCAAGGCCAGGGTCCGCCGGATCTGGACAAGATCATCAAGGCCTGGCAGCAGCGGCTGCTTGCACTGCTGCGTGGCGGGCGTGGTTCCCGGGGTTCATCCGTCGGCCAGTCCGGTGGCCAGCCGGGTGGACCGGCGATATTCGCGCTGCTCGGCCTGATTGTTGCAGTCTGGGTGGTGACCGGCTTTTACCGGGTCGATGATGCTGAACGGGGAGTAGTGACCCGTTTCGGCAAGTATCAGGAGACGACCCTGCCCGGCCTGCGCTGGCACATGCCCTGGCCAGTTGAGCGGGTCGAACGCGTCAATACCAACGAGATCGTACCCTTCAAGCAGCAGACCCGTATGCTGACCGCAGACGAGAATATCGTGGTCGTCGATCTCGTCGTGCAGTATCGCAAGGCTGATCCGGTCAAGTATCTCTTCAATGTGCGTGATCCGGAGGCGACGCTTCAGGACGTCAGCGAGAGTGCCATCCGCGAGGTTATCGGCAAGAACAAGATGGATTTTGTACTCCTCGAAGGACGTACCGAAATCGCCGTACTTACGGAAAAACTTGTTCAGCAGACACTCGATGAGTACCAGACCGGCATGCTGGTTACCAAGGTGAACCTGCAGGATGCCAACTTCCCGAGCCAGGTCGAGGCAGCCGTACAGGATGCTATCAAGGCCAGGGAAGATCGTGAGCGCCTGTCCTTTGAAGCGCAGGCCTACGCCAACGATGTCATTCCGCGTGCGCGTGGTGAAGCGGTCCGGCGACAGCAAGACGCCGAGGGATATCGGGCTCGGGTGGTTGCTGATGCGCAGGGTGAAGCTGCACGCTTTGAACTGCTTCTCGCCGAATACAAAAAGGCACCCGAAGTGACGCGTCGGCGTCTCTATCTTGAAGCGATGGAAGAGATTTACGGTGCCTCGAACAAGATTCTTATGGATTCTGGCAGTGGTAACAACCTGCTCTATTTGCCAGTCGACAAGATTCTGGAGCAGCGGCGCAATAATACGGTGACGCCGGCACCACGCGATTCTGCTCCGGCAACCGGGCCAGCAGTTCCAGCCGCGGGAACGTCGCGTGACCGTACAGATCTCCGCACCCGGGGGACGCGCTGATGAATACACGGACGCTTTTGCCCGCCGTTATCGTGGCTCTTGTGGCCATAGTCGGCCTGTCGGTCTATACAGTCGACGAGCGTGAACTTGCGATCAAGTTCCGGCTCGGCAAGATTATCGAGACGGATATCGGTCCCGGGCTGCATTTCAAAATGCCGTTCATCAACAATGTGCTGAAGTATCCACACCAGATCCTGACGTTGACCAACCCGCAGGAACTGTTCCTGACTCAGGAGAAGAAGAACCTGCTGGTCGATTTCTTCATCAAGTGGCGGATCGTCAACCTTGGCGAGTATTACCGCGCAACAGGTGGTGACGAAGCACTGGCGGCGCAGCGCATGCTGGAAATCGTCAAGGACGGTATTCGCGGCGAATTTGCCAAGCGTACGGTTCCACAGGTGGTGACGGCAGAACGTCGCGAACTGCTGGACGAGATGCTGACGCGCGCGCGCGAGAACGCCCTGCAGCTTGGTATCCAGGTCATCGATGTGCGCGTCAAACGCACGGAGTTCCCGGAACAGGTCAGTGATTCTGTATTCGACCGGATGCGACAGGAGCGTGCACGGACTGCATCGGAACTGCGCGCACAGGGTGCCGAGAATGCCGAGCAGATCCGGGCAGAGGCAGACCGCCAGCGCACGGTAACGCTGGCCGAAGCCTACCGGGATGCCGAGAAAGTACGTGGTGCCGGTGATGCCGAAGCGGCGGCGATCTATGCGGACGCGTACCGTAAGGATGCGGACTTCTTTGCCTTTACGCGCAGTATCCAGGCCTATCGCCGCTCGCTGGGCAAGGAGAACGACCTGCTGTTGCTCGACAGCAAGGACGATTTCTTCCGCTATATGCAGAAGGCCGACGGCGGGCGTTAACCGGGGCAATCGCGGTGGGCAAGTGTGTCATCGTCATCGGCACCCAGTGGGGTGACGAGGGCAAGGGAAAGATTGTCGATCTGTTGACCGGGCAGGCCCAGGCCGTCGTGCGGTTTCAGGGCGGTCACAACGCCGGTCATACCCTGATCATCGGTGGCGAGAAGACCATTCTGCATCTGATTCCCTCGGGGATACTGCGTCCCGGAGTGACTTGCGTCATCGGCAACGGAGTCGTGGTCCATCTGCCGTCATTGCTGAAAGAGATCGATGCGCTTGAAACGCGCGGTATCTCGGTTGCGGACCGCCTGAAGATCAGTCCTGCCTGCCCGCTCATTCTGCCCAGTCATATCGCGCTCGATCAGGCGCGTGAGCAGGCCCGTGGGCTGCGTGCGATCGGTACTACCGGGCGCGGAATCGGCCCCACCTATGAGGACAAGGCCGGGCGTCGTTCGCTGCGCATGGCGGATCTGTTCGATGAGCGGCGCTTTTCCGAGCAACTCGCCGAAGTCATGGAGTTGCACAATTTCATGTTGAAGAACTACTACCACGCTGAAGCGGTAAGTGTGGAAGCGACGCTGGTGCAATGGCTGGCGATGGCCGAACGAGTGAAACCGCTGGTGTTCGATACCGTCGCCTATCTTGATGAACTGCGCCGCAGTGGCGCCCGCCTGATGTTCGAAGGTGCGCAGGGCGCGCTGCTCGATATCGATCATGGCACTTATCCATATGTAACATCTTCAAATACTGCGGCAGGTTGTGCTGCCAGCGGTTCAGGTCTGGGTCCGACCAATTTCGACTATGTGCTCGGCGTGGTAAAGGCCTACGCCACCCGGGTAGGCGGTGGCCCGTTTCCTACGGAACTCTTCGATGAAACCGGCGAGCGCCTGGCGCGAATCGGCGTGGAATTCGGTTCGACTACCGGCAGGCCTCGGCGTTGCGGCTGGTTCGATGCGGTAACGGTCCGTCGTGCCGTCATCAACAGCAGCATCACGGGTCTGTGTGTGACCAAGCTTGATGTGCTGGACGGCTTGCCGTCCGTAAAGGTGTGTACCGGTTACCGGCTGGACGGGCAGGTGCATGCGCACCCGCCGCTGCTCGTGGACCGTTATGCCGACGTAGAGCCCGTCTATGAAGAATTTCCAGGCTGGTCCGAGTCGACGCTGGGTGCACGCAGCCTTGACCAGCTGCCTGCAGCAGCACAGAACTATCTGCGGCGCCTTGAATCCATTGTAGGTATTCCGGTCGATATGGTTTCGACCGGCGCTGACCGTGATCACAACATCATCCTTCGCCACCCCTTTGACTGACGAGGTCTGATACATGCCCGGGCCCCGCATCAGCCTCCCGGCGTTTCTGGTTGCGGGGCGAAGGATCTCGTGCTGGAAGGTATTTGCGCTTTCGTTGCTGGCCAGCCTGGTACTCGCCGCTTGTGTTACGCGTATCGCCTATGGCCAGCTCGACTGGCTGACGCGATGGTATGTCAACAGTTACCTTGACCTGAATGACAGTCAGGATCAGCTGGCCCGCGAGATCATCGGACGCAATCTCGCCTGGCACCGGGCTGCCCAGCTGCCGCTCTACGTTGAACACATTCGCGATCTGCGCGCCGGACTTGGCGGTCCGGTGAGCGCGGAGTTCATCGCACAACAGTACGAGATCACGCTGGTGCTCTGGGATCAGAGCCTCAGACACATGTCACCTGATATTGCGCGACTGCTGTTGACGCTGAGTGACGAGCAGCTCAGCGGCTTCTTTGCCGAGCTTGAAGAGAGGAATGCAGAACTCAGAGAGGAATACTCCGGACAAGGTCCGGAGGCCAGGCGCAAGAAACAGGATCGCAGCATCATCCGCGCCTTCCGCTGGTTTAGTGGACCTCTGAGCCGGGATCAGGAGGCCGTGGTGAGATCCTATACCGCAGAAATGCATGATCTCACGGAGCAGTGGCTCGGGCGGCGTGTAGCCTGGCAATCAGCTTTCCGCGATCTGCTGGAATCCCGGTCTGGCAATGCCGGTTTCGAGACCCGGCTCATGGCGCTGCTGCTCGATCCGAACCAGTTCGACAGTCCGGAATATCGTCAGCTCGTGGCGGCCAACAGGGCAATTGTCTTTGCCATGGTTGCGGATGTACTGTCGTCCAGTAGCCCGAAACAGCGCAGGCATCTGGATGATCGCCTGTCCGGCCTCGCGGCAGATTTTGATGAGCTTGCCCGTGCCCCTGCCAGGTAGCATCGATGCTGGCAGGGGGGGTGCTGATGGTGGTGCCCAGGAGAGGACTTGAACCTCCACTACCTTTCGATAACTAGCACCTGAAGCTAGCGCGTCTACCAATTCCGCCACCTGGGCTTCGGTGGGCAGGCTGAAAGAGTGCGGCAATTTAAAGGCAGCCTGTATGCTTGTCAAACTTAGGTGACAAGTCCCGGCAAGATTTAATGAAGAAAAAACGTAACAAGGGTTCTCCGGCGGCAAGGCCAGCCGTGCCTGCTCGCAGTTATCGTCATCCGGTTCCTGGGCCAAATGAGCTGCTCGCGCTCCTGCGTCAGAAGGGCGTGCCGATGACGCTCGATGCGCTGGCTGCCGCGTTGGGTAAGCCGGAAAAGCGTGAGTTGCAGAGCCTCCGGCGCCGGCTCGATGAACTCAAATCCAGTGGCCAGGTGCTCGTAAACCGTGCTGGCGAGTATTGCCTCAGTGAAAAGCTCGACCTCGTGGCTGGCACAGTCAGCGCGCATCGCGATGGTTTCGGCTTTCTCATTCCCGACAACGGATCAGTGGATGTCTACCTGTCCGAAGCTGAAATGCGCTCACTGCTGGATGGCGACCGGGTGGTTGTGCGGGTTACGACGCAAGGCCGCGGAGGTCGCTGCAGCGGGACTGTGGTTGAGATACTCACCCGCGCCCGTACCAGTGTGGTTGGCCGCTATCAGCGCGAACACGGTATCGGCTGGGTGATCGGGTCGGGCCGTTCAGCGCACCACTTTATTGTGCCTGACCGCTATCGTTCGGGCGCGCAGCCAGGTCAGCTCGTCAAGCTGGAGATCATGGAATATCCGGCACCGAGTCGCGAGGCCCAGGGAAAAATCATCCGGGTTCTCGGTGAGCCGACCGAGCCGCGTGTGCTGACCGAAGCGGCAATCGAGATGTTCAATGTGCCGTCGGTATGGCCGGCAGCGGTCACGAAGGCGGCTGCACATTTCGGTGCCGAAGTAGGCCCGAACGAGAGTGCTGGCCGCACCGACCTGCGCAAGCTGCCGCTGGTGACCATTGATGGTGAGGATGCCCGCGACTTCGATGATGCTGTCTACGCTGAGCCAGCGGGTGAGGGTTGGCGGCTGATCGTGGCGATTGCCGATGTGTCGCACTACATCCGCAAATCCGATCCAATCGATGTCGAGGCGCGCCGCCGCGGAACCTCGGTGTATTTTCCCGACCGGGTCGTGCCCATGTTGCCGGAAGCGCTCTCCAACGAACTCTGCTCGCTGAAGCCGCAGGTGGATCGCCTGTGCATGGTCTGTGAGATGCAGATTGACGGGCGTGGTGGCGTGACCGGGGCGAAGTTTTACCGGGCAGTCATGCACTCACACGCGAGACTGACCTATAACCAGGTCGATGCGATGCATCGGGGTGCGGATCCTGCGGGGTATGCGCACATCCGGCGACTGGGCCCGGTGATCGACAATCTGTACGGTGTCTACAACGCTCTTGCCAGTGCACGGGGCCGGCGCGGTGCGCTGGATCTGGATCTGCCCGAAGTCAGGATCGAGCTGGATGAATCGGGCGCAATTTCCGGAGTGGCTTCGCGCCTGCGTAACGATGCGCATCGTCTGATCGAAGAATGCATGATCGCGGCGAATGTCGAAGCCGCGCGTTATCTGGGTCGCCACCGGATTGCGACGTTGTACCGCGTACACAATGGTCCGGAAGGCGACAAGCTGGAGGAGTTGCGACTGCTGTTCCAGAGTCTGGGTGTGCCGATGCCCGATACGGCGCGGACTCGTCCGCGCGAGATCAATCGCGGCTTGCAGGCGCTCCGTGACCGGCCGGATTTTCCGATGCTGGCAACTGCGGTATTGCGCAGCATGACGCAGGCGGTCTATCAGCCTGTAAACAGCGGCCATTTTGGTCTGGCGCTGACTGCATATGCCCATTTCACCTCGCCAATCCGTCGCTACCCGGACCTGCTCGTGCATCGGGGCATCGGTCACCTGATCGATGGCGGCAAGCCGGGTGCATTCAGTTATGACGGACCTGCAATGGAGCAGCTGGGCAAGAACACCTCGATGCTGGAGCGACGTGCCGATGAAGCTACACGGTATGTCGATGCGCGCTGCAAATGCCTGTTCATGCAGCACCGTGTCGGTGAAGTCCTCGATGGTGTGATTACCGGCGTCACCCACTTCGGCCTGTTTGTGATGCTGCGCGAGCTTTTCGTCGATGGGCTGATCCACGTGTCCAATCTGCCAAATGATTATTACCATCTGGAGCCTGGCGGGCTGGGACTGAAGGGCGAAAGAACTGGACGCCTGTTTTTGCTTGGTGAGGACCTGCGTGTACGGGTAGCGCGCGTCGATCCGGAGGAAGCGAAGATCGATCTTGCCCTGGAATCGCAGCCGGTTGCAGCCGGGCAGACAGCGCCGCGTAAAACGCCAAGGTCAGGCAAGCAACGGCGCTGAAGTGGCCACGGACCAGGTCGGGACGGAAAGACGAGCTATGGCGCCGAGGATTCTTTATGGCATTCACGCAGTCCGGCAGGTATTGCTGACCCGTCCGGATACGGTTGAATGCGTTTATCTGCAGACTGACCTGGGCGCTGAGCGCCACGCACGGCTGGTTGAGGTTTTGCCCAGGGCGAGCCGTGTGCTGCCGGTGTCTGCCGAGGAGCTGGAGCGCCTGACGGGCACCATCAAACATCAGGGCGTTGCGGCGAGCGCTACCGAATCCGGTCCCTTGTCGGAATCGGCGGCCCGCGAACTGCTCGCAGCGATTGAACGCCCGCTCGTACTGGTGCTCGACGGGGTTCAGGATCCGCGGAACTTCGGTGCCTGCCTGCGGGCGGCAGACGGGGCCGGTGCTGACCTTGTGGTGGTGGCGCGGAACCGGAATGTCGACCTGACCCCGGTAGTGAGCAAGGTGGCGGCAGGCGCCGCTGAAAGCCAGGCCATCGCCCAGGTTGGCAATCTGGTCCGTTTTCTGGAAAGCATCAAGGAGCAGGGGCTGTGGATCGTGGGTGCTGATGCCGGGGCCGGCGAGTCACTTTATGACCTGGACCTGGGTACTGCAGGCACCGCGCTGGTGCTGGGCGGGGAGGGTGAAGGCATGCGCCGCCTGACCCGCGAGACCTGCGACTACCTGGTCAGCCTGCCGATGCAGGGCGCCGTCAGCAGCCTGAATGTAGCGGTGGCGGCGGGCATTTGCCTCTATGAATGCGTCCGTCAGCGCGCTGCGCGGTTGCCGGGAGCCGGTCAGCTCCGGTAGGATGCGCCACCCGGACAATGGCTGCCGCACCACAGTGTTGAGCCAGCCGCACTGACCGGTCCTTGCCACACCACATGGATGGGTGGCTGTAATCCACGAGGAGATAACATGCGTCACTACGAAATAGTCGTGCTCGTTCATCCTGACCAGAGCGAGCAGGTCGCTGCGATGCTCGAGCGCTATCGCACAATGATCGCCGCCGGTGGCGGTAACGTACACCGTGTCGAAGACTGGGGCCGGCGCCAGCTGGCGCACTCGATACACAAGGTCCACAAAGCCCATTACCTGCTCATGAATATCGAGTGTGGTCAGGAAACGCTGGCCGAGCTTGTCGGTGCGTTCCGGTTCAGTGATGCAGTGCTGCGGCACCTCGTCATGCAGCGCGATGAGGCGGTTACCGATGCTTCACCACTGGTCAAGGCCGCAGAGGAACCCGGTCGCCCAGGTGCAGACCGTAGCGATGATGCAGCCGATGTGCGCGTACCAGCCGGAGACGCCGATGATGACGATACAGCGGATGCGGATACGCCCGCAGACGCAGCCTGACCATCATCCGTCATCCGGTTCGAATTGAGGACAGTTAAATGAGCAAGTATTTTCGGCGTCGCAAGTTCTGCAAGTTTACGGCTGAGGGCGTCAAGGAGATCGACTACAAGGATCTCGAAACACTGCGGGCCTATGTGACGGAGACCGGGAAAATCGTCCCGAGCCGGATTACCGGCACAAAGTCGCGTTATCAGCGCCAGCTGGCGGCCGCCGTGAAGCGGGCCCGGTTCCTGGCCCTGCTGCCATATACAGACAAGCACTGAAACTGATCCGCAGCGCTGCTACTGCGCGTCAGTAGCGGTGCCGTATCCGGTGATGACTCGTCTGGCCAACTGGTTAAGCAGCAACCGGCGGTCGCGTATTGTTTTGGTCGCCGGCACCCTGCTGCTGCCGCTTGTCAATCTGTTCAGTGGGGCAGTGGTGGCCATGACTGCTGCAACGCTCGGCTGGCGGGTAGCCCTCACCGACTGCCTGGCAGGTGTCGGTATTCTCGTCGTGCTGCTCGCGCTCAGCGGCGGTCCCTGGGATTCGGCTGTGGTCGGTGCGCTGACCATGTGGGCCGGGGCATTGCTGGGTGGGCATGTACTCGGCCGGACCGGTTCATTCGATCTGGCGGTACAACTGCTGGTGGCGGTTGCTGTAATCGCCGTATTCCTGAGCGGCCTGGTTCTGCCGGATGCGCGCAGCTACTGGTTGCCGGTACTCGAGCAACTGATCCGCTCGGCTGGACTGCCGCAGAACGAAGGCTTGCCCGCAGACTGGCTGGGGCGCCTCGCCGCCCTGATGTATGGCGTGATTGCAGCCAGCGTGCTGATGAGCGTCCTGATCGCGCTGCTGCTTGGCGGGTCGCTGGCCGTCAGCGGGGATCGCGCGGGCTGGCGCAGACAGGTGCTGCAATTGCGGCTGGGCCGGGCACTGACCGCTGCAGTGCTGGCGGGACTGGCGGCAATCGGCCTGGGGTTGAAAGATGCGGGTACCGGCGTACTGCTGGTATTGGCGACGGGGTTTGTGGCGCAGGGGTTGGCGGTCTTGCACTGGACTGCTGACCACTACCGCTGGCCACGGTTCTGGTCGGTTGTGCTGTATGGCCCGCTGATGTTAAGTGCCTCGCTGGCGGGGTTGCTGCTGGTCGGGCTGATGACGGTTGGTATCGTGGATAACCTGATCAGCCTGCGCCGAAGCAGGACGAATGTGGTTTAATACGCGCCCCTCGGCGCGACACGCGTAACGGATAGAGAGCGAAGCAATGGACGTAATTCTGCTTGAGAAGGTTGAGAATCTCGGTGTGATCGGTGATCGCGTCAAGGTCCGGTCCGGCTATGGACGGAATTTCCTGCTCCCGCGCGGCAAGGCTACGCTGGCAACGTCGGCCAATATCGCGGTTTTCGAGGCGCGCCGGGCCGACCTGGAGGCGAAGCAGCAAGATGAACTTGCTGTTGCCCAGACCCGTGCAGCAAACGTGGTCAAGCTGGAAATCCAGTTGACCGCCAAGGCCGGCACCGAGGGCAAACTTTATGGTTCACTGGGTACCGCAGACATCGCCGAGGCCTGCACCACTGCCGGTGTGCTGGTGAAGCGCAGCGAAGTCCGGCTGCCAGAAGGCCCGATCCGCACGGTCGGCGAGCACTCGATAGAACTTCATTTCCATTCCGATGTAAATGCCGTGATCCGTATCAGCGTTGTTGCCGAGGAAGCCGCGGCACAAGGCTGAGTCAGTAACGGCGAAGGGGGCAGACGTGGCGACTTCTGGTCCCCGGCGCGAAGCGGGGGCGCTGGCGGAACTGCCGGTACCCCCAAGCTCCATTCAGGCCGAGCAGGCCCTGCTGGGCGGGCTGATGCTCGACAACAGCAGCTGGGACCGGATTGCCGATCTGGTCAGTTCTGCCGACTTCTTCCGCCCGGACCACCGCCTGATCTTTGCCGCCGTCCAGGAGCTTTCCGAACGCAGCCAGCCGGCAGACCCGGTAACGCTGTCGGCCCATCTGGCCTCGCGTGGTGAGCTGGCCGATGCCGGCAGTACCGCCTATCTCAGCGAACTCGTCAACGACACGCCGAGTGCGGCCAATGTCGGCAATTACGCACGGATCATTCGTGAGCGTGCGCTGCTCAGACGCCTGATCGAGGTCGGCAACGACATTGCCGGGCTCGCCTACCGTCCCGAAGGCCGCCCGATTGCCGAGCTGGTCGATGAAGCGGAACGTCGTGTGTTCGAGATCGCTGAACGCGGTCAACGCCGCGGATCAGGGTTCGTACGTCTCAGTGAGGTGCTGACCGGTACGGTTGAGCGCCTGGATCTGCTGCATCAGTCGCCGGGTGCGATCACGGGTCTGCCGACGGGCTTCAACAAGCTGGACGAATTTACTGCCGGACTGCAGGGCGGTGACCTGATCATCATTGCCGGGCGTCCGTCGATGGGCAAGACTTCTTTGGCGCTGAACATCGCCGAGAATGCGGCTCTGGGCGCGCGCAAGTCGGCAGCTGTATTCAGTATGGAAATGTCGGTCGAGCAGCTTGCATTCCGTATGGTTTCCTCCCTGGGTCGCGTTGACCAGTCGCATCTGCGTAACGGACGGTTCAGTGATGACGACTGGCCGCGTATCAACGGCGCGATTCAGCAGATGCAGGAAGCGCCGATCTATATCGATGACACGCCCGCGATGACGCCAACCGAAGTCAGGGCGCGGGCCCGGCGTCTGCAGCGGGAGCGCGGACTCGACCTGATCGTCGTCGATTATCTGCAGTTGATGCGTGTGGCGGGTGCTTCCGAGAACCGCGCCACCGAGATCTCGGAGATATCCCGCGGGCTTAAGGCGCTGGCGCGTGAGCTGAATGTGCCGATCATCGCGCTCTCCCAGCTGAACCGCAGTGTCGAGTCGCGTACCGACAAGAAGCCGGTGATGTCTGACCTGCGTGAATCGGGCGCAATCGAGCAGGACGCAGACCTGATCCTTTTCATCTATCGGGATGAGGTGTACAACTCGGACAGTCCGCGCAAAGGGATCGCAGACATTCATATCGCCAAACAGCGAAACGGACCGATCGGCGAGTTTCCGCTGACCTTCCTCGGCCGCTTTACCAAGTTCGAAAACTATGCGCCTGAAGTTGAGGGGTTCAGGTGACCCCGGCGCCGGTCGCAGTGATTCGCCCGGCCGCACTGCGCAGTAACCTACAGCAAGTCCGTCTGGCCGCTCCGGGTTGTCCCGTGCTGGCGGTAATCAAGGCGAATGCCTATGGGCACGGCCTGATCCAGGTTGCGCGCATACTCGATTCTGCCGATGCATTTGCCGTCGCCCGGCTCGAAGAAGCGGTACAGCTGCGAGAGGCAGGTATCCGCAAGCGTCTGGTGATACTGGGTGGGTGCATGACGGCTGAGGAGGTGCGTGCTGCTGCGGATCTTGCCATCGATATCGTGGTCCATGCGCCGGAGCAGCTGGTACTGCTGGAGAAGTCTGGCGGCACCGCGCCTGTCTGGTGCTGGCTCAAGGTTGATACCGGTATGTCACGCCTTGGCATGCCTGCCTCCGCAGTGCCGGATGCGATCACCCGTCTGAATCAGTGCCCGGCCGTCAGCGGTATCACGCTGATGAGTCATCTGGCCTGTGCCGACGACCGGCAGGATGCTGCGACTGGAGAGCAACTTGCAAACTTCGGGGCACTGCTGAGGAACTGGCGTGGCGATGTGAGTATTGCCAACTCGGCAGCGATCCTGCAGTGGCCGGACGCAGTGCGAAACAACGGAATACTTCCTTATACCGGGCGTAACTGGGTCAGGCCCGGCCTCATGCTTTTCGGCGCATCGCCGATCCGGTCGCGATCAGCAGCGGAGCTTGGATTGCAGCCGGCGATGTCCTTTGAAACGCGGCTGATTTCGGTCAAGCCGGTTCGCAAGGGGCAGCGGGTTGGCTATGGCGGACACTGGGTGGCGCCGCGGGACAGCCTGCTTGGACTGGCCGCCGCAGGTTACGCGGACGGTTATCCCTGGCATGCTCGTAGCGGTACGCCGGTGGGTATCGGCGAGGCTTTCGGTACCCTGGTCGGCCGGGTATCAATGGACATGATCGGTGTCGATGTCAGCGATGTGCCGGGTGTGGCGATCGGTGACCGGGTGGTCCTGTGGGGTGACGGACCCAGTGTGGAAGACGTGGCGGCAGCCGCCAACACCATTCCCTGGACGCTGATGACGGGTATCAACAGGCGTGTGGCGGTACGCCTTGAGGGCGGGCCAGACCGGCCAGACTGACTTCAGCCGAGGAAAAAGCCCATCTTGATGCCGATAATCTCGACGACGTCATTGTCAGCGAGCTTGCATGCCTGGGCGCCGAGCGGCTTGCCATTGAGCTTCGGTGGCTCACGATCCGCAGTATTTTCCACCTGGACGATGTGATACCCGTCTGCCCGGCGCGTTATTGCCACCACCTGCACACCGGCGCGTCCGAGCGTGGTGAGTGCCTTGTTGAGCGGAATCTCACGTCCCGCAAAAGAGCCATTCAGTACCTGAACCTTGCCCACCGAAACCGGTTTCGAAGCCGGTTCTGCTCCGGCCGGGCGGGCCGCCGCACCGTTTGAGGCGGCGGATGCCGCACTTGCCTGGGCCGATACCGCAGCGGCCTTGGCCAGCGCTTCCGCACCACCGATCTGCCGCTCGATGACCATCGTGCGTGAAAACTCATCGGCGTCGTCATCGGTAACACCGTCGACGAAGCGCAGCTGGTGCCGGCCGACAGTGATGACATCGCCGTTCTGCAGGGCGTGCTTCTTGATCAGGCGACCGTTGACGTAGGTGCCGTTGGTGCTGTTCAGATCCTCAAGAAAGGAGTCGTTGAGGATATTGATGATTAATGAGTGGTGGCCGCTGACCGTCGGGTTGTCGATGCGGATATCGTTGTCCTGCAACCGGCCAACGGTATACCGTTCCTTGCTCATGTTGAATTCGGCAAGGACCTGCGAATCCAGGCTCAGAATCAGTCGTGCCATATCAGTATTGTCCTGTGGGCCGTGACATGAAAGTGTGAGCCACGACAAGCCTAACCGAAGATGTTGCGGATCTGCTGGAGCACGCTGACCCGCGCCGGGAATGGTTCGACCACCTGCGCCAGTATGACCGAGACATTGTCCTTCCCCCCGTGGTCATTGCTGAGCCGGATCAGCTGTTGACCTGCCATTTCAAGATTAGCATTAAAAGTGCTGATCGTTAAGTGAATATCCTCGTCTTCAACCATGTCGGGAAGGCCGTCGGAGCAGAGCAGGTAAATGTCTTCGGGCTGTACTTCGGCCTCCTGGAGTTCGACCTGCACCGTCAGCT
>CAYJPG010000031.1:23050-27023 GCA_964371995.1 uncultured Chromatiaceae bacterium | reverse complement strand
GGCCGGCACTGAGAACCTGACAAAGCGGTGTCCTATCTGGAGGAAGTGGTCGCGAAGAAACCGGATTCCGTCGTTGCCTGGCAGTCGCTGGCCGGCACGTATCGCAACGATATCAATGCCCGCATCAAGGTTTACGAGCGCGGCCTCAAGGCCAACCCGGCCAACGTGGAGTTGACCATGCTGCTGGGCACCGAACTGGAGCGGGCTACGCGGCGCGACGATGCCATCAAACTGTATGAAAACCTGCTGAAAACCAGTCCCGACGTCGAGCCGGCCATCAATAATCTGGCCGCGCTGCTGCTCGACTATCGCACGGACAAAGCGAGCATGGCGCGGGCACTCGAACTGGCGAAGAAACTGGATAAGTCTGATAATCCGGCGGTACTCGACACGCTCGGCTGGGCGCACTACCGGTCCGCGCAGTATGCCGAGGCGGTTGGCGTGCTTGAGCGTGTGGTCGCGAAAGCCGGGCAGTATCCGATATTTCACTACCACCTCGGCATGGCCTACCTGGCTTCCGGCAACACGGTGGGCGCGAAACAGGAGCTGAAACGCGCCGTGGACGAGGCCCAGTCCGACTATCCGGGACTCGACGAGGCGCGTGCGGCGCTGAAGAAGCTGTGATATATCGCGGCTAAAGCCGCTCCTGCGGGCTATGCCGTCCCGCAGGAGCGCCGTCCCGCAGGAGCGCCTTCAGGCGCGATCCCGGCTACAATTAATCAGATCGCGGCTAAAGCCGCTCCAACCGCTCTTTCTTGCATGGAAGGATGATGATGTCCGGCCCCCTGACAGGCGTACGCATACTTGAAATCACCGCAGTCGTGCTCGGTCCGTGGGCTTGTCAGATGCTTGCCGACATGGGTGCCGAAGTCATCAAGATCGAGCCGCCTTATGGCGACAGCAACCGTTCGCTCGGTGCGTACCGCAACAAGGGCATGGCGGCGCTCTACCTGACCTGCAACCGCAACAAGCGCAGTATCGTGCTTGATCTCAAGCAGCCAGCGGCCGTAGCCGCTGCGCTGGAACTGGCGAAGAATGTCGATGTTGTCATACACAACAACCGTCCGCAGGTGATGACCAAGCTTGGCCTCGACTATGCGGCCTTCAAGGCCGTGAACCCGAAGATCATTTACTGCGGCACCTACGGTTACGGTGCAGCCGGCCCCTATGGCAAGCGGGGCGCGCTGGATGACTCCATTCAGGCGGTCAGCGGCATCGCAATGCTCAACGAGATGGTGCTAGGCGAGCCGCGCTATCTGCCGACCATCGTCGCCGACAAGACCACGGCGATGCAGGTGGTATCGGCAGTGACCGCGGCGCTCTACAGCCGCGAGCGCACCGGCAATGGTCAGGAAATCGAAGTGCCGATGTTCGAGACCATGGTGTATTACACGATGGCCGAGCACCTGTGGGGCATGGCTTTCGAGCCGCAGATCGGCGGGCCAGGCTACACGCGCCTGATGAGTCATCACCGCAAGCCGTACAAGACCAAAGACGGCTATATCGCGATCCTGCCGTACCTCGATGCGCACTGGGAAGTGTTCTGCAAGCTGAGCGGCCACGAAGAGCTGATCACCGACGCGCGTTTCACCACGCTGTCGAAGCGGGTGGCGAATATCGACGACACCTACCAGGAAACCGCGAAAATCATGCTCACGCGGACCACGGCAGAGTGGCTGGAGATGTTCAGCAAGACCAGCGTGCCGACCAACATGGTGAACACGCTGCAGGGGCTGAAGGATGATCCGCACCTCAATGCGGTGGGTTTCTGGCAGGAAGTCGATCATCCGACCGAAGGCCGCCTGCGCATGACGCGTTATCCGGTGACATTCTCTGAAACGCCGGCCAGCGTGCGGCGCCTGCAGCCGCGGCTTGGTGAGCACACTGTCGAAGTCCTGCGCGAAGCCGGCATCGGCGATGCCGAGATCCAGTCGCTGCTGGCTTCGGGTGCCGCGCAGGAGCCGAAGCGCAAGGACGGCTGAGCCGCCGACGTAGGAGCGGCTGTAGGAGCGCCTTCAGGCGCGATCCTTCCAAGCGGTCCTTTCTCTTGCTTCGACGCCGCCGTGGGAGCGCCGTAGGAGCGGCTTCAGCCGCGATCCTTCCTTGCCGAAAAAATGAAAATCGCGCCTGAAGGCGCTCTTACGGATTATTCCCGGTCAAACCCACCGCTTTCTCCACGGGACTCCTGCGCGTGATGATGTTCAGCTATCCACCATGGACTCACTGCTACCCGGATCGTGTGCCTTGCGTCGTGGCCGTGTCTCGCAGCAGGGCTACATCTATCACATCACGACCGCCACCTACGGACGCCAGCCGCTTTTCAGTGCCATTACTGTCGGGCGCTGTGTCGTGTGGGCGCTGCGTGCAGCAGAGAGCGAGCTCGCTGCACGCACGCTGGCCTTCGTGGTGATGCCTGATCATTTGCACTGGTTGTTCGAGTTGCAGCACGCCTCGTTGCCGACAGTGGTGGGGCAGCTGAAGGGGCGTGCGGCGCGCTACACCCGCAGCGCGCTGGGTATTGCCGGTCCCGTCTGGCAGCGCGGCTATTTTGATCACGCGCTGCGTACCGATGAGAGCCTGGTGGAGACGGCGCGCTACATCATCGGCAATCCACTGCGAGCCGGATTGGTGACGCGTATCGGCGACTACCCGCTCTGGGATTGCGTGTGGGTAGGCAACGATGGCACGTTGCCGTCGCGCCCGTAGGAGCGCCCGTAGGAGCGCCTTCAGGCGCGATACTTTGAGCCCCGAATCGCGGCTGAAGCCGCTCCTACCGGGAGGGAAATCGCGGCTGAAGCCGCTCCTACCAGAAGGAGCTCCTAGAGGCCGTAGATCCGCAGCACGTTGTCGCGCATAAGCTTGCGGCGCACCTCGGGCTTGAAGCCGAGGTCATCGATGTCCTGCACCGTGCGGGCAAACGGCAGTACGGGGAAATCAGTGCCGAAGATCACCTTGTCCTGCCCCTGCGTATTAATGTAGCGCTTGAAGCTGTCCGGCCAGTATTTCGGACGATGCGCATCGCAGCCGATGTACACGTTGGCGTGTTTCCAGGCCATCGCGATCATCTCGTCGTGCCACGGAATACCGACGTGAATGCCGATCAGCTTCAGTTCGGGAAAATCGCAGGCTACCGCGTCGAGGGTGATCGGCTGGCCGACGCTGCGGCAGGGGAAATCAGCGGCATAGACCATCGACTGACCGACCTGCATCTGGATCGGAATGTCGAGTTCGCAGCACTTGGTATAGAAGGGATAGATCTTGGCGTGATCCGGCGCGAGTTCAAACCAGTGCGGATAGTAGTGTGCGCCGATGAAGCCGAGGTTCTTCACCGCGTGCTCGAGCTCGCGCACGCCTTTCATGCCGGTGTAGGGATCGATGCCGGCGAGGCCGTGAAAGCGTTTGGGATACTTCGCCACCGCACGGGCGACGATCTCATAGGGCATGTGGTAACAGCCCGGCAGGCCGGGGCGCCCCGAGCGGGCGGCAACCAGGAATGCCCGTTCGATATTCGCCTCGTCGAGCTTCTCGATCATCTGCTCGAGGCTCATGCCCTGCGAGATCATGCCCTTGTCAGCATTCATCTTGCCGGAGAAAAAATCCGTACCCCACTTGGGCCGCGCGGCAAGTGCCTCGTCGGTCCAGATGTTCACGACCGCGTCGATAGTCTGGTAATCATGTGTTTTCATGCTGCGCATTGTAGGAGTGGGGCGGGGCGCGATTCAACGCCTGTGCAGAAGTCCGTCGGGCCGTGGTATCTTTGCGGCCAGTCTTAGGGGTGGCCGTACCGCAGTAGCGGGCCGGCCTGAGATCCACACGGGAACCCTCTGAACCTGATCCGGCTAGTACCGGCGTAGGGACAAGACGAGCTGTCATCGTTATTCCCCCTGCTGTCGCAACACCCGGATCGTCCCTTACAGGAGACGTGCCGGGAATGAGCGTGCGCATGCGAAGAGCGGCCGTAGGCGCCGGGGGT
>CAYJPG010000031.1:11542-23040 GCA_964371995.1 uncultured Chromatiaceae bacterium | reverse complement strand
GCTGAAGCCGCTCCTACGGCATTCGCGGCTGAAGCCGCTCCTACGACGGAGGTGGTCGTACTGGCCTCGCAGTTGCGCGAGACCGGAATCGCCGACGTTCCGCTGAGCGTTTCCCGGCTGGACGCGGAAGAGATTGCTGCCGCCTCGCTCCAGCACTTTGAAGAGATCACTGATCTGGTGCCCAATTTCAACTGGAGCGGCGAGGGCTCACGCGCCCGCTACTTCCAGATCCGCGGTACCGGTGAACTGGAGCAGTACGACGGCGCACCGAATCCTTCGGTGGGTTTCGTCATCGACGATATCGACCTGTCCGGTATCGGCGCGGTGGCGACCACTTTCGATGTGCAGGACATCGAAGTGCTGCGCGGACCGCAGGGCGTGCGCTATGGCGCCAACGCGCTGGCCGGCCTGATCTACCTGCAGAGCCATGCGCCCTCGCTGAACCCGGTTGCGGAAATCGAGCTGAGCGGTGGCAGTGATGACACGCGCGCCTTCGGCGCGGTGCTCGGCGGCGCGGTGCCCGGTACCGATGACACCCTCGCGTATCGCCTGGCCGTTCAGCAATACGACAGCGACGGCTTTCGCCATAACGCTTATCTGGGCCGCGATGACACCAACTGGCGCGACGAACTTGGCGTGCGCGGCAAGCTGCGCTGGCAACCCGGCGATGCGCTGCGCATCGACTTCACCGGGCTGCACGTCGATCTCGACAATGGCTACGATGCCTTTGCGATCGACAATGGCTTCACGACCTGGTCCGACCAGCCCGGGCGTGATGCACAGCAGACGGATGCCGGTGCCCTGCGGATCAGCTGGCAGCTCGGCAGAGTTGCCGAACTGCTCAGTATCACCGGTGTCGCCCATTCGGATATGCGCTTTGGTTTCGATGCCGACTGGGGGAATCCGCAGTACTGGGCGCCCTATGTCTACGAATTCACGCAGGCTTTCGATCGTGAGCGCGATACGGTGAATCAGGAACTGCGCCTGATTTCAGGCCCGGACGCCCAGCTTTTCGGCGCCGACTGGGTGACCGGTATCTATGTGCTCGACCTCGATGAATCCAACGCGCGTCGCGACCAGGGTGCCTGTGACGCCGCCACCTGTGGCGAGGATCTGTTGCTCGACGCCCGCGCCAGCAGCGATTACTCGGCGACCAGCGTGGCCCTGTTCGGTGCTTTGTCGCGGCCGCTCTCCGCCAGCGTCACGGCAACAGCGGGCCTGCGCTGGGAGCAGCGCGCGGCGCGCTACCGGGACAATTTCGACAGCCGGTTTGATCCGCGCGACACCATGCTCGGTGGTGAACTCGGGCTCAGTCACGAACTGAAGCCCGGTGCGACCATCTGGGCGCGCATCGCCCGCGGCTACAAGGCCGGCGGTTTCAATACCAGCCTCGCTGGCATCGATTTCAGTGAGTTTCCGGATTTCAGTCTTGATACCGGAAATATCGAATTCGACCCCGAATATATGTGGGACTACGAACTGGGGTTGCGCATGTCGCCGGCGGGGGCGGGCTGGACGATGGCATTGAGTGCCTTCATGCAGGAGCGCGACGATCCGCAGATCAAGGTGCCGGTGCAGTTGCGGCTCGGTGATCCGACCACCTATGTCTTTGTCACCGACAACGCCAGCGATGCACAGACACGGGGCATTGAACTGGAAGCCAGCTGGCAACCGGTTCCCGCGCTGACACTGGGTACCGCTGTCGGCCTGCTGCACACGGAGATCGGCAGCTTCAGTCTGCGACCCGAACTGGAAGGTCGTGAACTGGCCCATGCGCCCCGCTACACCTTCGCATTCAACGCCACCTGGCGCCTGCCGCAGGGCTGGTTTGTGCGTGCCGACTATAGCGGCAAGGATCGCTACGTCATCGACTATTGCCAGTCGGCAGACTGCAACGATCCGCAGACCAGTCCGTATCAGGTGCTGGATCTGCGTGCCGGCCGCAAGTGGGGGCAGTGGGCGGTCGAGCTCTGGGTGCGCAACGCGCTGGACGAAAAATATGCCGTGCGTGGATTCTGGTTCGGCAACGAGCCGCCGGATTTCACGCCACAGCTGTACACCCGCAATGGCGATCCGCGTCATGCGGGCCTGACGCTCCGTTACCGCTTCGATTGAGGAGTCCCGGACATGCGCATCACTGTCGAACTGAGCCTTTATCCGCTGCAGGCTGACTTCGTTGGCCCGATCACCGATTTTATCCATGAGCTGCGCCGCGAGCCGGGTATTGAAATGGTCACCAACCAGCTGAGCACCCAGCTGCGTGGCGAGTTCGCCGCTGTCATGGGCGCAGTCACGCGCTGTACGCAGGCAGCAATGGCGCGCGTGCATCCGGTCGTCCTGGTGGCCAAGATCGTCAACGCGGATCTCGATATCCGCAATCCACCGAGCGTCTGAGCGCATGCCTGACGGTATCGGCGCGGAGCTGGCCAGCGCGGTGTCCGGCCTCGTCGTTACCACCTCGCCCTGGGAAGTGGTGGCGGTGGTGCTGGCCATCGCTTACCTGGTGCTCGCGATACGTGAGCGGCCGGGCTGCTGGCCGGCGGCGATACTGAGTTCGCTGATCTACCTGGCCCTGTTCGGTAAGGCGCAGCTATACATGGAATCTGCGTTGCAGATGTTCTACGTGGTGATGGCCGGCTACGGCTGGTGGGCGTGGCGGCCGGCTGCGGAGGGCGGCGCGCTGGTCGTGCAGACCTGGCCCTGGCGCACACACCTCGTGTGGCTGCTGCTTGTCGCGGTGTTGTCGGTGGCCAGCGGGGCATTGCTCGCATGGAAGACTTCGGCTGCCTTGCCGTATCTCGACTCGTTCATCACATGGGCTTCGTTGCTCACAACCTGGATGGTGGCGCGCAAGGTGCTGGAAAACTGGCTGTACTGGTTTGTCATCGACAGCCTGTCGCTCGGCGCATTTGTCAGCCGTGGCCTCTACCTGACCGCTGCGCTGTTCGCGCTGTATCTCGTGCTGATCGTCGTCGGCTACCGCACATGGCGTCGCTCCATGCATAAGAGGGCGACATGACGCCGGATGCAGCACTCGGGAGTCTGCATGTCACAAGCGGTACCGTGATCCACTCCCTGCGGCGCAGTCCGCTGGCACACAGCTGGCTGGTGGAATGTTCAGGCGAGCGCGCGGTGCTGCGCATCGATCAACCGGCGGCTGCAGCGATGGGCCTCGATAGGGCGGCTGAGTTTGCGCGGCTTGAGGCACTCGCAGCCGCCGGGCTTGGTCCTGCACCGATTGCTGCGGATCCGGAGCGCGGTCTTTTGCTTCGGCGACATATCGAGGGACGTGCCTGGCAGGCTGCAGACCTGCGGTCGCCGGCAAACCTGGAGCGGGCCGCGGCGCTGCTGCGCCGGGCCCATGGCGTACAAATCGATGCGCCGCCGCTCGACCTCAATGTGGCAATCGAGCTATATGCCCGATTGGCGGGTGCGGGGGCAACCGGGCTGGCGGAGACGGCAGTGAGCCAGCTCGCACGGTGCCGGGATCCCCGGGCACCGCAGGTCTTTTGCCACAATGATCCGGTCGCCGACAACTTCGTGGCCGGTCCGGGAGCCGCTGGCCAGCTCTGGCTGATCGACTGGGAATACAGTGGATTCAATGAGTTCTGGTTCGATCTTGCGGTCGTACTTCGGCACCATGAACTGCCGGCAGCGCTGGCCGGGACCTTCCTCAGGGCCTATTTTGGACGCCCGGCCGCTGCAGCCGAGGTGCAGCGGCTGGCTGATTGGTGTACTTTCTATGCCAGCCTCGCCCGGTTGTGGGTTGCCGCGCTGGGAACTTGCTCCGCAAATCACCCGTGATTATGGCAAATCAGATTTGCAGCGTTGCTGGGTACTCCATTAGAGTAGGTCTTGAGAATCTATAAGCGGCCCAGCTCAATGGGTCCTACGAGTTTACATATAGGGATAACGGCCATGGCCAAGCGGCAATTCGCGGCGGCACTTCTGGTTGGCCTGCTCTGTGCGACCTCCAGTCAGGCAGCTTCTGTATCTTTCTACCTTGATCAGTCCAACAAGCTGGCTGATGGTGTCAACTACCTCCAGGTCACCATCGCGGATGGTGCTGATGGTGCCATCGATTTCACGGTCACGGCCCTGCAGCCGCTGCTGGATATGGCCGACGAGGGCTTCGGTATCCAGAGATTTGCCTTCAATGTGATTGGCGGTACGGCAACCGACCGTCGTGACGTCACTAACCTGCCTGACGAATGGCGTGCCCTTAACGGTGGCGGCATGGCTGGTTTCGGGCTCTTCGACATGAAGCTCAACAGCAACGGCAAAAATCATCGGGATCCGCTGACTTTCTCGATCACCGGCGTCGACTTCGACACGATCCTCAGCTACGTCGATCTGTCCTCCGGTCATGCGCAGCAGGGCTTCTCGCTTTTCTCTGCGCGTGTGGTGGGTTTGAATTTCGGCAATTGCGGTTCAGCCACCGACAAGGGCGACAAGACCTGCGTCGAGAGTGCCTTCTTCGGTGGTGCCCAGGCGGTACCGGCTCCGCCGGCGATCTGGCTGCTCGGTACGGCTGTCGCCGCACTGGCCGGTCGCCGTATCCGCCGCGCCCGGCAGGGCCTTCCGTAGGAGCGGCTTCAGCCGCGATTATCGGCCATATCAAAGAAAGGGATCGCGCCTGAAGGCGCTCCCACCGGCGCCCCCAGAGGGCGCCTTTTCTTTTTCCGGTCCCGGATTCCTGTACACACGGTAACGCCCTCCGGTATGCCCGGTGGTAGACTTATCAACTGACTAGGACGGTTTTCTGGATACGGTTCACGTTAGCTTGCCCTGAGGGATCCCTGCCAGCCTGATGCCGGACATGATTTGCGCCGGTGATCACAGACAACTTGACAAGCGGTGGCTAGCATTCCGGGGTCATGCATGACCCCGCACACAACGACTTTAAATAGAGCCGATACCCCATATGTCTTTTGAGATAGCGCTTCCCGAAGACGACAGCCGGACCTTTGGCGACTACATCGACGCCCTGAAGCGGCGCGGTAAGCCGGCTCTGATCATGGCCGCGAGCCTGTTCCTGGCCGGTATCGTCGGTATCGTCGTGTGGCCCAACGCCTATACCTCGACAGCCGTGATCCTGATCGAAGATCCGGATATCCCCCCGGGTCTGGTGCCGACCACCGTTACGACGTTCGCCGCCCGGCAGATCCAGTACATCAATCAGCGGGTGATGACGCGGAGCAATCTCGCCAGCATCATCGAGAAGTTCAACCTGTTTCCCGAAGAGCGCAAGTACCTGCCCACGCTGCTGCTCGTTACCGATGTCGAAAAGCGGATGAGTATCGACATCATCGACGTCCAGCAGCCCAATGCCAGCGGGCAGCAGGTCGCCAGTACGATCGCATTCAGGCTCGGCTTCGAGCACGAAGCGCCTGAGGTTGCCCGCGCCGTTGCCAACGAGCTCGTGTCGCTTTACATGGCCGAGAATGTCCGCTCGCGAACCGAGCAGACGGCACAGACCACCCGGTTCATGGACGAGGAAGTCACGCGGCTGGATGGCGAGGTCCGCGACCTTGAGACGCAGATTGCCAAGGTCAAGCACGATAACGAGGGCAGCCTGCCCGAGTTGATGGCCTTCAACATGCAGGTTGCGCAGAACCTCAGCAACGAGATCCAGGAGATCGACCGTCAGCTGCAGGCGACCCGTGACAACAAGATCATGCTCGATGCCGAGCTGGCCAAGCTCAACCCGATCGGTACCACCGTTCTGCCTGATGGCAAGGCGGTCACTGCACCCGAGGATCAGCTCAAGGCGCTGCAGACCCAGCTGGCGATGCTCGAAGGACGTTACAGCCCGGACCATCCCGATGTGCTGCGCACCAAGCGCGATCTCGAGGCCGTAAAGGCCCAGCTGGGCACCAATGCCGATCTCGGTGATTCAGCGGCCGTGCTGGCCAATGCCCGTACCGAGCTCGCCAAAGCGCGTGAAAAATACGGTCCGGACCATCCCGAAGTCAAAAGCCTGGAGCGCCAGGTCGCGGCGCTGGAGGCAAAGCCGGCCACGACGCATAGTGATGCGCAGCTCGGCAGTCTGAAAGCCGACAATCCCGTCTACATCCAGATCCGCGCCCAGCGCGAGACCATGGAATCGCAGGAGCGCTCGCTGGTCAGCAAGCAGGCTGAACTGCGTGCCCGGCGCGATGATGTCGAGCGCAAGGCCCTGCGCAGCAGCGATGTCGAAAAGCAACTGAGCGCGCTGTACCGTCGTCTGAACAGTGCGACACAGAGTTACCAGGCGACCCGTGAAAAGGCCTTTGTTTCCAAGATGGGTCAGGCGATGGAGACCCAGAGCAAGGGCGAACGCTTCTCACTCGTCGAACCACCCGATACCCCGTTGCTGCCCTCCAGTCCGAACCGGCCGGTATTGCTGGCCCTGTTGATCGTGCTGGTGCTGGCGGTTGGTCTCGGCTGGCCACAGGTCGCGGAGTCGATGGACGGCTCGATCACCAGTGCCCGTGCGCTTGAGCGCGTGCAAGGCGCGCCGCCGATCGCCGAGATTCCGTTGCTCGAGACGGCGGAAGATCACAAACATACACGCAAGATACGCATCGGTGCGTTGCTGATCGCGCCAGCGGTGCTGGCGGTACTTTTGTTGCTCGTGCACTTCCTGGTCATCCCGCTGGATGTGCTCTGGTACGTGTTGCTGCGCAAGTTCGGCATTTAGGAATTCAGGTCAGGCCATGGAAAGAATACGCAAGGCTCTAGAGCGTGCCGGCCAGGACCGGCAGTTGAGCGGCGCCGACACCCGCTTCAGCCCGCCGCCGCACACCGGCACGGATTTGTCCACAGGCGTGCGCTATACGATGACGCGCATGGTGGAGGTGCCCGAACAACTGCTGCGCGACAACCGCATCATCACTGCGCTGCCCGACCACAAGTTCAGGGACTCCTACCGCATGTTGCGCACGCGTGTGCTGCAGACCATGCGTAACAATGGCTGGAGTTCAGTCGCCGTCACCGGGCCGGCCACCGGCTGCGGCAAGACGCTGACCGCGATCAACCTGGCCATCAGCCTGGCGATGGAAGTGACCCATACCGTGCTGCTGGTCGACCTCGATTTGCGTCAGCCGACCATCCACAAATATTTCGGTGATGAGCCGGAGCTGGGGCTCAGCGATTACCTGCAGGGCGATGTGCCCCTGCACAAGATCCTGTTTTCACCGTCGGTCGAACGCCTGGTGGTATTGCCTGGTCGCAATGCCGTACAGAATTCGGCAGAGATGCTGCGCTCGCCGCGCATGATAGCGCTGGTCAACGAACTGAAGACCCGCTACCCGGATCGGCTGGTGGTCTTCGATCTGCCGCCGATTCTCGCCGCTGACGATGCGCTGGCGTTCTCGCCCTATACCGACTGCTTCCTGATGGTGGCCGAGAGCGGCCAGACGCGGAAGGAAGACCTGGAGAAGGCCTACCATATTCTCAAGAGCACGCCGCTGGTCGGCACGGTGCTGAACAAGTCCGAGTCTCCTTCCAGCGGCTATGGATATGGACCCGGCGTGAAGAAGAAAAAAGGCTTCTTCAGCTGAGCCACTGCGCAGCAGTCCGGGGCCGTTAGCATATGTATGAGGCGTTTTACGGCTTCAAGGAACGGCCTTTCGCGCTGGTTCCCGATCCGTCTTTTCTGTATCTCTCCAAGGGTCATGGCACCGCCCTGACGCTGCTCCGTTACAGCATCATGAACCGCCAGGGCTTCACCGTCATCAGCGGTGAAGTGGGCAGCGGCAAGACCACGCTCGTCAACCGGCTGCTCGACGAGATGAAGACCGGCGTTACCGTTGGCCTGATCAATTTCACTACCCGCACCTTCGGCGACATGGCCGAGTGGATCATGATGGCCTATGGACTGCCCTACAAGAACAAGGGCAAGGTCGAGCTGTACGAAGACTTCGTGCAGTTCATGATTCGCGAGTACGCGGCAGGTCGCCCGGTGGTGCTCATCGTCGACGAGGCGCAGAACCTCGGCATCCGCGGGCTGGAAGAAATCCGCATGCTGTCCAACGTGAATGCGCAGAAGGAATATCTGCTGCATGTGATCCTGGTCGGCCAGCCCGAGCTGCGCGCACTGCTCCAGACGCAACAGTTGCGCCAGCTCACCCAGCGTGTGTCGGTCGCCTATCACCTCAAGCGGCTTACCGAGTCGGAAGTGCAGCAGTACATCGTGCACCGGCTGACCACCGCTGGCGCCAGTGCCGAGCTGTTTGAGCCGGAAGCCATCCGGCTGATCGCCGCCGCCAGTGACGGCATCCCGCGCCTGATCAACACCTTCTGTGACCTTTCCCTGGTGTATGGATTCTCCGAGGAGAAAACCTCCATCGGTCCCACCGAAGTCCGCGCCGTCCTCGAAGACCGCCGCCGCATGGGTCTCCCAAGCGGCTCGGTAGGAGCGCCCGTAGGAGCGGCTTCAGCCGCGACAAATTCCCCCGCAACATCCTCGCTCGGGTAATAACCGCCTCGTTGGCAGTCGATCGCGACCTCGTCATCCCTGAGCTTGACCTTGAAGATGCCTTGTCCAGGCGGCTTGCTAAACGGGGCGGGTGCTGATTACCAACTGACGGCAGCAAGTAAGCAATCTGCTAAGGCTTCCACATCGTGAACTTGAAGTGGCTCAGGGTGAAGTAGTTGACCAGCGCGTTGCCCATCAGAACCCGGCCTGGCAGGCCCAGGACGTTGTACGACGACCACTGGATCTTCGGATTTACGAACCCGACTTCCTTGCACATGGCGGTCCACTGATAAGGGGACTGATGTTTTTCCCACTCAATGGTGGGCATGAAGGGATTCGTTACGCCAAGCAGGTGGAAGAAGTTGTAGCGGCTGCAGTCGGCGATTACGAGGCGACCGCCGGGATTCATCATGTCGTAGAGTCGTTTAAAGTAGCCGATATACGTGACATAGGATCCGGGGTTCGTCTTGAGATCGGCGCAGGCGGGTTCGTTCAAGTGGTTGATGGCACTCTCGGATACAATCAGATCGAACCGGTCCTGGCCTGGATCGAACTCCTGGAAGGTCTGATCGCGAAACTCGACACGCTCTCCATTGGGCACCTTTTTCTGGAGCTTTCTGAACAGATTCGTAATCGAACTGGTGGAGCCATCTGCTTCCGGCTCGAGCAGTACGACTTTGCTGGCGCCCTGGCTCGCGATATAGAGGCTCAGGATCCCGGCGCCACCGCCGATATCGAGTGCCTTGTCGATGCCGGTGCAGTCGCCTAAGGAGTAAGCGGTGTAGTTGCGGAGCCTGCGCGTCGACGTGTACCCGCCAGCTTCCACGACGCTATCGAGAAACTTCGCCAAATTGTCCGACATCAACTGCGATCTCCGGGTACACGAGGCTGGAATTATCGTCGTACCCTGACCAACGCAGAAAGGGATGTCAAGGCACTGGAAGGCGCGCGGTCGATGTTGAGAGAGTAGACGCCGGCGAACCAGGCCGATCCGCGCGTGCCAGACGTACGTGACCATCTGGCAATGATCGACCGCTATTGGTACCCCGGGGAACTGTCTGTGTGCCGTGTCCCGGGTTGTGTCCTTTTGTTAATGCGAAGTGAGCCGGCCTGTAGCGAGTGTGCAGCGATATATACTCGCCGCGTATTTCAGAATGGCTATGCTTCTGTTTCATGCGCTACTCCGTCGGTTTTCTCTGGATATTCTGCTTAAGCGTTGCCATGGCTGGCGGTGCTGGCAACGTGCCGCTCCGGGGTGTCCGGCTGGAGCCGCCCGCAAACTATGGGCCCACCAAGGATCCGGCAGATGCGGCGCAGCTTACCGATGGAGAGCAGAACCGTTTCCCGTTCTGGACCAGCCGGGAATCTGTGGGTTGGCAGCGGCAGACACCCGTCAGTATTTTTGCGCAGCCGGATCTGCAGGATCGGCGCACCTATGAGTTGCTGATTCATACCGGCAAGCAGGTGAGTTCCGGTGTCCTGCCGCCGCGCCGTGTTGATGTGTACTGTCAAACGGGAGCGGGCCAGGCGTGGCACCACACCGGATCACTCGTTCCTGACAAGGCGCTGGCAGCGGATGGAGGCACCGTTGATCTGCCGGTGCGCTTCTGTGCCTGTACAAGCAATCGTCTTCAGTTCGTTGTGCATGCGGATGGCGCGTTCATAATGCTCGACGAGATTTCGCTGGCTCCGGTTGCTATGCCGCCTGCAGCTTGTCCGGCTGCAGGCACTGCCCAGGTGCCAGTGGCAGTTACCGATCCTGTCGCCGACAGTCGTCGTCGTCTTGAAGAGGCGCTGGCGGGCTCGGCCAGGCAGCGGCTGCGGAGTCTGGTTGGAGGTCTGGGGGTCAAAAGCAGTCTGGCCTGGTTGAGTGAGCCCTGGTCTGATCTGGGTGAAGATTTCTCCGCCATAGAATCACCGGGCCTCAGCGTGGTGACATTGGCCGATACACCAGTCAGTTATGTCGTTGGTATTGCCAATCCGTCCGCAGCAGAGCAGCGCTATTCCCTCAAACTTGATCCGGCAGCAGGGTCGCGTACCACAGTCAGTGAGTTGCTGCCGGTTCCCGTTGCGGATGGGAAACTGGTATTTGACGCAATTGATACGCATCAGCGTGCTGAGTACGCGCTGGAAGCGGAAGGCGTGCTCTATCTGCTTCTGCAGGAGAAACCTGGTGGCGTTTCTGGTCGGCGCACCCTTGTGGTCACCAGCAATACCGGCTGGAAACAAACGCTGACCCTGCAGGTGCGCGTGCTCAACCAGATTCGCCCGGTGGTGGCAGACCGGCCATGGGTCCTTGTCTGGGCCTACACCAATGATGAGCCGATCTGGCACAAGGACAATGCCGGAGTTATTGCGGAGCGTCTGGCTGCCGCCGGGGTCAACGTGTTTGATATCTTTCCCGGACATATACCGGCGCCACTTGGCGAGAAAGATTGGGAAGCGCGGGTGGCGGCGCTCAAGGCGGATCTTGCCCTGTACAGGGACAAGGGGCTGGTATTGCTGTTTCTTGGTGACGCGGTATGGGGTCAGTTGGTCAACATGCCGGATGATGCAGGGACGAAAGCCCGCGTGATCCGCTGGGTGAAGCTCATCAGCGGCGTGATGAAAGACAGCGGGTTTGCTTCCGGCGACTGGGCTTTCTATCCCATTGATGAGCCCCATGGCAAGGATCTGGCGAACCTGGCGGATGTGATACGGCGACTGCGGGCTATTGATCCTGGCCTGCAGTTTTATGCCAATCCCATCCAGGATCATGGTCTGCAGGCGGTTCTCGCCAGGCTGTCCCTGCGTGATCTGAACGGTCTCGTTAATTACTGGCAGCCCAAAGCTGGTGCGGCATACGATAGCGTGGCGGCGATGTTGGATGGCAGTGCGAAGTCAAGACTATGGACCTTCGATACCCCCCCTGATCCGGCAAAATCAGCAAGCCCGGTCTGTTACCGGGCAATGGTAACGCGTGCTTTTGACACTGGTGCGCGGGGTGTCGGTTTCTGGGCGTTCAGCGATACCGCAGGCTCCAGCGCATGGAATGACT
>CAYJPG010000031.1:0-11532 GCA_964371995.1 uncultured Chromatiaceae bacterium | reverse complement strand
GTTGTGTATGAAGGGGATGATGGCTTTGTTTCCAGTCGTCGCTGGGAAGGATTTCAGCAGGGGGTACGTGATTTTGCGGCCTTGAGCTACTGCGCCCGGCAGACCGCTGAGGCGGCGCCTGTGCAGGTGCAGTGTCAGGCGTATCGGCGCTGGGTTGACGCCGGCATTCAGGCCCGTTGTGGCGACTGAGTGACTACGCCCTCAGCGAAGTTCCGGCGCACCATCGTTGGCGAAGCCGGCATCGTCGTCGGCACGCGCGTGCTGGGCGTGCTTGCGGGCGTTGTCAGCCAGATCTGGCTGGCCAGGTTTCTTGCTCCGGAAGGACGCGGTGCATACGCCGTATGCGCCACGTTTGTCGTCGTGATAAGCGTGATTTGTGGTTTCGGGATCGACCGTGCGATCCAGTATCACCTGATCGCCAGGCGCCTCCGCAATGAGTATGCCCTCGGCATGGCGTTGCTCGCTACAGCGCTGGGCAGCCTGCTCGCGATTTCTCTCGGCTGGTATCTGGTTGACCTGCCGTTCGGCTTTTTTGAGAAGGCACCCGTCGAGGTATTCCGCTTCTCGATGGTGCTGATCCCGATCACTACCCTGCAATTCGTGCTGGCCCTCATTCTCGACGGCTTGCGCAGGTATCGCTTTGGGGCTTTGCAGACGGCTGTTACATCTCTCATAAATGTTGTTCTTGTCGTGCTGTTAACAAAAGTCTTTGACTTCGGAGTGCCGGGTGCCCTGGCGGCATGGATGATGTCGGCGTCCGTCAGTACCTTGATGCAGCTGGTATATCTGAAAACCAGACCGCGCATTCCCTCGTTGGCCATGCAGGCTGAAGTGTTGTCATATGCGGGCAGGTTTTATCTGGCCCGCCTTGGCAACGTGGTCAATCTCGAATTTGGCATGCTGGTACTGGGCTGGCTGGCTTCGGGTGCCGAGGTCGGGCTCTTTGCGGCAGCCAGCGCACTGGTACTCAGGACCATGCTGCTGCCCCAGGCCCTGTCTACGGTTTTGCAGCCACATGTCGGTGCGGCTGCCGACGGCAGTCCGGAGCTGGTCGCCAGAACCTGTCGTATGACCAGCCTGATGCTTGCGGTCGGGTTGACTGCTCTCGCCGTGATGGCTCCGATCATCGTGCCCCTCGCATTAACGTCGGCCTTTTCTGATGCCGTGCCGATTATCCTGCTGTTGTGTGTTGGCGCATGGGCGCGCGGTACCGGGTTGCCGCTTACCAGCTATTTTATCGGTATCAATCGTCCGGGCGTGGTTTCAATCACGACGGTCGTAGAGCTCGTCAGCAATGCAGTGATGATCGGGCCGCTGTATGTATTGTTCGGCTTGGCAGGTGCTGCAGTCGGTGTGGCAATCTCGTACGGGATCACGAGCGTATTGCGGGTTATGGTATTTCGCAGGGTATCCGGCCGCAGGAATCTGGGAGTCTGGTTTATTACCGCTGGCGATATTTCTGACATCGTCGTGACGCTGAAGTCCGGGCGTCAGCAAAAGTCCGGAGGCAGCACTTGATGGACACAGGTACGCCCGCGAAGGCACCGGTACGGCGGATACTGAACAGCAAGTACAAGCTGATAATCCTGGCGCATCTGGTGGCGGTGACCCTGCTTTCCTACCAGTCGGGCCTGACGATGGCAGCACGTGCCACCGGTGTGTCGCTCGGTGCCGGCTTCCTGTTTCTGGCTGCGACGACCGGTCGAAAAGTCAGCGTACCGCTAAGTTACAGGCTCTGGATAGCATGGTTCTTCTTTGCGCTGCTCGGATCCACGCAAGCTGACTATCCGGATATTGCGGCCTTTAAATTGCTCAGTCTGGTGCAGATCGTTCCGATCGCATTTCTCGTAACCAATTACCTGCTGTGGAGCAGTTCAACACGTTTCTACTGGCTGAGCGTGGTGTTCTGCGCCCTGGCATCCTGCGCCATGGTCCTGATCTTTCCACGAATGTTTGTCGACATGAGCGGACGGGTATTTGGTCCGCTGGGCAACGCAAATGCCTTTGGCATCATGTTGGTTACTGGGCTGATTCTCGTGCTGGTGGGAGCTCTCTGTGACCGGAGGCTGATTGCCAAGGTGCTGTTTCTGGCGGCAGCGGGTTTGCTGTTTACAGTTGCGCTGCAAACAGGATCACGGCAGGCGATCATCGGTACAGTGGTCGGCGGCCTGATGATTATCGCGAGCTACGTGTATGGCAGTCGTGCCGGGATCAAAGGCGTAGTCGTCTCGGTGCTGATCCTCGTTGTGCTCGTGCCGGTCGCATACGGGATAGCGAGCCAGAGCAAGTACTGGTATCGCATGCAGGTGGCGATATCTGCATCCCAAGGCGATACCGCGGACGCTGATTCCAGTCTCCTCGGACGTATGTGGCTGTACAAGCGGGCGTGGGAGATCTCCCTGGAGCATCCGGTTCTTGGCATTGGCCTGGACAATTTCCGCACGGCTGAAGGTCAAAAGATCGGCAGCCGGATCGGCACCTATTCACACTCCAACTACATGGAGATCATGGCAAGTACCGGTTTCCCGGGGTTTCTGCTCTATTTCTCCATCCTCTGGCACTGGTACAGGACCCTCTACCGAAGTCGGCATCTGATGTGGAGCAAAGAGAGCTTCCCACGCTACACACGGGTGCTGGCGATTACGGTTGCCTATACGGTTATGGACTTCACCAGCGTTTCCTACTACGACAAGTTTGCCTGGCTGGTATTCCCGTGGCTGATCGCCGAACTGGAGCTTATGCGTTTGCAGCCGCTGCCACGCCGGCGTTCGACGGCTACGCGCGGTCCGGCTACCGAGGAACCGGCCGACGATGACAACGATGAATCGCTGCGGCGACCGATGCGGCCGCCAGGCCGTCCTGATGCATTGACATGATCCGGGCAGCTTCAGATTCATGTGCGGCATAACTGGCTTTTTCAGTCCATCCGGCTTTCCGGCGCAGGAAGCAACCCTGCTGGTGCGGGCGATGGCAACGGCCATCATTGCTCGCGGGCCGGACAGCTCGGGAGAGTGGGTTGACGGTGATGCCGGTATTGCCCTTGGACATCGGCGCCTCGCCATTCTAGATCTGTCGGCGGCGGGCCATCAGCCCATGGTCTCTGATTCCGGCCGCTACGTGCTGTCGTTCAACGGCGAGATCTACAACCACCTCGAGTTGCGCGCGGAACTGGGCGCACATGCCTGGCGCGGCCACTCCGATACGGAAACACTGCTCGCGGCCATTGAGTGTTGGGGTGTCGAAGCGACGCTGAAAAAATCAGTGGGAATGTTTGCGATCGCACTGTGGGATCGAACTGACCGGTTCTTGTTTCTGGCGCGCGATCGTATAGGCGAGAAGCCGCTTTACTACGGCTGGCAGGGTGATGTGTTTCTGTTCGGCTCGGAATTGAAGGCGCTCAGAAGTCATCCCGGGTTCGCCCCTGTTGTGTGGCCGGACGCACTCGGACTGTATTTGCGCCATGGGTATATTCCGCCACCGTATTCCATATATGCCGGAATCCATAAACTCAAACCCGGCACTATGTTGCGTCTTTCGGCAAACCAGGCGGTGGGCTCGCCGCCGCTGGCAGCCGCCTACTGGTCACTTGCCGAGGTGGCAGTAAGGAGTCGGGAGCATCCCTTTAATGGCAGCGATCGTGAGGCAGTGACAGCGCTCGATGAGCGCCTCGCGGCCGCCGTTCGCCTGCAAATGGTTGCTGACGTCCCGCTGGGTGCCTTTCTTTCCGGTGGCATCGACTCCTCGCTGATTGCGGCATTGATGCAGAGCAGTTCATCGCGGCCGATCAAGACATTCACGATTGGTTTCATGGACCAGAAAAATGACGAGAGTGCTCATGCGCTAGAGGTTGCGCGCCATCTGGGTACCGAACATACCGAGCTGTTTGTGACGCCAGACGATGCGTTGAGTGTTATTCCGCATCTGCCTGCGATGTATGGCGAGCCATTCGCTGATGCATCAGCAATTCCGACACACCTGATGTCTGCATTGGCCCGCAAGCATGTGACTGTTGCCCTGTCCGGCGATGGCGGTGATGAGCTGTTTTGCGGTTATTCGCTCTATATGAGTGCGGCCCGATACTGGTCTGTTGTGAGCAGGCTGTCACCTGTAGCCCGCAGCGTACTGACGGGTATCGCCGGGTCGATACCACGTGTCCGTGACAGATATCCGGCGCTGAAGGAGGTGCTTGGCAGTACCAGCGAAGTCGAGCTGTACCGCGCGTTGGTGTCCCAATGGCCCGGTATAGATCCGGGTGTGCTTGAGTTCGACGCGGATCTTGCAACACGCAGTTCGCATGAGCGTATGGCGCATTTTGACGCGCAGACCTTTCTGCCGGGTGAGGTGCTCTGCAAGGTCGACCGGGCCGCAATGAGCGTCAGCCTGGAAACGCGCATACCCTTGCTTGATCATCGGGTTGTTGAATTCGCATACTCCCTGCCGCCGCGGATGAAAATCCGCTATATGCGCGGCAAGTGGATCCTGCGGGAGGTCCTCGACAAGTACGTTCCGCGTGCCATCACGGAACGGCCGAAAATGGGCTTTAACGTACCTATCGGTCGCTGGCTCCGCGGACCATTGCGTGAATGGGCGGAGGAGTTGCTCGCCGAGCCGCGTCTGCGTGAGTCCGGGCAGCTACCGGTAAAACTGATCCGCAAACGCTGGGCGCAGCATGTCTCCGGCAGTTACAACTGGCGTGATCCCTTGTGGGTGATTTTGATGTACCAGGCTTGGGCCGAAGACCAGAAACGGCAGGGCCAGCCAAAATTGTGACTATTCCGGCTGCGACTCAATCAGCGCGCAATACCGGTCGCCGAATGCCTCGAGCGAACAAAGAGCGGCGATGCTTTGTGCAGCCCGCACGCCCATTTCGCGTCGTTCCTCCATGGACGTTCCCAATACTGTCTGAAGCACAGCGGAAAGCCCGCTGGCGCTCTTCGATTCGAACAGGTAACCGGTGACACCGTGCCGGATAATCAGCGCATTGTCTGCAATATCTGAGGCGATCACGGGTGTGCCACAGGCCATTGCCTCGATGATCGCGTTGGGAAAGCCTTCCCAGAGGGACGGCAGCACGACCACGTCCGCAGCGCTATAGAGCAGGGGCATGTCCGCCCGCGGGCCGAGGAACAGGAAGCGATCTGCAGCATTCGCAGCGACGATGCTCGCGCCGATTTCGGTTCTGATCGCAGTGTCAAATTCGTTGCCGGCAAACGCCACCTTGAGTCGGATGGCACCGACGCCCAGGCCGAGGACGGCCTCAACCAGCAGCCGGTGGTTCTTTTGGGTCTCCATCCGCCCGGGTAGAAGGACAAGCAGCTCATCAGTGCTGACACCAAGCGCTGTGCGCAGCGCACCAGTGGCGGCCGGAGGCTGACGGGAAAAGTGGATGCAGTCCACACCGTTATGGATAACCTGCAGGTGCCGCGCGTCAATGCCCAGTGCAATCAGTCGGCGCCGTCCCTCCTGCGAATTCACGACTATCGCATCTGACAGGGGTGCAAGCAGGCGTTCGAGCATTGCGACCGAACGGCGCTCGCCAAGGTTTATGTTGCGTTCGGAGGTGATGATCCGGGGTATGCCCGCCGGGCGACCTGTGACCCGTGCCCAGAAATTGGGCGTCGACAGGTAGCTGATCAGGCAATCCGGACGTTTCTTTCTTAAATATCGGTAAAGACGCAGAAAATAGCCTGGATCGTACTTAGAATGCCGGGGTACCAGTACGCGCCGGATGCGGTCAGAAACCAGGAACTGGCTCAACTGGTCGCCGGGGTAGTAGGTGAGGAGGGTCACCTCGTAGCCGCGCTCATGAAGCACGTTTGCCAATACAACGATCTGGCGTTGCGCGCCACCATTTTCCAGGGAATCGATAAACAGCACGACTTTCTTTTGCGGCATAGGAACTAAGATACAGGATCGGAAAGCGGGCCGTGGGGCACCCGATCTCAGATCATGAATACGGGCGGATTACAGGTATTGTTTCTTGGTAACGGGCGCTGTTACCACACCATGGACTGGTTCCGCAGCGCTCAGCGATTGCAGCCGGATCCGCCACCTGTGATCGTCACCGACCTGATCGAAGGGGAGTCGTTCGACCGGCTCATACGCCCCGGCGACCGCGTCGAACGTCTGCTGGTCATCGACTGGCTACTGTTGCGCAAGCAGTCGCGGCTTGGCGATATCTGGCGCAACCTGCTCAAGTTGCTCCTGCTGCCTTTGCAGGCGTTCCTGCTCAGCCGTGTGGTCAGGAAATATCCGCAGTCGGTCATTCACGCCCATTCGACCTACTATATCGCCATGGCGCGTGCCTCTGGTTGTCGTTACGTAGCGACGCCGCAAGGCAGTGAGGTGCTGGCCCGGCCGTACCGGTCCCGCTTCTATCATGCCTTTGCCCGCTATGCGTTTGAACGCGCAGCTTGCATTACTGTGGATTCGGTAGCCATGCAGCGATGTCTCAGGGAGTTGTTCGATCTGGACTCGGTCGTGGTTCAGAATGGCATCGATATCGATGCGATGGGTGAGACGGGTGATGCGTCCGTGGTTCGTGACCGCATTGTTTCAATGCGCGGCATCGTGCCCAACTACCAGATCGACCTGCTGCTCGATGCGCGTAACAGGACTCTGCCCGGTGTGCCCATCGACTTCTGTTATCCCTTCGATGGGGAAGAGTACCGGAAAGCAATTGCCGACAAGTTTATTGCCGCCGATCGCGATCTGGGCCGCCTGTCTCGCCCTGATCTGTATCGCCTGCTGCGTTCCGCACTGCTCGTAGTGTCGATTCCGCTGAGTGACTCATCACCGCGCAGTGTCTACGAAGCGATATTCTCCGGATGCATGGTTGCGGCGATTGACAGCGCCTGGATTGGCCAGCTGCCGGAATGCATGAAGGCCCGCGTGATGATCGTCGATCCACACTCGGCTACGTGGTTACGCGATGCGCTGGAAGCGGCCCGTACGCGCGTTCAGAAGCCCTATGTGCCGTCACGCGAGGCGCTTGAAATGTTTGATCAGAAGTTGTCCATGCAGAAGGTCTATCAGGAGATATTCCCCCGGGCGGTCTGTGCGTGAACGCAGTGATGGAAACCGAATACAGGATCTGCAGCAATTGTGTGATGGACACAACCGATGCTCGTATCACCTTTGACGACAAGGGCGTATGCGATCACTGCAGGACTTTCTATCAGACCATCAAGCCGAACTGGCATACGGATGCGCGAGGACGTGCCGAGCTGGATGCGATCGTCGCGAAGATCAGACAGGCGGGTGCCGGCAAGGACTTTGACTGCATTATCGGCATGAGCGGTGGTATCGACAGCTCCTACCTGACGTGGATTGCCAAGGAGGAACTCGGGCTGCGGCCACTGGTTTTTCATGTCGATGCAGGCTGGAACTCGCAGGAGGCAGTCAATAACATCGAGAAGCTGGTCGACAAGCTCGATCTTGACCTCTACACCGAGGTCATCGACTGGGAGGAAATGCGCGATCTGCAGCTGGCGTTCTTCAAGTCCGGCGTGCCGCACATCGACACCCCTCAGGATCACGCCTTTTTCGCGACGATGTACAAGTTTGCCGAGGAGAACGGTGTCAAGTACATCCTGACCGGCGCCAATTATTCAACCGAATGTATCAGGAATCCGGTTGAGTGGATGTACTACCAGTCGGACTCAATTCAGCTGCGCGATATTCACCGCAAATTTGGCGCGAGGCCGCTGGTCAACTTTCCCACTACCAGCATTCTTCGCCACAAGGTCTATCTCAAATACATAAAGGGCATAAGTGTCGTTACGCCGCTCAATCACGTGCCGTATCACAAGGCTGATGCGATGAAGCTGTTGATTGAAAAGTTTGGCTGGCAGCCCTACCCGCAGAAGCATTTCGAGTCGCGCTTCACCCGCTTTTACGAAGGCTACTGGCTGCCGCGGAAGTTTGGTTACGACACGCGGCGCGTACAGTATTCGAGTTTGATCGTTACCGGCCAGATGACGCGCGATGAGGCACTGGAAAAACTGTCCGGCCCGCCACTGGACGAGGAGACTGCGCGACAGGAGTTCGAGTACGTGGCGACAAAGCTGGGTATTCCGGTGTCCGAGTTGCAGGGTTACATGGATGCGCCGAACAAATCCTACAAGGATTACCGGTCGCAGCAGAGTATCTATGCGCTCGGTGCGCAAGTGTTGCGCCTGCTCGGTGTAGAGCGTGGCGGCAAGCGATGATTGCGATCGTCAATTACGGCCTCGGCAACGTTCAGGCATTCAGCAATATCTACAAGAAGCTCGGCATCCCGCACCTGGTGGCTTCGACTGCGGAGGAAGTGCGTGGCGCGGAACGGATAGTCCTGCCTGGCGTCGGTGCGTTTGACTGGGCCATGACCCGGCTCAACGAGTCGGGGATGCGTGAGGCCTTGCAGGAGTCGGTCATCGGTCGCGGCACGCCGGTGCTGGGTATCTGTGTCGGCATGCAGATGCTGGCGAGGCGCAGCGATGAGGGCGTACTCGATGGCCTGGGCTGGATTGATGCCGAGGTGCATCGCTTTGCCGATCCTGGGCCGGGAGTTCCTGTATCGCTGCCGCACATGGGCTGGAACGATGTGATGCCGCGCGAAACCGATGGACTGTTTCGTGGCCTTGATACGGGAGCCAGGTTCTACTTCCTGCATTCGTACTATTTCGCACCCTGTGCGGACCGGAATGTGCTTGCGACCACCGACTACAACGGGGTCTATGCCTCCAGCGTGCGTGAGCGCAACGTCTATGGAGTGCAGTTTCACCCGGAAAAGAGCCACCAGTGGGGCATCCAGCTCCTCAAGAATTTTGCCGGGCTGTAACCGATGCTGAGACCCAGACTGATTCCCTGCCTGCTCGTTCACAAGAGCGGATTGGTGAAGACCCAGCGTTTCGCGCAGCCGAAATATGTCGGCGACCCGATCAATGCGGTACGTATCTACAACGAAAAGGAAGTCGACGAACTGGTAGTGCTCGACATCGATGCGACGGTCGCCGGGCGCGAACCCGATTACACGATGATCCGCAATCTCGCTGCCGAGTGTCGTATGCCACTGTGCTATGGCGGCGGTGTAAAGACGGTCGAACAGGCCGAGAAGATCATTGGGCTTGGTGTCGAAAAGGTAGCCATCTCATCAGCAGCTGTTGATGATCCGGACCTCATTCGCGGCATGGCCGATGTGGTTGGCCGACAGAGCGTTGTCGTGATCATCGATGTAAAGAAAACCGCCAGGGGCTATGAGGTCCATACCCGCAACGGCACGCAGGCTACCGGCATCCAGGCCGTTGACCTGGCGCGACGCGCAGCTGAGCTTGGCGCTGGTGAGATCGTGGTCAATTCAATCGACAATGACGGCATGATGAAGGGCTACGATCTCGATCTGGCGGCTTTGATCAGGGCGGCGGTGTCGGTGCCGATCACGGTGCTTGGTGGTGCCGGGTCGCTGAAGGACATCGGTGAGCTGATCGGGAAATTTGGCACCATCGGTGCATCGGCCGGAAGTTTCTTTGTTTTCAAGGGCGTTTACCGCGCAGTCCTGATCAGCTATCCGGCGCGCGCCGACAAGGATGCGCTGGTCGCGAGTGCAGGTCGCAGCACTTGAGTCTCCCGTCAGGGGATGAATCGACGCATAGTGCCGGGCGGCGCGTGGCCGGGCATCTGTCGTGGCAGGGCATGTCGATGCTCAGTCAGGCGGTGGCGCAGTTTGGCGTGACCGCAGTGCTGGCCAGGCTGCTGTCATCAGATGACTTCGGCCTGATCGCGGCGGCAAATATTCCCATCACCTTCATGCAGGTCATTGCCGAGGGCGGGATCGGCTCGGCAATCGTCCAGCGCAAGGAGTTGTCGGCCAGCGTTATCAGTGCGGCGATGGCTGTCGCGCTGCTGGTTGGGGCCGGTTGTTACGCTGCGCTCGCAGTTAGCGCTTTTCCACTGCAGTCATTTTTCAATATGCCCGGCCTCGGCATCGTCGTCGTGGTGCTAGGCCTCAGTGCGCTGCTGTCTGGTACCTGCGGGGTTCTCGAGGGCTTGTTACAGAGGAATATGGGTTTCGCTGCCCTGTTTCGGGTAAACCTTGTCACCTCCGTGCTGGGCTATGCCTTGCCGGCGGTTGGTCTGGCATTGCTTGGTGCCGGGGTGTGGGCGCTGGTTGCGGCAGCAGTGGGGCGGGTACTCGTCAAGTTCATCATGCTGGCGATCCTTGTTCCGGTGAGTATCCGGCCACGCTGGGAAGCGACTGCCATCAGGGACCTTGCGCACTTCGGTTTTGGGCTGACGCAGGACCGGTTCTGGCTGTGGATTGCTTCGCAGAGCGCGCCGCTGCTGATTGGCCGCTTTATGGGCCAGGCGCAACTCGGGCAGTTCTATCTGGGCAGTCAACTGGCAAATTTGCCGGCCCAGTACATCAGCACTGTGGTTTCGGCCGTCTATTTTCCGATCGTATCGCGCGGACTGACAGATCGTGTCCGGGTTGGCACGCAGTTTCTCGCCCTGATGACTGGCGCATTCGTTCTGATGATGGCATTTGGACTGATCCAGGCAGTCAATGCTGATTTCATTATCAGTACGGTGTACGGCAGTGGCTGGTCCGGTGCGGTGCTTGTTTTTCAGGTGTTGTGTGTGGGTACCGCGCTGCGTACCTGTACCCAGATCTGTGATTCACTGAATATTGCCCGTGGCGATGTCTATGCACTGGCTGGTCGGCGGGCCATCGCGGCAGCGGTGATGATTGCGGGTACTTGGGCAGTACGTGACTATGGCCTGGCAGAGGCATCATGGGCGATCATCCTGAGCCAGGTGCTGATGCTGCTCATGACGGTGCGTCTGGCAATATCGGGCCTGGAAATGCGGCGCAGTGCGTTTCAGCCGTTTTTGCCCCGCGGAGTGCTCGCCGGGGTCCTGCTGGTCGTGGTGAATGGCGCACTTCTGCTTGCAAAAAATGCCGGTTCGATCGGTAGCGTGTCGTTGCTTGTATTGAGCATTATTGCCAACGTGCTGGCGCTGATGCCGGTCTTGCTGGTCATGACCGTATGGATGGGCAGAACCGGGCCATCAAGTATTCCTGCTGGACGATAGAGGCTTTTACGTGAAACAGATCCTGCAAAACCTTGGAAATGGCGTCACTACGATCGACGACGTCCCCGCGCCGGCTCTGTGTGGGGGCCAGTTCTGTATCCGGGCTGCGGCAGTCGAGGCCATGCACGCGGGCGCATGACCAGCCCCGCTCTTTACTGGCGAACGCTGCGTCACCTGCGCCTGTCGCAGATCGCCTGGCAGTTGTATTACCGGATCATTCCGGCGCCGCGTGCGCGGAAGCTCAGCGGCCTGCAGCCGCGGGGCGATCTGCACCCGCAGGCCTTTGCGCCACCGGTGGTACCGGCAGGCATCAGCGCTGCCGAGATTTCCTTTCTGAACCGCAGCCGGCCGCTGCAGGCGGACGCAGTCGACTGGATCGCCGCCGATGCTTCGAAGCTGTGGCGCTATAACCTGCACTACTTCGATTACCTGCACTGGCCGGTGTACCCGGCGGCGATG
>CAYJPG010000030.1:0-27713 GCA_964371995.1 uncultured Chromatiaceae bacterium | reverse complement strand
GCTTCGTCCTCCCGGTCGAGCAGCCGTGGCAGGCGTTCGACGAGCGTCACCTCGCTGCCGAGCCGGCGAAAAGCCTGGGCCATCTCGCAGCCGATCGGGCCGCCGCCGAGCACCAGCAGGCGCCGCGGCAGTTCTGTGAGTGCCCACAGGCTGTCGGAAGTGACGTAGGGGATGTCGCCAAGTCCGGGGACAGGTGGTAGCGCCGGACTGCCGCCGGTGGCGATCACGATGGCGCGTGTCCTGATCTCGCGTCCGTTGACCGTGACCACCCATGGCGAACTGATCTGCGCCTGACCCCTGATGCATTCCACGCCGAGCGCCGTATAGCGTTCCACCGAGTCATGTGGTTCGATGCGGGCGATCACATCGTGGACCCGCTGCATGACGCGCTTGAAGTCCGTGCCCGGTGTCGCCTGGTTCAGGCCAAACTCGGCAGCGCGACGCTGGTAATCGGCCAGCCGTGCCGAGCGGATCAGCGCCTTGCTCGGCACACAGCCGCTGTTCAGGCAGTCGCCACCCATCGCGCCGGATTCAATCAGCACAACTTTGGCGCGCGCTGCTGCGGCCACATAAGCGCTGACCAGCCCGGCTGCGCCGGCGCCGATCACCACCAGGTTGGCATCGAACTGACGCGGCCACTCGAAACGCGCATAGCGCTGCCGGATGCGGAGTGCCGCTACCGACCAGCGTGCCAGTAATGGAAAGATTCCGAGCAGCGCGAAGGAAGCCAGCAGCGTGGGCGACATGATGCCGCTCACGGAATCGATGCGTCCGAGTTGTGTGCCTGCATTCACGTATACCAGCGTTCCCGGCAACATCCCGATCTGGCTGATCCAGTAAAAACTGCGCGCGGGCAGCCGGGTCAGCCCCATCACGGCATTGATGACGAAGAAGGGAAACAGCGGCACCAGGCGCAAGGCAAACAGATACCAGACGCCTTCCTCGCGGATGCCGGCGTTCACGCGTTCCATGCTGGCCGCAAAGCGGCGTTCGACCAGCGGCCGGAACAGAAAGCGTGCGGCCAGCAGGTTCAGCGTTGCACCGATGCTGCTGGCAAAGGACACCATTACCAGTCCCTGCAGCGTGCCAAAAATTGCACCGGCCGCCGTCGTCAGCAAAATCGCGCCGGGAATACCCAGCGCCGCGGTCAGCACATAGAGCAGGAAAAAACTGCCACCGGCGGCCAGCGGTGCATCCTGTGCGCGACCGCGTATGTTGGTCAGCAGCTGCGGCAGGCTGCCGGACCCTGAGTCATGCCCCGGCCACAGCCACCAGGCTCCGGCGATGATGCCAGCGCCCAGCAGGGCGCCGATGATGAGCTTGCGGTTCATTTGCGCCACAATGCCGGAGCAGCCGCGCGCTTTACAAGCATGAGGGGAGCAGCAGCATGACTGACTATCGCCAGTTCTACATCGATGGCCAGTGGGTGGATCCACAACGGCCGCAGGACTGTCCCGTAATCAACCCGGCCACTGAACAGCGTATTGCCACGATTTCGCTTGGCGGCCCGGCTGATGTCGATCGTGCCGTTGTCTCGGCCCGGCGAGCTTTCGAGACCTATGCGCACAGCACGGTGGCAGAACGCAGTGCGCTCATCGGGCGTGTACTCGATGCCTTTCGGCGTCGCCAGGATGAAATTGGTGCGGCGATCAGCGAGGAGATGGGTGCGCCACTCGCCTTTGCTTGCCGATCCCAGGCAGGAATCGGTGCTGCGCATCTTGCCACGATGCTCGAAGTGCTGCAGACCTTCCGCTTCAGCGAAGAGCGCGACGGCATGCTGCTGCTGCGCGAGCCGGTCGGTGTATGCGGTTTTATTACGCCCTGGAACTGGCCGATCAACCAGATCGCCTGCAAGGTGGTGCCGGCGCTGGCCGCCGGCTGCACGATGGTGCTGAAGCCGAGCGAGATCGCACCGCTGTCTGCGAGCCTCTTCGCAGCAGTGATCCATGAAGCGGGCGTGCCACCGGGGGTTTTCAATCTCGTCCATGGCGACGGGCCGGGGGTGGGGCAGGCCATCGCTGCGCATCCGGGCGTCGACATGCTGTCTTTCACCGGCTCTACGCGCGCGGGAATCGCGGTTGCCATGGCCGGGGCCGATACGGTGAAACGTGTGCATCAAGAACTGGGCGGCAAGTCGCCGTTGCTGATTCTGGACGAGCAGAGTCTGGAAGCTGCCGTGCGCTGGGGTGTGAAGGACTGCTTCAGCAACAGCGGCCAGAGCTGTAATGCGCCGAGCCGGATGCTGGTGCCCGCGGCGCTTCACACGCGGGCCGCTGCGCTGGCAAAGGAGGTCGCTGAGGCCATGGTGGTCGGTGATCCCCGTGATGCGGCCACACAGCTCGGCCCGGTCGTGAGCCGGACACAGTTCGACAAGATCCAGCGCCTGATCCGTGCCGGTATGGAGGAGGGTGCGACGCTGGTATGCGGTGGCCCCGGCCGGCCGTCGGGACTGGCGCAGGGTTTTTATGTGCGCCCCACGGTGTTCGCGGCTGTGCGCAATGACATGAAGATCGCCCGCGAAGAAATCTTCGGGCCGGTATTGAGCATCCTGCCGTATGGCGATGAGAACGAGGCAATCCGTATTGCCAATGACACGCCCTACGGACTTGCCGCCTATGTGTGGGCCGCTGATCCGGCCGCTGCGAGGCGGGCCGCGGGCCGGATCCGCGCCGGGATGGTACACATCAACGGCGCGGATCTGCCGCTCAATGCACCCTTCGGCGGCTTCAAACAGTCCGGCAACGGTCGCGAGTGGGGCGAGTTCGGCCTGGCTGACTTCCTTGAGCTGAAAGTGGTTGTTGCCTGACTTGCCGTGCCTACTCTGAACCGCCGAACTTGTAGCGGGCACGGATGCCGATAACGCGCGGGTCCGGTGCGAAGGCAGCACGGAACTGCGGCAGCTCAACGGTAACGGTCTTGCCGGGTTCGAAAGGTGCCTGGTCGCCATCGCTGGGGTCGCCACCCGGATCATCAGACGGTGGTTCGCGGCCGCTGATGTCGATACCGCTGCCGAGAATGAAGCAGCAGGAGAGGCTGGGCCCGCCGAGTACCGAAGCCACCGTGTCATCGTCAAAGACGTTGGTGACGTAGCCCATGACTTCCCAGTTGCGACCGCGCATGCCGAGACGCAGGTCGACATTGGTATCGGGCTCTACCCAGTTCTCGTTGGTGGCTTCGATATAGCGTCTGGCAACCCACATGAAATCCGTTTCGGCGAAGAAACTCAGGTCTTCAGCCAGCGGCAGGTTGTAGGCGATCGAGCCGGTGAACTTGCCCTCCGGCGCATCCTCAAGTTTCTTGCCGTCCAGGCTGACCAGGCAGACGGTGCTCTGTCGGCCCACTTCCTTCATCCTGCAGCTGTTGGCGGCGGAGATGAAAGTGAATGAGGTGTTTTCAACCTCGGCACCCACATACTGGGCGTCCAGCCAGGTATAGGCACCGTTGAACTGCCAGTTGCCGCCGAGGAAGGTGGCTTCCGGTGCCCAGGTGGCTTCCAGTTCCAGGCCATAGACTTCAGCGCCGTCCACGTTCTCGAGCTTGTTGACCAGACGGTCACCGACGGTATTTAGCACCGAGACCAGCGTCTGCTTGTCGGTGAAGTCCTGAAAGAAGAACGCGGTGTTCAGTATCAGGGTCCGGTCCAGCCACTGGCTCTTGGCACCGATTTCCCAGACCACCAGCTTCTCCGGCTTGTACTCCAGCAGCTCGCGGTTGAGGCCACTGCTGCCGATACTCAGCGTGGCAAAGCCGCCCGGCTTTTCCGCCCTGGACCATGAGGCGTAGGCGTTCAGGTCATCTTTGACCTGCCAGCTTAGCGTCAGCTTGGGCGAGAACCAGCTGTCGTCCCTGGAGATGCTCGATACGCAGAAGGGGTTGAACATGTCGAAGGGATCGCCGCCGCCGGCGTCGAAGTTTGCCAGGCGCTGCTGAACGGTGGGGTCGGCCAGGCAGGTGGCGGGGATGGCGGAACGGTAGGTGTTGCCTTTGAGCGGACCGCTGGTAAACAGATAATCAGGTGCCCAGATGTCGTAGCCGGTGCCGGCCCGGACGGCGTCAGCCGAAACGATGGTGTAGTTGCCGCTGGCATCCCATTGCAGACCGATATTGGGCGCCTCGAAGTTCGCCTTGCTGTAGAAAGGCCCGTACTGGCCGAACAGGTAGTCATCGGTACAGGGCCGGAAGAAGATGCCGCAGGGTACCCAGCTGCCGGGACCGCCGGAAGCATTCGGGTCGAGGAACAGCGGGCCTGTGACGTCCACCGTCTCGACGCTGTAGCGGCCCTCAAAGGTGCCCTTGATGCTGTCCGTGAACTCGTATTCGACCATGCCGAACAGCGAACGATGATCGGTGTCCCGGTCGGCCGGGCTCACCGCATCCTGGATGTAGCCCTGGATGCCGTTGTAGGGCTGACCATCGGTGTAGTTGAACCCGCCGCGCGCAAGCGGGGCGACGGCACGCTCTGCATAGCCGTAACAGCTGGTGCCGGCCAGATCAGGCCGCGTATCGAACAGACCGAGTTCTTCGAAGGTCTGGCCGGTCACACTCGACCAGGCGCAATGACTGCCCGAGGACTGCAAGGTCACCGAATAGGTATCGTTGTCGACCTCTTCGTTCCAGTAAAGGGCACCGACCGTGAGCTGCGTGGGACCATCGAGGTTGGTCCGGTACATGAGTTCCTGGCTGAACTGGGTGGTGGTCTTGTCGGTGTCGACCGTAAAGGCATTCGGGTTGCCGTCGAGGTAGCCGCCACCGGTGAGTGGCGAGATGCTGGCGGGATCCGGGCTGAAGGCGAACTTGCCGTTATCGGCTGATTCGACCGCGTCTTCCTTGATATAGCCGCTGCGGAAGGTCAGCGTACCCTTTTCCAGTTCCCATTCGCCGATCATCGACAGGCGGATCAGTTGCCGGTCCATGCCCTCGTAATCGTCATTGGTCCACGGGTTCGGGCTGACGGCGATAGCCGATTTGTCGAACTTCCCCGGTGCGCCGCTGAAGCCTGCCACGGCGGTTTCGCAATACGGGCTGCTGTAAAGCACCGGGTTTGGCGCCTGATTGGCGGGTACCGTAAGCGCGGGGCCGGTAGGCGTGTAGTTCGGGTCATACAGCCGGTCGTTCCTGCTGGTGAGGGCGTCGTTCCAGCCCTTGCTGGACAGCCGCTCGAAGCAGCGGAACAGGGCAGGGTGGACGATGCCGCTCACCGGGTCGGTATAAGTGCTGCTTGCCGTCGTGGGCACCACTGTTTCAGTGTTGAACTTCATGAAGGCGGTGGCTGCCGGTCCGGTCTGCTGATCCTGGTATTCAGCCCGGAACTTGAGGCTGAATGAATCCGTCAGCTGTGACTTGGCGCTGAGCGCGAGGCCGTATCCTTCGTCGTCACCGAGACTGTGGCCAGTGATGGTGTTGTCGTAAAAGCCCGGTTCATCCCAGACCGCCGCATTGAAACGCAGGCCGAGCTTGTCGCCAAACACCGGTCCGCTGAGGCCGAGCGTTGCGCTGTACTGGTCGTCACCGTTGGCATCAGCGGCTACCGTCGCTTCGAATTCATTGGACGGGTCCTTGGTGATGTACTGGATGGCGCCGGCAAAGGCACTGCGTCCGTACAAGGCCATCTGCGGTCCCTTGACGACCTCGATGCGCTCGATGTCCACGAGCCGCGTGTTGAGCAATACACCGCCGCCTGAGCTGCTGATGGCTTCTGTAGAGACGTCGATGCCATCGACCAGCACGGCAACGTTCTGGCGGCCGCGGGTCGGTGACAGGCCGCGGATGGTGATGCGGGTATCGCTCTTGGATGCGCCTTCGTCGAATTCGATGGAGGACAGGCCCTTGGTGATGTCAGCGACGCTGCTGATCGCCTTGCGGTCGATTTCCGCAGCGCTGATCGCGTTTACCGCGATCGGTACCTCCTGCAGGCTCTCTTCCCGCTTGCGGGTGGTGACGATGACTTCCTCGATCTGTGCCCAGCCGGTAACCGGCAGCGTGAGCAGTGCCGGGCTGCAAACGAGCGACGTGACGACCGCCAGCGTACAGCTGCGACGAATAATGGCCATGGTCTTCCCCCTCAATCTTCTGCAGGAGCCCGTTGCGGTCGTTGGTCACCGTGCGGGCAGTGTTATCCGGTCAAAGATAGCCGCTGCAGGTTCCTGTAGCAAAAGGAATCTGCATCGTGCGCGTCGTTGACCGTATGTTGACCTGATGTTCACGAGCGGATCGCGCTGGGTCGGAATCTAGCATAAGGTCGGCACCTGTTTTATACCTTCAGGAGTCAGGTATGCGCGAGCTGCTGCACCAGTTCATGAACCGCCGGATCTCCCGTCGCAGTTTTGGCAAGGGTCTGGCAGCTCTGGGGCTCAGCGCTGCGGCGGTGGAGTCCGTCGTGCACAACCTGGCGGCAGCCCAGCAGCCGGCCGCAGCTGAAGGCGTCACATTTACCGGTACCGGCGCCGAGGTGCTGGTCGAGACACTGCGCGCGGCCAACGTGTCTTATGTGTTCGGTACCACGGCCACCGGCATGTCGGCATTTTTCGATGCGCTCACTCTGCGGTCAGATCCGCAGATGATTCTCGCCTTGGCCGAGTCCCAGGCAACCAGCATGGCGCATGGCTACGAGCTGGCGACCGGCCGGACCTCGGTGCTGATCGTGCCCGGTGTGGCGGTGCCGAGCACCATGAACAACCTCTACAACGCCTGGAAGGATCGTTCCTCGATCCTCGTGCTGGCTGACGGCACCAGCAACTATTTCGAAGGCCGCAACGGCTTTCAGCAGATGGACAACTGGCTGGAGTCCATGGTGGCCTTTACCAAGTGGCGCTGGGAGCTGCGCAACGAACGGCAGATCTCCGAGATGATCCGCCGGGCCATCAAGGTCTCCGGTACGCCGCCGGGCGGGCCGGTGCATGTGCGCATGTCGCTCGACCTGCTGGGCATGAAAAACGTGAAGCAGACGATCTGGCCGCAGGCACGTTTTCAGGTGCCGATGGAAATGCGGCCCAAGCCCGAACTGATCGAGCAGACCGCCCGCCTGCTGATCGAGGCCAAAGCGCCGATGCTGTGTGCGGGTGCCGAGGTGACGCGGGCCGACGCCGGTGATGAGCTGATCAGCCTGGCTGAAATGCTCGGTGCACAGGTGGCGCAAGGCTACAGCGTGTACAGCGACTTTCCGTTCCGGCACCCGCTGTTTGCCGGTTTTTACGGCTTGGGTATTCCGCGTGACCTGGCCAAAACCGATGTCTTCGTCAATCTGGGTGGGCCGATGCCCGATCCGACTGTCTTTGCGCCGCCGCCGCCGCGTGGGGCAAAACTCGTCCATGCGCGCATCGAGTTTGGTGATATCGGTAATACCTATCCGACGGATGTAGCCATCGCTGCCGGCATGAAAGAGACGCTCGTTGCGCTCAACGATGCGGTGCGCGGCATGGCGACCGCCGACCGGCTGCAGAAGCTCTCTGCCGGGCGCCTTGTTGCCGCGCGCGAAGCGCAGGCAGCCGCCGATGAGCGGCGCAAGTCCGATGCGCAGGCGTACTGGAATGCAAGTCCGATGTCGTGGCCGCGCGTTTCGGCCGAACTCGAACTGCAACTTGAGCCGGATGCGATCATCGTCCCGGAACTCGATTACAGGTCGCCGTTCTACTGGCTGGATCTGGATCGCGGCAAGAAGCGGCTGATCGGGCAGACTACCGGCTTCGCGCTGGGCTGGGGTATCGGTGCGGCGCTGGGTGTGAAGGTCGCTCGACCGGACCAGCAGGTGGTGTGTCTCGTCGGCGACGGTGCGCTGCTGTTCGGGCAGGTCGAGGCACTATGGACCGCAGCGCGGTACGAGATACCGGTGATCATCGTTGTGATGAACAATCGCAGCTACGATAACGAGCGCAACCGTATCCAGAACAACTCGCCGCTGTTGTCGAACCAGGACACGCGCGATCTGTGGAAGGACGTCAGTTGCTATCTCGGCGACCCGCTGGTGGATTTTTCCTGCCTGGCCAGGAGTTTTGCCATTCCTGCGGAGCGGGCGGCGGATCCTGCCAGCTTTCGCAAGGCGCTGAAGCGGGCGATCGCCGTAACGCGAGAGGGACGGCCGTATCTGATCGATGCGATGCTGATGCAGCTCGATCGCCGCGGCGTCCGCACCGAGCAGACATGGCATCCACAGCTTTCGATTGCCGCTAACCGAACCCGCAAGGTCTGAACAGGAAAACGCATATGGAATACCGCAATCTGGGCCGCTCCGGCCTGCAGGTCTCCGTCGTCGGTCTGGGCTGCATGCCCTTCGGCATGTCGATAGAGGAAGAGGCCGCGACCGGTATCGTGCACCGCGCGATGGAGCTGGGCATCAATTTTTTCGATACCGCAGATATCTACGGTGATCGTGGCAAGTCGGAAGTCTGGCTGGGGCGGGCACTTGGCAAGCGCCGGCCGGAAGTCGTGATCGCGACCAAGTTTGCGGGGCCGATGTCCTCGTCCCGGCGCGACATGCAGGGCGGATCGCGTCGCTACATCTGTGCGGCGGTGGAAGCCAGCCTGCAGCGGCTCGGTACCGATTACATCGATCTGTACCAGATGCATTTCCCGGATACGAAGACGCCGGTCGAGGAGACCCTGCGCGCGCTTGACGATCTGGTTCGGCAGGGCAAGGTGCGCTACGTCGGTCATTCCAACTACGCCGGCTGGCAGCTCGTGGAAGCGGACTGGACAGCAAAGGCACACAACCTCAACGCCTTTGTCTCGGCCCAGAACCGCTGGAGCCTGATCACGCGGGATATAGAGCGTGAACTCGTGCCGGCGGCCAGCGCCTATGGCCTCAGCATCCTGCCGTATTTTCCGCTGGAAAGCGGCCTCCTGACCGGCAAGTACCGCAAGGGCGCGCCGCTGCCCGAGGGCAGCCGGCTGGCCAAGTGGGGTGCCTTTGGCAGCAGTGCATTTTCCAGTGAGGCCAATCTCGACATCGTCGAAAAATTCAATGCGGTGTGTGACAAGCATGAGATCCGGCTGCTGGATCTCGCCATGGCCTGGCTGGTCAGCAAACCGGTGGTTGCGAGTGTGATTGCCGGTGTGACCAGTATCGGGCAGCTGGAGCAGAACGTTGCAGCAGGCCTCACGAAGTTGCCTGCGGCGGCCATCGCTGAAGCGGAGCAGATCACCGCACCCCCGGTCGCCGGATTCGGCCCGCCTCGCCGCCCGTAGAGGCTGAAGCCGCTCCTACGGTAGCAAGGCAGGGTGTTGCGGTGGAGGTTGTCGAGCAGACTCCACGTCCGTATCCTCAGCCGGCGTTTTGGCTTTCGATCGGGCGAGGTGTATGAGCGACCAGCAGTTGATGTTCGTGTTTCCGGGGCAGGGCTCCCAGTATCGGGGCATGGGCAGCGATCTCTATCGCGATTTCGCCACGGCCAGGCAGGTTTATGACCAGGCCAGCGATGTCCTCGGTTTCGATCTCTGCAAGCTGTCCTTTGAAGATCCGGCCGATGAGATCGGCCTGACCCGTAACACGCAACCCGCTCTGCTGACCCACGAGATCGCCTGCCTGAAAGTCTTCACCGAGCTGACCGGCGGGCGCGTACAGCCCGTGCTGGCGGCGGGGCACAGTCTTGGTGAATACAGCGCGCTGGTTGCTGCCGGGGTGCTGGAATTTGCAGATGCGTTGAAACTGGTGCGCCGGCGCGGTGAGCTGATGGGTGAGCACGGCGAAGGTGGCATGCTGGCGCTGACCCTCGATGTCGAGACGGCACGGCCACTCGCCGACCGCCATTACTGCCAGGTCGCGAGCTGTAACCTGCCCGACCAGACGGTGGTCGGCGGTCGGGATGCTGATCTCGATGCGCTGGCTGCAGATCTCACGGCGCACATGCCGCGCAAGCGCGCCATACGCCTCGCCACCGAGGGTGCATTTCATACCTATTTCATGGTCGCGGCCGCACGCCTGTTCCGTGCCGATCTGGACGCAACACCTTTTGCAGCACCAAAGCTTGGTGTGCTGTCCAACTACACGGGCGGTGTGCATGAGCCCGCACCCGATACGATTCGCACGCGGCTGTTCTTTCAGCTCTTCAATCCTGTCAACTGGGTGGGCTGCCTGAATACAGCCATCGCCGCGCAGCTGACGAGCTTTGTCGAGTTCGGGGGCGGTCTCGGCAGCGGTGACGGCCCGGAAAGCAAGCGGCCAAATCTGGAGAGCATCATTCGCAAGACGCTCAAGACGGCGGGGCTTGAGGCCCACCATGTCGCGGCGATCAACAGCGATACATTGCGGGCGGCAGCCGCCGCATTTGCCGGCTGAGCGCTGCGCAATGCCCGATCTCATCGCCCAGTTCATCGATATCGCCCTGCACCTCGATGTGCACCTGGATGCGCTGGTCGGCGACTACGGAACCTGGGTGTATGCGATCCTGTTCCTGATCGTATTCTGCGAGACGGGTCTCGTCGTGCTGCCGTTTCTGCCGGGCGACTCGCTGCTGTTTGCTGCCGGGGCGCTGACCGCTTCCGGGCGTCTGGACTTCAGCCTGCTTGCGCTGCTGCTGATCGTGGCTGCGATACTCGGCAACACGGTCAACTACTGGGTCGGACGGTTGGTCGGGCAGGAACTCAAGTTGCGTTTTCCGCGGCTGATTCGCCAGGATCATCTGGACAGAACGCACGCTTATTTTGAACGCTACGGTGGCAAGACCATCGTCATTGCGCGGTTTGTGCCGATCGTGCGTACGGTAGCGCCCTTCGCAGCCGGTATCGGCCAGATGAGTCATCTGCGCTACCAGATCTACAACGTGATCGGCAGTCTGCTGTGGGTATTGTTACTGGTGCCAGCCGGCTATTTCTTCGCCAACGTGCCCTTCGTCAAGAACAATTTCTCGGCAGTGGTGCTGGGCATCGTATTCATATCGATCCTGCCGGGCATCATCGGTGTGGTTCGCGCGCGGGCCGCACCAAAGCGCGAGGCGTAAAACTGCACGGGACTCCGTGAATAACGCAGAGCACTCAGGGCATGCCGTCGCGCAGCCCCTGATAGGTACGCAGATCGACGATCTCGGCGGAGGAGAGGCCCGGATCCGGTGTGTCACCGGAATTGAGGATGTCCCGACCGGTGAGCGGCGTATTGAGCCGCTGTTCCAGCCAGCTGGTAAGCGACAACCAGCTGAGCAGATCCTTCTTGCTCCGCGAACTGTGCATCTCGTGAATGCTGATGCCCTCGTCAGCTGCGTGCACATAATTCTGGCTGTCGCGCAGGGCACCGATGATGGGAATCTGCAGCCGGTCCAGAAAAGACATGAGTTTCTTGAATCCCAGCGTGTTCTCCCGTACGCGGTTGGCCACCACGCCCAGCCGTCCCATGCGTCTGCTGACCTTTGCAACCAGCAACAGATCAGCGATCAGGCGCGAGGCCGCGTGGATGTCGATTGAAGAGGGCAGGACCGGTACCAGGATTGCGTGCGCACCGGGCGTGAACTCGGTGAGCTGCGCCGTGGTCATGGCAGCCGGTGTATCGATCACCAGGTATCGGATCTCGTTGGGCACCCGCAGCTGAAAACTGCGCGTCATGCCCATCCGGGTTTCATAGGCAGCGATGCCGTAAATCGCCGGCTGGTCTTTGGGGCGCTTCTTCAGCCAGCGAATGCTGGACGCCTGCGGATCGAAATCCATCAACGCGGTGGGGCGGCCTATGGACGCCAGGTAGCCGGCCAGATTGATCGCCAGCGTGGTCTTGCCCGAACCGCCCTTGGGATTCAGGACGACGATCTTGCGCAGCTCGCGATGACTGGGGATGCTCAGTGCCATGGGACTCCGCCTGTTGCTCAGGCTTCTTCGATTTCGACCAGCGTACCGCAAAAATCCTTCGGATGGAGAAACAGTACCGGTTTGCCATGGGCGCCGGTCTTCGGTTCGCCATCGCCCAGTACACGGGCACCAGCGGCTTTCAGCCGGTCGCGGGCCGCCAGGATGTCCTCTACCTCGTAACAGAGGTGGTGCATGCCACCGGCCGGATTGGCCTGCAGAAAGCGCGCAATCGGCGAGTTCTCGCCGAGCGGGGCCAGCAGTTCGATCTTGGTGTTAGGCAGTTCGACGAATACGGTAGTGACGCCATGTTCGGGCAGGTCCCGGGGTGCGGACACGCGTGCGCCGAGTGTGTCCCTGTATGTGGCCGCCGCCGCTGCGAGGTCCGCGACCACGATCGCCACATGATTGAGTCGTCCGATCATTTCAGCCTGCCGTCCTTCCAGAAGTTCTGTACCAGTTCCTGTGCAGCGACGCGCGGCGACAGTTTTCCGGCTGCGACCGCCTGTTCAAGTGCCTGCATGCGCGCGGCTGCTTCCGGATCTTCGCGGAGCAGGGCGAGCAGGCTCTCTGCTGTTTCACTCCACAGCCAGCGCCGCGCCTGGCTGGCCCGCGCAGCGGTGAGATCTCCGCTGGCCTGCATCGTATCCCGGTACTTTTCGATCAGAGCCCAGATCCGGTCGATACCCCGGCCTTCGAGCGCCGAGCAGGTTTCGACCGGTACCTCCCAGCGTACTGAACGCGGACGCAGAAACCGGAGCGCATTGCGGTAATCAGCTGCCGAACGCTGCGCGGCGGCCGCAAGCTCGCCATCCGCCTTGTTGACCACGACGAGATCGGCGAGTTCGACGATGCCGCGCTTGATGCCCTGAAGTTCGTCACCGCCGCCCGGGAGCAGCAGCAGCAGAAACAGGTCGGTCATGTCGGCAACGGCAGTTTCGGACTGGCCGACGCCGACTGTCTCGACGATCACGATGTCGAAGCCGGCAGCTTCGACCAGCAGGATGGTTTCGCGCGTATGGCGTGTGACGCCGCCAAGTGTGCTGCCGGCGGGTGAAGGGCGAATGAATGCCTCAACGCGCCGCGACAGGGTTTCCATGCGCGTCTTGTCGCCGAGTATCGAGCCACCCGACAGGGCAGAGGATGGATCGACGGCGAGTACCGCGACCTTGTGGCCCTTGTCGATGAGGTGATTGCCGAAGCTCTCGATGAATGTGGACTTGCCGACGCCCGGTACGCCGGAGATACCGATGCGGATCGACTTGCCGGCCAGTGGCGTCAGGACTTCGAGCAGCCGGTTGGCGGGTTCCCGGTCATCGGCACGGCTGGATTCAACCAGCGTGATCGCCCGGCCGAGTGCGCGCCGGTCGCCAGCGCGCAGTGCGGCCGCCAGCTGTTCCGCGTTCCGGGTCGAATCGTTGGCCGAAGTCGGAGCCGGCATCGTTGTCAGTCTCAGCCAAATTCAACGATGGGTTGATCGACGACGAGGCTCTGGCCTTGTTCGACCAGCACATTGGCTATGGTCACATCATCAATTGCGCGCAGACTGTTCTCCATTTTCATGGCCTCGATCACGGCAATTTCCTCACCGGCTTTCAGTTCCTGGCCGACCGTTGCTGTGAGGCGGACGAGCAGGCCGGGCATGGGCGACAGCAGGAACTTCGACAGGTCCGGCGGGGTCTTGGCGATCATCAGGCGATTCAGTGCCGCGGTACGCGGCTCACAGACCAGCGCGTCGGTTTGCGCGCCCCGGTGGGTGAGGCGATAGCGCACGCCGATGCGGTCGAGTTGCAGACAGGCCTGCTTGCCGTTGACCTCGACACGGACCAGGGCCTCGCCAAAACGCCAGGCGGTGAGGACGCGGAAAGTGGTATTACCCAGACGGACTTCACAGCCATCGCCGAGTGACAGTACGGTGACCGGATGCTCTTCCTTGCCGATGCAGACCACGAAGTCGCTGCCAACGCGTCGTTCATGGCTCGGCAGCTGCCCCGACATCTTCGCCGCGCGGCCCATCAGGCGGCGGTGAATTGTGGCTGCGACGACGATGGCCAGCTCCGGGTCGGCCCGTGGTACATCGGCAGTATGGAAGCCGTCCGGATACTCCTCGGCGATCAGGTTGGTGCTGAGCCGGCCTTCACGGAAACGCGGGTGTGAAATCAGCGCATTCAGAAAACTGATGTTGTGCGAGACGCCGCGGATGAAATAGGCATCGAGCGTCTCGCCCATCCGCTCGATCGCCTGTTCGCGGTTGTCGCCGCTGGTGATCAGCTTGGCAATCATCGGATCGTAGTACATCGATACTTCGCTGCCTTCCTCAATGCCGGTGTCCACGCGTACATGCGCATTTTCGGCAGGAGGCTGGCAACGGACCAGGCGGCCGATCGACGGCAGAAAGTTGCGGAAAGGGTCTTCGGCGTAGATACGCGACTCGATCGCCCAGCCGCTTATCTTTACGTCCTTCTGCTTCAGGGGCAGTTTCTCTCCGGCGGCGACGCGGATCATGAGTTCAACCAGATCCAGACCGGTGATGATCTCGGTCACCGGATGCTCGACCTGCAGCCTGGTGTTCATCTCGAGGAAATAGAAGTTGCGGTCGCGGTCGACGATGAATTCCACAGTGCCGGCCGATTCGTAGCTCACGGCCTTGGCGAGTGCAACCGCCTGTTCGCCCATGGCCTTGCGGGTTTTCTCGTCCAGAAAAGGCGAGGGTGCTTCTTCGATGACTTTCTGGTGGCGGCGCTGGATCGAGCACTCGCGCTCGTTCAGGTACAGCGTGTTGCCGTGTGAGTCGGCCAGCACCTGGATCTCGATATGGCGCGGCTCCTCGATGTACTTCTCGGCGAAGACCCGGCCGTCGCCGAAGCTGGATACCGCTTCGTTGGTCGCGCGCTGAAAGCCGTCCCGGCATTCCTCGTCATCGCGCACCACGCGCATGCCCTTGCCGCCGCCGCCGGCGCTGGCCTTGAGCATCACCGGGTAACCGATGTCGCGTGCGATCTTAACCGCATGTTCCGGGCCGTCGATGACATCGGTATAGCCGGGGATCGTATTGACGCCGGCTTTTTTGGCCAGTTTTTTCGATTCGATCTTGTCGCCCATGGCGGTGATCGCATGCGGCTTCGGGCCGATGAAGGCCACGCCGATCTTCGCCAGGGCTTCGGCGAAGGCAGTCTTCTCCGAGAGGAAGCCGTAGCCGGGATGCACTGCTTCAGCACCCGTGCTTCGGCAGGCTTCCACGATCGCGTCGATCACCAGATAGCTCTGGGCAGACGGTGACGGGCCGATGTGGACCGCTTCGTCGGCCATGCGTACATGCATCGCGTTGCGGTCGGCATCGGAATACACCGCAACCGTCTTGATACCCATGGTGCGGGCGGTGCGGATGACGCGGCAGGCGATTTCGCCGCGGTTCGCGATCAGGATCTTTTTGAACATGATTGGCTGAAAACCGTAATGGACTTGTTCAGAGCGGGATGTTGCCGTGCTTGCGCCACGGGTTGTCGAGTTGTTTGTCGCGTAGCATCGACAGGGAGCGGCAGATCCGCGCGCGCGTCCGGCAAGGCATGATCACATCGTCGATATAACCGCGGCTGCCGGCAATAAACGGGTTGGCAAACTTCTGCCGGTATTCTTCGGTGCGCGCGGCGATGGCAGCCGGGTCGCCAATATCCTTGCGGAAGATGATTTCCACCGCGCCCTTCGGACCCATCACCGCGATCTCGGCGCTGGGCCAGGCGAGATTGACGTCGCCGCGCAAATGCTTCGAGGCCATCACGTCGTAGGCGCCGCCATAGGCCTTGCGCGTGATCAGCGTGATCTTGGGAACGGTGGCTTCGGCGTAGGCATACAGGAGCTTGGCGCCGTGCTTGATGATGCCGCCATATTCCTGCGCTGTGCCCGGCATGAAGCCCGGTACGTCCACGAGCGTCAGGATCGGGATGTTGAAGGCATCGCAGAAGCGCACGAAGCGTGCGCCCTTGGTCGACGAGTTGATATCCAGGCAGCCGGCCAGCACCATCGGCTGGTTCGCCACCACGCCGACTGTCGAGCCTTCCATGCGGATAAAGCCGATGACGATGTTTTTCGCATATTCCGGCTGCAATTCGAAGAAGTCGCCTTCGTCCGCCAGCTTGACGATCAGCTCCTTGATGTCATAGGGCTTGGCTGGATCTTCCGGGACGAGGCTGTCGAGGGATATTTCTTCGCGGGTCGGCGGATCCTCGCAGGGCCAGACCGGCGGCTTCTCGCGGTTATTGGCTGGCAGGAAATTGAAGAAACGCCGCGTGTTCAGCAGCGCCTCCACATCATTCTCCAGTGCCAGGTCAGACACACCGGAACGCGAGCTGTGGGTGATGGCGCCGCCGAGCTGCTCGGCCGTGACTTCCTCATGGGTTACTGTTTTCACCACGTCGGGTCCGGTGACAAACATGTAGGCACTGTCCTTCACCATGAACACGAAGTCCGTGATGGCCGGTGAGTACACCGCGCCGCCGGCGCATGGACCCATGATCAGGGAGATCTGTGGAATCACGCCCGAGGCCAGCATGTTGCGCTGAAAGACTTCGGCATAGCCGCCGAGCGAGGCCACCCCTTCCTGGATGCGTGCGCCGCCGGAGTCATTGAGGCCGATCACCGGTGCGCCGACCTTCATCGCCTGGTCCATCACCTTGCAGATCTTCTCGGCGTGCGCCTCGGAAAGCGAGCCGCCAAAAACCGTGAAGTCCTGGCTGAAAACGAAGACCAGCCGGCCATTGATCGTGCCGTAACCGATGACGACACCGTCGCCGACGATCTTTTGCTCGGCCATGCCGAAGTCAGCACAGCGATGCTCGACGAACATGTCCCATTCCTCAAAGCTGCCCTCGTCGAGCAACAGGTCGATGCGCTCACGGGCGCTCAACTTGCCTTTGGCGTGCTGGGCATCTATGCGCTGCTGGCCACCGCCGAGCTTGGCCAAAGCGCGCTTGTCTTGCAGTTGCTGGAGGACGGATTGCATGCATGCACCTTTGTGCGTTTTTCTGTGCGAAATTATTTCCGGGCAGCTTGTGCTGACCGGCGCCGGTCGCGGATGAGATTCAGTACCTCAGCAGCGGCCTGCGGAATATTCGTGCCGGGGCCGTAGATTGCGGCGACGCCTGCGGCCTTGAGCATGGGGTGGTCCTGTGGCGGAATCACGCCGCCGCATACCACCAGCACGTCGCTGGCGCCCTGCGCACGCAATGCTTCAATCAGTTGCGGGACGAGGGTCTTGTGCCCGGCTGCCTGTGAAGAAATGCCGACTACGTGTACATCGTTTTCGACGGCATGCCGTGCAGCTTCGTCCGGTGTCTGGAAGAGCGGTCCGATGTCTACGTCGAAGCCGATGTCGGCAAATGCAGTTGCGATAACCTTGGCGCCACGATCGTGTCCGTCCTGGCCCAGCTTGACGACCAGCAGGCGCGGCCGCCGGCCTTCCTCCTGTGCGAAGGCACCGACCTCGTGCTGGATCTGCGCAAACCCGTCATCGCCGGCATAGGCCGAACCATAGACGCCGCTGATTGAATGAATGATGGCGCGATGCCTCCCGTAGACCTGCTCCAGTGCATCGGAGATTTCACCGACTGTAGCGCGAGCCCGTGCCGCGACCACGGCAAGCTCCAGCAGATTGCCGTTGCCCTGCTTCGCTGCTTCCGTCAGGGCGGCGAGGGCGGCGTTACACGCTGCTGATTCGCGCGATTTTCGCAGTGTCTGCAGTCGCTTCAGCTGCGATTCGCGGACGGCGCTGTTGTCGATGCTGAGTACTTCGATTTCCGGTTCGTCATCGCGTTGATACTTGTTCACGCCGACGATAACTTCTTCGCCGCGGTCGATGCGCGCCTGGCGGAGTGCTGCTGACTGCTCGATACGCAGCTTGGGCATGCCGGAGCCGACTGCTTTGGTCATGCCGCCGAGTGCTTCGACTTCGTCGATCAGTTTGCGCGCCTCATCGGCCAGCGATGCTGTCAGGCTTTCTACATAGTAGGAGCCGGCCAGCGGATCCACGACGCGGGTGATGCCGGTTTCTTCCTGCAGCACGAGCTGGGTGTTGCGGGCAATATGCGCCGAAAACGGCGTGGGCAGTGCCAGCGCCTCGTCGAATGAGTTGGTGTGCAGGGACTGCGTGCCACCCAGCGCTGCAGCCAGCGCCTCGACGGTGGTGCGTATCACGTTGTTGTAGGGGTCGCGGCTGGTGAGGCTGACGCCGGAGGTCTGGCAGTGGGTGCGCAGCATCAGCGATTGGTCATTCTGTGGCGCAAACAGTTTCTGCATGTACTCCGCCCAGAGCAGGCGTGCGGCACGCAGCTTGGCGGCCTCCATGAAGAAGTTCATGCCGATGCCGAAGAAGAAAGACAGGCGCGGTGCGAAATCGTCCACCTTCAGCCCGCTGGCCAGTGCCGCACGGACGTACTCGATGCCGTCGGCCAGCGTGTAGCCGAGTTCCTGTACGGCTGTCGCACCCGCTTCCAGCATGTGATAGCCGGAAATCGACACCGAGTTGTATTTCGGCATGTGCTTCGAGGTGTAGGCGATGATGTCGGCGACGATGCGCATCGAGGGTTCCGGCGGATAGATATAGGTGTTGCGGACCATGAACTCCTTGAGGATGTCGTTCTGCAGGGTGCCGTTGAGTCTGGCCTGCGCGACGCCTTGTTCTTCAGCGGCCACGATGTACATGGCCATCACTGGCAGCACGGCACCGTTCATCGTCATCGATACCGACATGCGATCCAGCGGGATGCCGTCGAAGAGGATCTTCATGTCCTCGACGGAGTCGATGGCAACACCGGCCTTGCCCACGTCGCCGACCACGCGCGGGTGGTCGGAGTCGTAGCCGCGATGGGTGGGAAGGTCGAAGGCGATCGACAGGCCGGTCTGCCCGGCGGCGAGGTTGTCCCGGTAGAAGCGATTGGATTCTTCAGCGGTGGAGAAGCCGGCGTACTGCCGCACGGTCCAGGGCCGACCGGCGTACATCGTGGCGCGCGGGCCGCGCAAAAAAGGCGCGAAGCCGGGCAGGCTGTCCAGATGTTTGAGGCCGGCCAGGTCTTCGGCCGTATACAGGGGACGTACCGGAATGCCTTCGGGCGTCTGCCACGTCAGGCTGTCCGGATCCTTGCCCTTGCTTTCCCTGGTCGCGAGCTTGTTCCAGTCCTGCCTCGATCGCTTGCCGAAGTCTGCCATTCCATCATCCCGTAGCCGGCGCACTGCTGCGTCGCTTGATTGCAAGATGCAGGGCGAGCACCCGTTGTGCTTCCTCCGCGTGCAGGCCTTCGATCATGCGGCCCTGCATGACCGCTATACCGCGGCCGCGCGCGGCAGCGGCCTCCCAGGCACGGATCAGTTCGCGGGCAGCCTCAAGCTGCGTTTCCGTGACGCCGAAGACTGCATTGGCGGCGTCGATCTGTCCCGGATGAATGAGGCTCTTGCCGTCGAATCCCAGTGCCTTGCCCTGCTGGCAGGCGGTGCGAAAGCCCGGGAGGTCGCCAATATCGGTGAAGACGCCATCGAGTATATCAAGACCCTGTGCCCGGGCCGCCAGGATGCAGTGGCCGAGGGCCGGCAGCAGGCCACTGCGATCCGGGCCGGGATCGAGGCGCAGCGACTTGGCGAGATCGGCCGTGCCCATCACGACTGTGGCGAGGCGATCACTGCTGGCGGTGATCCGTTCCAGGGCCAGCACGCCACGGGGCGTCTCGGCCATGATCCAGATCTTGAGACTGGCAGGTGCGCGGTACCGTTCCAGAAGCGTGGCAGCCTGCCTGACCGTCTCCGGATCCTCCACCTTTGGCAACAGCACCGCATCGGCCCCGCTGGTCGCAGCGGCGAGCAGGTCGTCGCTGCCCCATTCGGTATCGAATCCGTTTACGCGGATCACGATTTCATGATGGCCGAAACCACCGGCTGCCACCCGCTCGATGACGGCTGTACGCGCTGCGGGCTTGGCCTCCGGCAGCACCGCGTCTTCGAGGTCGAAAATCAGGCCGTCAGCCGGCAGGCTGGCCGCCTTGGCCAGGGCCTTGGGGTTGGCGCCCGGGACATAGAGTACCGAGCGGCGCGGCCGGACTGTGTTCTGCTCATTCATCGGGTCGGCAAGGATACCTTATAGATGCGGATGTCGGCCTGTGCTGGCACCATCCGGGTATCGGGTCAGGCGGAGCGGGGATGGTCAGATGTTGCGCAAGGTAGTGGTCGTCGTGCTGTGGCTGTTTGCCCTGTCGGTGGTCGGCATCGCCGTCTTTACGCAAGTCGTTGACCGCTATCAGAGCGATGGCGTCCTGCAGCTGTCTGTTCTCTCGGCACCGGTGCGCGTGGTCCGGGATGAACAGGGCATCCCATACATCTATGCGCAATCCCTCGACGATGCGATTCGTGCCCAGGGCTGGGTGACGGCGCAGGATCGCCTTCTGCAGATCGATTTTGAACGGTATCTCGCTGCTGGCCGGCTTTCGGAACTGATCGGCGAATCAGCGCTTGAGTCGGATATCGCGCTGCGCCTGGCAGGTACGGCCCGGCACGGTCGCCGGCATGCGGCGCTGCTCGGTCCCGCCGACCGCCGGTTCTACGAGCTGTATCTCGAGGGGCTCAACGCCTACATCGAACACCAGACCAGTGAACACCAGTTTGGTTTCGGGCTGCTCGGCACGCGGCCAGAACCGTGGACGCTGGTCGATGTGATGACGCTGCAGTATTTCCTCAACTGGTCGAGTTCGGTCAACCTGCAGGCCGAACTCATCAGCCAGAAAATCATCGACCGCGTGGGGGCTGTGAAGGCAGCCGAAATCCGCATGATGACCATCAATCCGGATGACGGCAGCGGCACGGGTCTCGACGCTGTCCCGCTACCGGAACGGTCGGTCGCGCTGAATCTCAAGGTCGATTCTGCCTGGCTGACACCGGGTCCAAAGCCACGGGAGATCGGCAGCAACCAGTGGGTGATGAGCGGCGCGCGCTCGGTCAACGGTGCGCCGGTGCTCGCCAATGATCCGCATCTGGATGCGCGCAACCTGCCGGGCATCTGGCATCCGGTCGGACTGATCACGCCGGAGTTTCGTGCAGTGGGCGCTGCCGGACCGGGTATCCCCGGTCTCGGTGTCGGGCGCACCAGCCACATCGCGTTTGGCGTGACCAATGCCTATGCCGATGTGATCGATCTGTTCATCGAAACAGTGGATCCGCAGCGACCGGGTAATTACCTGGAAGGCGAGCAGTCCTTTCCCTTCGAAGTGATCGAAGAGACGCTGCGCGTCCGCGCGCGACCGGGTTCTTCGGAATTCCGCACGGTGCCGCTGAAAATTCGCCTGACGCATCGTGGACCGGTGATTTCTGACCATGGGATGAGCGTGGCCGACGGCAAGCTGATTTCGATGCGCTGGAGTGCGCCCGAAGCGATGGCGCCAGACACCGGCCAGTATGCGTTGTTCACCGCGCGGTCGGTGGAGGAGGCGCGTCGTGCAATCCGGATGAGTACCGCGCCATACAACTATGTGATTGCTGATACGGATGGCAACATCGGCCACGTTACCGCAGGCCGTGTGCCGATACGCAGGCAAGGGGATGGTTCAACGCCATTGCTGGTCAGGGACAGTGCCGATGCCTGGGCAGGCTTCATTTCGCCGGAGCAGATGCCGGGACAGGTGAATCCCGCACGCGGCTGGGTCGGCAATGCCAATCATCGTACGGTGCCGGCCGGATATCCCTATGCCTATTCGACGTACTTCGCAGCGTCCTGGCGCTATCGCCGCATGATGGAACTGCTCGATCAGCCAAAGCCACTCGGTGCGGACGATCACTGGCGATTCATGCGTGATACGCAGAACACCATGGCCGCACAGATTGCACCGGTCATGGCGCAGGCGCTGCTCGCGGCGGACGATACCCGCGACCTGGGTCAGCTTCTCGCAGACTGGAATCATGCCGACGATGCCGGTCTGGTTGCACCGACAGTGTTCCAGGCGGTCTATCGCGAGTTTGCCCGCCAGACTTTCGTCGATGAACTTGGTGCAGAGCTTAGCGAGGAGATGCTCGGCAGCTGGTATTACTGGCATGAGCGGCTGGCACAGATGGTTCGCACTGATTCATCGGCGTGGTGTGACGATACCCGAACGCCGGCCGTCGAAACCCGGGACGATATCTTCCGGCGCGCTGCGCGGCAGGCGCGCAGCGAACTTGCAGAAGCTGCAGGCGCGGATCCCGGTCAATGGCAATGGGGCCGATTGCACACCGTGACTTTCTTCAGTCCGCTGGTGCCGGGCAAGGGGCCGGCCAATGTATTGGGAGCGGGGACTCATCCCAAGGAGGGCTCGGGTGAAACACTGAACCGCGCCACTTACAAGTTCGGCAAGCCCTGGGATGCGACCACGATCGCTTCGTTGCGCTTCGTGGCGGATCTCGGCGATCCGGACAAGGTGACCGCCGTGCTGGTGGGCGGGGCCAGTGGCCGGCAGTTTGATGCGCACCTGAAAGACCAGACGCCCGCCTGGTTGTCGGGGGAGCAACGCTATTGGTGGTTTAGTGATGCGGCTATAGAAAACCACGCGCGCTCAGCGCTGGTCCTGCAGCCCTGAGGTTGTGAATCAGTCGAATTATGTTCAATAAAAATACAGTACAAACAATGACCTGAGTGGCGGATTTATTCCCGGTCTACTTGTGTCCCCGGCAGTGCAGGGAGTAAGCTGAGCGCATTATTGACAGAACCTTCCCGGAATTTTCCGGAGCAGGTCAGCGATGACTCAGTGGGGAATCATCTGATGCGCAGCGTGAAGACTCTGGTCGGGCTCGGCGTAATAGCAGCCGGTTTCAGTGCACTGCCAGCCAATGCCGTACCGGTGAATCTTTGCGGTACGAGCATCTGCTACGAGTACGACAACGATGCACTCGTTAACCCCGGCATCTCGGCCTATGGAGCGCCGACGCTGCTGAGTGGCAATACCCTCAAGTTTGTGCCGACCAACTTCAATGCCGATTCTGATGCGAGTACTTCCATCCCTGGTCCGACACGGGTCGAGTTGTTCAAGTTCTCGCGGGTATACACCACCGATGGTGGTGAGATCGCTTCGATATCTGTCACCGAGAGCGGCGACTACCAGATCATTGGAGCCGGTTTCGTCAATGTGAACATGCGCCTTCAGAGCGTCGATAATGTCGATGACGGTGCGGCGACGCCGGGTTTCCCCGAAACCACCGCGCCACAGTTCAACTGGAATACATCGACGCCGACCGGCGGTCCGCTGGTCAACTGGTCGCTGACGGGTACGGTGACGCCGGCGGCACTGTTCTCCGACCTGGCAACTGATATCGACTTCTCGATACAGAACACCTTGCAGGCATTTGCGACTTCGCCCAACTATGCCTTTGTACAGAAGAAACTCAGCCTGACGATTACTGCGACCTCGACCATACCTGTGCCCGCTGCGGTCTGGCTGTTTGGTTCGGGTCTCGGGTTACTCGGCTTGCTGCGCAGGCGGACCACGTTTCTTTCTTGATCAGCGGTAGTTTGAATCCAGGAAAACCCGCACTGATGCGGGTTTTTTTTGATGGATATATATCGAAGGCTTCCGATTTTATGTTGCCTTCGACACAGTCGATCCTGCTGATTAATTAGAATGGCCTGTCTATGAAAAATACCCCCCGGAAGATCATTCTTGCGGCCTCGCTCGCGGTAGCCGCTGCGTTTGCGACGCCGGTTCGTGCCGCGCCTGTGCAGCTCTGCGGCCAGACAGTGTGCTATGAGTACGACAGTGATGCCGCGGTCAACGATGGCCTGCTGCTGTTTGGTGCACCACGACTGCTCGGTAACAGCGATGTGCTCGGTTTTACGCCGTCGGTTTTTTACGCGACAGCCTTTGGACCCGACGGCTTCGATGAGCGGACCGCGAGCTTCCATTTCAACCGTATCTGGTCGCCGGCGGGATTTGAGATCGGTACGATCAGTATCGGCGATTCGGGCGATTACCAGTTGTTCAATGGCGGCGCGGTCAGTGCGAGCCTGCAGTTGCAGTCACGTGATCTCGTCGATGATGGCCATGGCCCGGGTTATCTTGAGTCGGTCACTGCAGAAAATGGCTTCAGCAGTTCGACAGCAACCGGCCTGCCGTTCCAGAACTGGAGTTATACAAACAGCATCGACCCCGCTTCTGCTTTTGCCGATCTTGCGACCAGCGTCGATCTGAGCATCTTCGGTCGCCTGCAGGCAATGACCGGATCTCCTGAGCAGATCGCCTTCGTCGCCAGGAAGCTGTCCCTGACGGTGGCTACTGCCGTTGTGCCGGCTCCGGCAGGGGGCTTGCTGCTGGCGACAGCCGGCCTGGCCTTGCTCGCTCGCGTCCGGCGACGCGCCGTTCGGGACTGACTCGTCCAGGGTAGCCTGGTGGTGCCGCATAGCGGCGCGCAGGGTATTGCGTCCGCTGGCGGATCGTTTCGGACGCAGAAATTTCCTCCTCTGACGCGCGTTCTGCCGGCAGCTTGCCAAGCTTACATTGACATATCGATGGTCCCTCAAGCTCTTGAGTCTGTGGGAATTATTTTTTTAAATTGCCGTACTGGCTTATGTAAAGGCAGCGCTTCTGGCGGCTCCATGCGCCTGGCGCCTAAATAGTTGTACATGTTTGCCGGGCTGTGTTTAGATCAGATTGGGACCAGATAGAAGACTGGGTCCAGAATAATCAAGAGCTGGCTGCCGAGGCGGTCAGCCGTTTCAATGTAGTTACGTGGGGAAAGATGCCATGAAGAACGCCGCAAGACTGACCGGGCTGGTATGTGCACTGGCTTTGCCGGGTATCGCTGCAGCGACACCAGTCTATGGCACTTTCGGCCCGCTGACGGGGGCCAATTTTGGCGGTACCGGAATTCCCAATGGTTCCGTTGCGATCTCCTCGCAGTTCTATGACGGTAACAATCTGATCACTATCGCGATGAATGCGACCGAGCGTTATTCCAATCCGGTTGTGACCAATAACAATCTTGGTACTTTCTATGCGGGCACAGGCAGCAATACCGGTGGAAATAATGAAAGCGCGACGACCGGTGCGCTGTGGAACTGGAACTACTACATCAAGGTAGAGGGCGTTGGACCATCGCCGCCGAGCCCGATTCTCACCGACTACGACATTAGCCTCTACTATGATTTCAATCCGGCTTTCGACAATCTCGCTGCTTCGACGCTGGGCAAGATCGATGTCACCGCTTCCCTGAAGTGTTATGGGTCGACGGCAAGTATCGTCCAAGGTTCCGAGAATTTGATGTTCGGCTACTTGGGGGTTGCAACAACCTGTCCGGTGCCGGGTCCAAACTTCGGTACTGCTCTGCTAACGCCATCGGTCTCGTTCCCGACCTTCAATCCGAATGTTACGGGTGAGTACAACTTCTCCATCCGGGTTGCCCGGGATGGTTGGGGTGTAGAAAACGTGGCTATGGACGTGCAGGTGGTGCCGGTTCCCGCTGCTGCCTGGCTGTTCGGTTCAGCCCTCGGCTTGCTCGGCTTGTCGCGACGTCGCCTGGCTGCCGCCTGATCTGATCCGGCTTTTGTCTGATAGAAAAACCCCGCCGATTGGCGGGGTTTTTCGTTGGCGGCCGGGGTTTTGTTCTGTTGCGACGCGTTGCGGAGCTTGGCTGAAGCTCGCACTGCGGATATCGAATGCGTCGTCTGATCCGGCTGCATGGACCGTAAGCAATCCTCATAAGAAAGCAGCGGATGTCATTCCAAGTTGTTGAGTTCCTGTTGAATGCTGTTCTCGATACGGTGTCTCTTCTTATGTAAAAAACACGAATCGGCAAGTATCTTTTGCGATAAAGCTTGGAATACTTGCTCCAGGTACTCTCGCGTGTTTATATCAGACCAAGTCTAATAACGAACAAGAACGCCCCGGGGGAGTTCCAGTGAAGTCTAATTTCCTTCTGGCTACAGCATTGTTGATTGCCGCAGGGTCCGCAAATGCGGCCTCGGTCTCCTACTACATGAACCAGAGCAATGAAGAGGGGACCTGGGCTGACGGCGTCAACTATCTGCTGGTGACGATTTCCGACAGTCTTTCGAATCCGGGCGACATTGAGTTTCTGGTCACGCCGCTTGCCACCCTGACCAGCACAGCGGGATCGAATTTCGGAATCCAGCGCTTTGGCTTCAATACCACCGGCGCAGGCAATGCCCTGACTGCGGCAAACATCATCGACCCGGTGGGTTGGAGCACCAACAGCGGGAATCTCGATGGTTTTGGTGACTTTGAGGTCAGTGAGGACGGCACGGGTTCGAACCGCCAGAACCCGCTGTTTTTCAGGATCACCGGCATTGCGGGTGACACCATTTATAACTACGCGGTCAACGGTCCTGGTGGCGCACAGGGCACTTATTTCTTTGCAGCTCACGTGGCTGGCATGACCGTCGGCCCGACTAGTGCCTATTTTGGCGGTAGCACGCTGGTCCCGGTTCCTGCCGCGGTCTGGTTGTTCGGTTCTGCGCTGGGCTTGCTGGGAGTCGCACGTCGCCAACGCTCCGCCAGCTGATCGCATGTCAGAGTAGATTTGACTAAGAAAAGCCCCGCTTGATAGCGGGGCTTTTTTGTTTTCGCGACCCGCCGTTGTTCAATCTCTTGCTGTCGCGGGTCCGGCGTTGGCCGGATCGGGCTTGTGCTGGTTGATACCGAGCGTGCGGGCCGCTGCCTTGAGCTCAGTCGTCGATACAGATCCGGTGTCGTACAGGGCAGCCAGCGCCGCCCAAGCGATGTACTCAGCGCTGACCTCAAACCAGTTCCGCAGCTCTGCTCGGGATTCACTGAGTCCATAGCCATCCGTACCGAGTACGACATAGGGACCGGGTACCCAGCGGGCAATGCTCAGGGGCAGTGATTTCATGTAATCGCTGGCGGCTATGAATACGCCTTGCTCGGCAGCAAGCAGCTCGGCGATATACGGCTTTGACGGTGTGCTGCCAGGCGCGAGGTGATTCGCTCGTTCGACGCGCAGGCCCTCGCGGCACAGTTCGTTGTAGCTGGTAACGCTCCAGACGTCCGCAGAAACACCAAGTGTGTCCAGCAGTGTCTGTGCGCGCAGTACCTCGGTCATGATCGCACCGCTGCCGAAGAGGTGTGCCTTGCGCCCCTTGTCGGTCGCAGCCTTCGCGGGCTGAAAGCGATACATGCCGCGAATGATGCCCTCAGCTGCACCGTCCGCCATCGGCGGCATGGCGTAGTTCTCATTATGAATCGTGATGTAGTAGAAGATATTCTCCTGCTCCTCATACATCCGGCGTATGCCTTCACGGATGATTACCGCCAGCTCACTGGCGAAGGCAGGGTCGTAGCTCAGCAGATTGGGAACGGTGCTGGCGATGACCTGCGAATGTCCGTCCTGGTGCTGCAGTCCTTCGCCATTGAGGGTGGTGCGGCCGGAGGTGCCACCGAGCAGGAAGCCGCGACAGAGCATGTCGCCACAGCTCCAGATCATGTCGCCGACGCGCTGAAAGCCGAAGATCGAATAGAAGATGTAGAAGGGAATCGTCGGGACGCCATGAATTGCATAGGCAGTGCCGGCGGCCAGGAATGAGGCCATTGCGCCCGCTTCGCAGATACCCTCCTGCAGGATCTGGCCATCGGTGGCTTCGCGATAGGGCATCAGTGTCGAGCTGTCGACGGGCCGGTACTTCTGCCCCTCCGAGGAGTAGATGCCGGCTTTGCGGAACAGTGCTTCCATGCCGAAGGTGCGGGCTTCGTCCGGTACGATGGGCACGATATAGCGGCCGAGTTCCGGCTGGTCCATGAGCCTCGAGAGCATGCGTACGAAGGCCATGGTGGTGGAAAGCGTTCGTTCACCTGAGCCGTTCAGCTGCTCCTGAAACAGCGTCAGCGGCGGGGCAGGCAGGGCAGGGCAATCGACCTGCCGTTGCGGCCATGCACCACCGAGTTCAGTGCGCCGGTTTAGCAGATAGCGGATTTCCTCACTGT
>CAYJPG010000029.1:24713-28306 GCA_964371995.1 uncultured Chromatiaceae bacterium | reverse complement strand
GCTAAACCGTCATACGCCCTAAAGGTGTATCGAGGGTTCGAATCCCTCCCTCTCCGCCAGTAAATAAAAAGGGGCCCCCAGTGGGCCCCTTTTTATTTACCTGATGGAAAGGGATCGCGATGTAGAACCCTTCGGTTCGACAAAACTGCAGAGCAGTTTTGGACGGCGCAGCCGCCCCGCAGGGGTGAGCCGCCGTACCCGGCGGCGAATCAATCCCGACCGGGACCAGCTACGCGCCTTCCGCCCGGCTTCTGGTTTCTTTGACCGCAGCGGCGACCTGGCCGATGGGCAGGAACATGGCGACCGGCTCGGGCCGATCGCCGAGAGCGCCACTGATCAGCTCGATCGGAAAAAATCCCAGCGACGCATAGAAAGTGATCGCATCAGGTTTGGCATCCACGACTATTCCAATGCAACCAACGCGGTCTCGCATGTTCAGAGCAAGTTCAAGCATGGCGCGCAACAACAGTCGGCCGATGCCATGTCCCTGGTAGCGCTGGTCTACTGCAAGGCGGGCCAGTCGCAGGATGGGCAGTGGATAAGCGGGGAGGCGACGACGCAGGTTCTTGCTCAGCTTTTCTGTAACCAGCTCTCCGCTGGAGACGGTGACAAAACCTGCAATCTGGTCCCCATGGACGGCGACATAGCTTGTTCCAATATGGTGTCGAAACTGATTCTGGCCCGCGTGCTGCTGGAAGAAGCGATCGAGATTGATGTTCCCGCTGCGAAATCCGCTTCGGTCGTCCCGGGGTTCCAGCCGCCGGACGCGAACTTCGAGCGGTGTATTACCCACGGAACAGTGCTTTCAGCGCTTCCGTCGGCTGGCCTTCCCGGGTGATGCGTTCGGCAATCTCTGCCATCGCCGTTTCAGTCAGGACCAACCGGGAGGGAATGATCAAATCTTCCGGAATCTCCCGCAAAGCCTGCAGGTGGTGCTGTAGCGCCTCCTCGATCAAGTAGGCCTTCTTCACGCCGCGGCGTTTGACATAAGCTTCAATCTCGGCCTTGGTTTCTGCGGAGATATAGGCGGAAACTTGTGTGGTTGCGGACATGGCAGCTCTCCATCTACAAAAGTGTAGATTTATCTGGAGAGTACCACGGCCCGCCAGGAAATCGACCAACTGCTGATATCGGCGGGATGGCATGTCTGCGACTTCGGTGCCCATGACATCTCCACGCCGTGTGCGATCCGGGAGTTTCCCCTCAAGCAATGTCACGGTCACGCTGGCTATCTGCTGTATTTGCATGGAAAGGCCGCCTGGCCGGTCACCCAAGCTTTAACGTTTAAGCGTCATGACGCTATAGTCGATCCATGAGCACCCCCAAGCGCGCCACCGTTTACTTTGAGCCTGAGGTTCACAAGGCGCCGCGTCTGCGTGCAGCGTCGAACGACCAATCTATTTCTGACATGGTTAATTCTGCGGTAAAGGCCTTGTTCGCAGAGGATGCTGCGGACCTCGCTGCATTTGAGAAGCGCAAACGTGAGAAACGCGTTTCCTTTGATAGCTTCGTGCAGGGCATGAAGCGTCGTGGCGTTATATAAGCGCTCGATCAAGCCCTCTGTGGGCAAAGTGCTCGAGGCTTGTCGGTTCAAAGTCAGACCGCTCGCGCATAGTCGCCAGGATAGCTGCGTTGGCAGCGAACCCCCGGCCGCATGGGTCCGAGAAGCTCGCGGGTTACGATGACCGCTACCGTGTCCGGCAAGGGAACTATCGGGTGGTCTATGAGATTGATGATGACGCCAGTCATGTCACGATCTACAAGATCGGGCACCGACGTGAAGTCTATCGCTAGGCGCCGTATGACAACTTGAGTTTGATCCTCGAAAGAGCAATGCCATTCGCATCATCTCGGTACGACGGTCTCGCGCTGATGAGGTAGCCCTGTGTCGATTTTCCGACGTGGATGGTCGAGCGACTGGATCAGGAGGCTGGTCGCCTGGGTGTTACCCGACAATCAATCATCAAGGTGTGGCTCGCGGAACGTCTGGAACATTCGGCTTCCAGGTAGCCGCAGCGTCAAACGCGCGAGCCACAGTGGCCAGCGGGATGAACAGGCGCAGCAGCTCGCTGGGAAACGGCTGGAAGTCATAGCGCGCGTAGAAGTCTGCAGCGGCCTGGTTCCTGGCGTCGACGACGACGGCGTGGATCGCAATCTCATTGGCCAAGCGCAGGATGCGCTGGAGTGCATCCATCAGCAGGTGCTCGCCGAGGTGCTGAGATTGGGATTCGCTGCTCACCGCCAGTCGCCCGATCAATGCTGCGGGCACCAGAGGGTACTTCGGCAGGCGGCGAGTGGTCTCGGTGGGAAGTTTCCCAAGCCGGATACCGTAGGTCGAGAGAGTGTAGTAACCGAGGATGCGCGTGGGCGCTTCGGGATCCACCGCGACGTGACAGGCTGCAACTTTGCGAGCCTGATCCTGGCTCGCCTGCCGGTGCAGGTAGTCGTCCAGTTCAGAGGCCCCGCACGAAAACCCGACCCGGTCGTGGCGCCGGCCGAGCGGCTCCACCCGGAAGGCCGTCGGCGCGCGGGATGGCACTGGGTGTTACTGCCCGGTGGCTCGCCGGTGACGCTGGGCCGCCTGTCGCAACCGACGTCCGGGGGCGGGCGGATCGAGGAGGGCGTCGACAAAGGCCGCCTGGTCCCGCGGATCTGCCAACACCATCCCCTGGTAGCGCTCGATCGTTCGCTGGGCAGCGTCCCGGGCACTGCTCACCACGAACTCCGTCAGGCTGCGGCCGGAAAGCTCAGCGGCGCGATCCAGCAAGCGCTTGTCTGCGGTCGACAAGCGCGCATCAAAACGTTCGCGGCGGGTATTGGTGGTGGGCATAGGGATCCTCTCTGACACTCAATGTACGGTAATCACCCGTACAGAGCAAATCGGGAAGGGGTTGAGCTCCAGAACCCTCTTTCTGAGACTGGGCCCAACGTGCTTCACTACAACGCGTTGCAGCGCATCGGTTCCTCTGCTAAAGAGTGGGGATAACAACCCAGAGACACGTCCGTCCGTGACCCCACCGAATCCGGAAGCAGAAGCCCGCCAGGAAATCGACCAGCTGCTGATATCGGCGGGATGGCATGTCTGCGACTTCGGTGCCCAGGACATCTCCAAGCCGTGTGCTATCCGGGAGTTTCCCCTCAAGCAGGGTCACGGTCACGCCGACTATCTGCTGTATTTGCATGGAAAGGCCGTCGGGGTAGTCGAAGCCAAGAAAGTTGGCCATACCCTGAAGGGCATCGAGATCCAGTCCGCGAAATACACCTCCGGCCTTCCGGATCAACTACCGGCCTGGGAGCGCCCGCTGCCCTTTGCATTCGAGTCCACCGGCAAGGAAACCCAGTTCACCAACAATCTGGATCCCCATCCGCGCTCCCGCCGAGTCTTCGCGTTCTACCAGCCTGGCGGCCTCCAACGGCTGCTGGACATCGCTACCGACAAGGTCGCCGACACTGAGGGGCAGTATCTCCCCAAGGGCCGCACTTTCCTCGCCCGGATGCAGCACATGCCGCCTCTCGAGGATGATCTCTGGCCACCGAAACCGCAGGCCGTCGCCAACCTGGAGCAGTCCTTGCGGGAGAATCGCCCCCGAGCC
>CAYJPG010000029.1:0-24703 GCA_964371995.1 uncultured Chromatiaceae bacterium | reverse complement strand
TTCAAATGGCTACAGGCTCCGGCAAGACCCTACTCGCTATCGTGCAGACCTATCGTTTGCTCAAGTTTGCCGGCGCCAAGCGCATTCTGTTTCTTGTCGACCGCGGCAACCTGGCCGACCAGACCTACAAGGAATTCACGCAGTACAAATCGCCCTACAACAACTACAAGTTCACCGAAGAATTCATCGTCCAGCGCCTGCAGGGCAACACTCTCGACACCACCGCCAGGGTCTGCATCTGCACCATCCAGCGCATGTACTCCATGCTCAGCAACCGCGAGCTGCCCGAGGCAGACGACGAGGCCTCCATCGCCGGTCTGGAGTCGCTGTTCAGGCAACAGCCTCCCATCGAATACAACCCGCACATCCCCATCGAATCCTTCGACATCATCATCACCGATGAATGTCACCGCTCCATCTACAACCTCTGGGCCCAGGTGCTGGAGTACTTCGATGCCTATCTGATCGGCCTCACGGCCACGCCCAGCAAGCAGACCTTCGGCTTTTTCAACCAGAACCTGGTGATGGAGTACGGTCACGAGCAGGCGGTGGCTGACGGGGTGAACGTGAATTACGACGTGTTCCGTATCCGCACGGCCATCTCGGAGCAGGGCGCCACCATCGAGGCGGGCTTTGAGGTGGAAAAGCAGGACCGAGAAACCCGCGAGAAGCGTTGGGAAAAGCTGGACGACGATTTCGAGTACGATCCCAACAAGCTCGACCGCGATGTCGTCGCCCCCGACCAGATACGCACCATCATCAAGACCTTCAAGAACAACCTGCCCGTGATCTACCCGGGCCGCGAGCATGTGCCCAAGACGCTGATCTTCGCCAAGGACGACAACCACGCCGAAAACATCGTGGCCGAGCTGCGCGAGCAGTTCGCCAAGGGCAATGACTTCGCCCAAAAGATCACCTACCGCACCACCGGCGATACCCCGAAGAACCTGATCAAGGCCTTTCGCAACAGCTACAACCCGCGCATCGCCGTCACCGTGGACATGATCGCCACTGGCACCGACATCAAGCCGGTGGAAATCGTCTTCTTCATGCGTGCCGTCAAATCCCGTGCCTTCTTCGAACAGATGAAGGGCCGCGGCGTACGCGTGTGCAAGCCGGATGACCTCAGGGCTGTCACTCCCGACGCCGAGGTGAAGGATCATTTCGTGATTGTGGATGCCGTCGGCGTCTGCGAGCAGGACCTGACAGACTCCAAGCCTATGGAGAAAAAGCCTACGGTCTCATTCGAGAAGCTGCTGCAGGCAGTGTCACTGGGCAACACCGAAGAAGACGTGCTTAGTTCCATTGCCGGCCGGCTCGCCCGCATGGAGCACCGTGCCACCGAAGAAGACGAGCAACGCATTCGCGAACAGACGCACGGCTTCGGCCTGAAAGATCTCAGCAAGAACCTGGTAGATGCCCTCAACCCGGATCTCGCCCCAGATGCCCGCCAGCAATGTATAGCAGCCGCCACCAAGCCGTTTCATGATCCCAAGCTGCGCGAACTGCTGGATGTGATCCGGCAGAAAAACGAAATCACCATCGATATCATCACCGAAGACGAAGTTCTAGAAGCTGCCTTCAGTAAAAGCGCCAAAGACAAAGCGGCCGAGGTCGTTGGCAAGTTCAAGCAGTTCATCGAAGACAACAAAGACGAAATAACCGCACTGCAGATTCTCTACAATCGTCCTTATAAAGAGCGCCTGAACTTCGAGCACCTCAAAGAACTGTCCGCCACCATCAACGCGCCGCCGTACTTGATGAATCGCGGCCAGGTGTGGGAAGCCTACGCCGCACTGGAGAAGAGCAAGGTCAAAGGCGCAGGTGGAAAACGACTGCTCACCGATCTCGTCTCACTCGTGCGCTTCGCCATAGAACAAGACAACGAACTGGTGCCATTCCCGGAGCGAGTAAACACCAATTTCAAATCCTGGCTCGTAGGAGCGGCTTCAGCCGCGAAAACACCACTCACCAAAGAACAAATGAAATGGTTGGAAATGATTCGTGATCACATTGCCGCCAATTTGAGCATCGACACCGAAGACTTCGACTACGCCCCATTCTCAATCGAGGGTGGGCTCGGCAAAGTGCATCAGTTGTTCGGTGAGCAGCTGCCGGTGATTCTGGATGAATTGAATGAAGGATTGGCGGCGTGAGCAGGGCCGCGCAACCAGTAGAAACTGTTGTCTCTGTTTTTGGTGTAGATGACATACCGCCAAATTGGAATTTGCTCAGTATTGGGGATGTCACCGATGCTGTTTCTAAGGTCAATCCAAAGGATGAGCCAAATAAGGAAATTCAGTACATCGATATTTCGGGGATCGACAATGAGAGATATCGGATCGCGGATACCAAAACATACGTTGGTAAAGATGCGCCCTCTCGGGCAAGACAGCTTGTGCAGTCCGGCGATATCGTCTTTTCGACGGTTCGAACATATCTAAAGAACTTTGCACTTGTGCCGCCCGAGCTAGATGGACAAGTGGCTTCGACTGGATTCTGTGTGCTGCGTGCTTCTGACCCTGCTTATCAGAGGTATCTTTTTTACTTCATCCAGTTTGATCGATTTCTGAATGAATTAGCGAAACAACAACGCGGCACAAGTTATCCCGCTGTGCGGGATGGGGACATAAGGGCTCAATACATTCCAATGCCCCCGCCAGAGCACGCGGAAAGCGTCGTCGCCGAAATCGAAAAACAGTTCTCCCGCCTCGACGAAGCCGTCGCCAGCCTCAAGCGCGTCAAAGCCAACCTCAAGCGATACAAGGCCGCCGTCCTAAAAGCCGCCGTCGAAGGCAAACTCACCGAAGAATGGCGCAAGCAAAACCCCAACGTCGAGCCCGCCAGCAAGCTCCTTGAACGTATCCTCGCCGAACGCCGCACCAAATGGGAAGAAGCCGAACTCACCAAGATGAAGGCGAAAGGCAAAGAGCCGAAAAGCGATAAGTGGAAGCATAGGTATCAGGGGGCAATCTCGGTTAATGGCAGCGATCTACCGACACTTCCCGAGTCATGGGCGTGGGCAACAGTTGATCAACTTGCTGCGCCAGAGAAAGGTGCGATTGCTGATGGACCATTCGGGTCTAATCTAAAGACTGCTCACTATACTGATGACGGTCCAAGAGTTATTCGTCTCCAGAACATTGGTTATGGACAGTGGTTTGATGAGAAGGCGCATATTTCTAAGGAACATTTTCAATCTCTGATTAGGCACTCCGTGACCGGTGGAGATGTGCTCATAGCTTCTTTGGGGGACCCGGCTCCTCGCGCCTGTCTTGTCCCGGAAGGTTTAGGTGATGCAATCGTAAAAGCCGATTGCATCCGTTTTAGAACGCATCCTGTTCTTTCGTCGCGTTATATGGTTCATGCATTGTCGAGTTGGGGTACCCAGCGACGCACTACTGCGCTGATACATGGAGTTGGGCGACCACGACTGAATATGACGGAAATAAAGAGTATCGCGCTCTCTGTCCCGCCGATGGCAGAGCAAATCGCGATCTGCAAAGTAATAGATGAAAAGTGGTCTGTAATTGACAGTGTCGAACGAGAAGTTGAAAAACAACTTGTACGGTCAGGGGTAAACAGGCAATCATTTTTGTCGGCCGCATTTTCTGGAATGATTCCTAGGTCCTAAGTGTGGCGTGTGGTTCTGGTCGAATAGAAAAGCAGAGACTATTAAATATGAGTAACCGAGGTCTAAATCTTTTTATCAGCTATTCACATGCCGATACAAGTTATCTGCAAGAACTAAAGAAATATCTGACCCCGTTGCGTCGAAATAAGGTGATTAGAGATTGGTGTGACCTAGAGTTAGTTGCCGGTGATTCGCTAGACGAAGAGATCAGCAAAGCACTGCAGGACTCAGATCTATTTGTTTTTCTAATCAGTGCAGATTTTCTTGCGTCCTGGTACTGCTTTGATGTTGAGTTAGCGCATGCGCTGTCTCGGATAAAGGATGCGGACGTAAGGGTTATGCCGCTAATAGTTAGGAATTGTCCTTGGGAGATGACCGAGCTGAAGAAGTTCGTAGCCATCCCGAAAGACGGGGTGCCGGTTAGCAGCTGGAGCAACGATGCTGATGCATATACCGATGCGGTCGCCCGAATAGAGAAATGTGCGCAGAAGGTGTTGCAACTAAAAGGTGAGCGTTCCAGCGTTGCGCCAGCTCCCGTCGCCCTAAGTGGGGGAAGGTCCCCGACGTTGACTGGCGCCTTCTCCCGCTTTCTTGAAGAAACCGAGATTACGTATTCGTCGAAACTGAAGGACCATATATCACGTTCCAACATATATGTATTCCCGGACCTAGTCGACGAGAAAAGGGAGCGTGAGGAGATCCAGACGTATGTGGGCGGTGCTGAGTTAGTTGAGAAGCTTCAGTCGACAACAGAGTATCTTGTCCATGGAGCTGAACAGTCCGGCAAAACTGCTCTATCCAAGGCTGCATTCAGCGGTCTGCATAATGCAGGATGTTTGCCGTTATGGATCGAAGGGCGTGACGTGGGGTCTACGGACGTCATGAAGTTGGTCCAACGGGCGATTCGCGATCAGTATGATGGTTTCTCGATAGATAGTTACCTAAAGTCTGACGCGCATAAGGTGCTCGTCGTTGATGATTTTCACTTGGTACGGCTTAATGCCAAGTATTTGCCAAAACTGCTTACTGCGCTGCGCGAGAAGTTCGATGCGATTCTTATCATTTCCGACTCATCGATAAAGTTTGATGAGGGGAAGTATTCGGAACTATTCGATTTTGAGCAGCTAAAGATATTGCCGCTCGGCTATGTTAAGCGCGCAGAGTTGATAAACAAGTGGAATTCACTCGGCTGCGAAGAAACTGTGCCATTAGATGAGTTGTTTGCAGCGAATGACAATGCCACGCGATACGTAGACGCGTTGATGCGAAAAAACGTTCTTCCAGCGAAACCAATTTACCTGCTGACTACCCTCTCGCTTCTAGATGCAGGTACGTCCGTAAATCTTTCTATATCGTCTTATGGGCATTGTTACCAAGCGTTTATTCAGCATGCATTCAGCCGAGCCGGCGTTGCTACTAAGGATATCGATACCTTTATAAATTACTTATCGGAACTTGCTTTCTATATCTATGAAAAAGAGCTCCAGCTGATTAGTGCGCAGCAACTTGAAGAGTTTGAAATAACCTATCGCGATCGCTTTGTGGTTCGTCCTGGTCTGACAATTCTCGACTCGTTGCTTTGTAGCGGAATAATTAAGCAACATTCAGCTGGTGTTGCATTCAGCTACAAGTACATCTACTACTTCTACGTGGCGAAATACTTTACGGATCATCTAGACATTAAGGAATGTAAGGCCGCGATAGAGAGGTTGTGCTGGGACATCCATAGCGAGAGAAATGCGAATATCCTGGTGTTTGTGGTGCACCATAGTAAGGATCCGATGATCATTACAGAAATACTGGAAAGAACGTCGTTGGTATTTGACGGTGTTGGCGAGTCGACGTTGGTCAAGGCTGAGGTTGAGGCAATCGAGAAGCAGGTTGCGAAAATTCCAAAAATAGTTCTAGAGGCAAGGAACGTAGAAGAAGAGCGCTCGAAGGTAATGCGGCTGCGTGATAAGGCCGAGCGTATCGAAAACGGACGGGAGAGCGAGCACCAAAGTGCTCATGGAGATCCTGATGCGGAGGATATCCAGGATGAAATCCTGGCGGACATTAGCCGTTCCTACCGAATGGTGGAGGTTATAGGTCAGGTGCTTCGTAATCGTCATGGGTCCTTACCGAAGGCACAGATGGTCGCCCTTGCCGAGGCTGCATATGCGACGGGGCTTCGCTTTTTGGCCTGGTATTTAAGATTTATGGTTGAGCAGGAAAGGGAAATACTTTCAATTACCGAGCACTATATTTCCCAAGACGCGTCGTTGTCCAATGATCAGGTGACACGTCGGGCAAGGGCCATGTTCTTGTCTATGTGTTACGCAACGGCGTTCGGAGTCATTATCAAGATAGCTCATTCGGTTGGTTCAGAACCGCTAATGCCCATATATGATGAGCTGTTGGAAAAGCATCATTCATCTCCCGCCATTCAGTTAATAGGCGTTGCGATAAAGCTCGAATTTACCAAGAAGATTCCACGAAAAGAGATTCACGATCTGCACCAAAGTGTAGAAGGGAATCCAATAGTGCAAAGACTCCTGGAGGAGATAGTGGTACGTCATTTGTACCTTAATCCTGTGACGCACGAAGATCGAGGCTGGATTGCATCTACGTTGAAGCTGGAGATGAAAGCTCAAAGGCTAATTCAGTCGAAGAAGCAGGAGAAAGTGTAGATCGTTTTCTCCTGGATGCTTTTTGTTAGCGCAGTGTGTTGTAGTGTCAAATCAATCAATTGTTCAAAAACTCTGGAACTACTGCAACGTCCTGCTCGCAGACGGCATGCATTTCAGCGACTACGTCGAGCAGCTAACGTATTTGCTGTTCCTGAAGATGGCGGATGAGCGCACGCAGGCGCCGTATAACCAGAAAAGCATCGTGCCCGAGCAGTGGAGCTGGCAGAAACTCCTGAAGAAAGACGGCGATGAGCTGTTTGATCATTACCGGCATACGCTGGAGGCGCTGGGTGATGAGAAGGGCATGCTGGGGCTGATCTTCAACAAGTCGCAGAGCAAGTTTCAGGATCCAGCGAAGCTGCGGCGGCTGATTGTTGACCTGATCGATAAGGAAAACTGGTCGACGATGTCGGCCGACGTGAAGGGTGATGCCTACGAGGGGCTGTTAGAGAAGAATGCCCAGGACACGAAGTCCGGCGCGGGGCAGTATTTCACGCCACGCGGGTTGATTGCGGCGATGGTGGAGGTGGTAAACCCGCAGCCGGGGGAGACTATCTGCGATCCGGCCTGCGGCACCGGCGGCTTTCTGCTGGCGGCCCACGAATACCTGATTAAAGACCCTAACCTGACCCGGGATCAGAAGAAAAAGCTCAAAGACCGCACCTTTACAGGTATCGAGCTGGTGCAGTCGGTGGCCCGGCTCTGTGCGATGAACCTGCTCCTGCACGGCATCGGCAGTCAGGAGTCCGAACCCATTGTGGTGCGGGATTCGCTTGCCGCAGACCCCGGCGATCGCTTCGACGTCGTGCTCGCCAATCCGCCCTTCGGCAAGAAGGGAATGTTCACCATCATGGGTGAGGACGGCAAGGTCTCCAAGGATAAAGACAGCTACGAGCGGGACGATTTCTGGGCCACCACCTCCAACAAACAGCTCAACTTCGTGCAGCACATCAAGACGCTGCTGAAGATCAACGGTCGCGCCGCCGTGGTGGTGCCCGACAACGTGCTCTTCGAAGGCGGGGCGGGCGAGACGATTCGGCGCAAGCTGCTGCACGAATGCGAAGTGCACACCCTGCTGCGCCTGCCCACGGGGCTCTTCTACGCGCAGGGCGTGAAGGCCAATGTGATCTTCTTTGAAAAGAAGGCAGCCAGCGAGACACCGTGGACCAAACAACTGTGGATCTACGACCTGCGCACCAACAAGCATTTCACGCTGAAGACCAATCCGCTGCAGCGAAAGGATCTGGATGACTTTGTGGCGTGCTACAACGTTGCGAACAGGCATGATCGGAAAGCGACATGGTCCGAGCAGACCCCAGCTGGCCGGTGGCGGTCATACACCTATAAAGAGCTCACTGCCCGTGACAAGGCTAGCCTGGACATCTTCTGGCTGCGGGACGAGTCTCTGGAGGACTCTGACAACCTGCCCGAGCCGGGTGTCATCGCAGCAGAGATTGTGGAAGACCTGGAAGCCGCGCTCGAACAGATGAGACTGATCGCAGAGGATTTGGCACCCGCTGGCTCGCACGATTCGGCGTGACCTAGAGGAGATCTCCTGATGCCAGTCAAACATGCCATTTGGGTAGTCGGGGACAAGCCAGTTCCACTTTCTCGTGGCCGATTGTCCAGCGAGCAGCAGCTCGAAGACATGATCGTGCAAGATCCAGGGATCCTTTCCGGCGAGTGGATGCTGATTGGCCGACAGGAGCTAACCAGTCACGCTGGCCGTATCGACCTGTTGGCGATAGCGCCGGATGCTTCACTTGTTTTGATTGAGCTCAAGCGCAACCGGACGCCCCGCGAGATCATCGCGCAGGCACTGGACTATGCATCGTGGGTCGAGCAGCTTGGCTCGGAGAAGATCGCCCAGATCTTCCAGCGGTTCTCCAACGGCGAGAATCTGGACGCTGCGTTCTTGCGGCATTTCGGTGTGGAGCTGGACGAGGAGGCGCTCAACCAGTCGCATCAGGTGATCATTGTTGCCGCTGAGCTGGATGATTCTACGGAGCGGATCATCGGCTACCTGAACTCCCGGGATATCGCCATCAATGTGGTCTTCTTCCAGGTCTTCCAGCATGGTGCTGAACAGCTACTCAGCCGCGCCTGGCTGATAGACCCTGGCGAGACGCAGGCAAATGTCGCGATTTCGACAAAGGCAAAGGGTGAAAAAGAACCGTGGAACGGGGAGTACTACGTGTCCTTTGGCGATCTCAGCTCGCGGAGCTGGGAGGATGCACGCCAGTACGGATTCATCAGTGCCGGTGGCGGGACGTGGTACAGCCAGACCCTCAAGCTGCTTTCACCGGAAGACCGCGTCTGGGTAAAGATCCCGAAGACGGGTTACGTGGGCGTTGGCCGGGTCACCGAGGCAGTCGTGCCGGTAAAGGAGTTTACGGTAAAGACCGGAGAGGGTGAGCGGCCTGCCCTTGAGGTGCTCAGTTTCGCGGACAAGTATCGGCGCAATGCCGATGACCCGGAGAAGTCCGAGTACTTTGTTCGCGTCGAGTGGCTTGACACCGTGCCTGTAGAGGACGCGATTGATGAGGTAGGGCTGTTCGGCAACCAGAACAGTGTCTGCCAGCCGCTGACGCCAAAGTGGCGGCATACGGTAGAGCGGTTGAAGAGCCGTTTTCGCAAGTGGGACGGGCGTGCTTCCTAGGTGTTGCCAGACATGCGTATGTTCGGCGGGAAATTTCAATGACGCCTAATCTGAAGCCTGCGATCAAAGCCGCACGTTCCCCGTCACCTTGGGATCTCGGCAATAAGGTCCTTTATGACCTGTGCAAGAAGAACCGGCAGCACAAGGATGCTCCTGCTGTTCTTGCCAAGATCTGGCTAGTTGGTCGTGCATACGCGGCGGCCATGGAGCGACGGCGGGAAAAAGTAGACCAGAACGATGATTTCTATATTCAAACCGTAGTACCTGGAATCATCCGATCAGACATCGATATATGGATCGAAAGTGCGGCAACACACTCCAGACCCAGCGATAGGTCGTTCCACGACATCCTTTCTGCTCATGCTGCCGTCACGGGTCTTTTTCGCGAGATTAGTGGCCTCGAAAAGAGGTCGCTGGCCTCCAAGTATCTGCACTTTCATTTGCCCAGGCTGTTTTATATCTACGACGCTCGCGCAGTCAAAGCCATGCGCCGCTTGTCTGGGGTGGTGGGACGGGTTCGTGGCAGCAACGAAGGCTACGATAATGAATATCGGAAAGTCGCCGAGAAGTGTCTGCGGCTTCAAATACACATCAAAGACAAATTCAATGTTTTTTTGACCCCACGGCAAATCGACAATCTGCTGTTATATGTCCATGCACACGAAACCTGACAATCGCTTCGTGAGGGATGCGCCGCCAGCAACATGGCCTGCTGTCCCTGTACCCATTGCGCCAAAAGTTAAGTGACAGCCAGTGATGGGCTTTCCCCCGATCATCAACGAAATGTTCAAGCTGTGGTGGATTGTCCCCATCCTGCTTGTTATCGGCGTACTCAAATCTCCGTGGTTCAAGGGCTTGCTCGGAGAGGCCTTCGTTAATTTTGCAGCCTGGCTCAGGCTTCCTGCCGAAACCTACCACCGAATCCATGATGTAACGCTGCCGACACCGGACGGGACGACGCAGATTGACCACATCTTCGTATCCCGGTTTGGCATCTTCGTGGTGGAAACGAAGAACATGAGAGGTTGGATCTTCGGTGGCGAGAATCAGGCGCAGTGGACGCAGACGATTTTCAGGAAGTCCTTCAAGTTCCAGAATCCGCTTCGCCAGAACTACAAGCACGTTAAAGCGTTGGAAGCGGCGCTTGATGTGTCGCCGGAGACAATCCACTCTGTAGTCGTCTTCACTGGCGACAGCACGTTCAAATCTCCGATGCCTGCCAATGTCACAAGGGGTGGTGGCTACGTCAGGTACATCAAGTCTTTTCATGAGCCAGCTCTGAGTGAGTCAGAGGTTCAACGCGTCGTATCTAAAATCCAGTCCGGCCGGCTGGAACCATCACGGGAAACAAATCGGCAGCACGTCGAGCAGCTCAGAGCGCGGGCCGATCCGTCTGCCGAACGGAAATGCCCCAAATGCGGTAGCAGCATGGTTCTGCGTACTTCTAAACGCGGAGCCGGTGCGGGCAACCAGTTCTGGGGGTGTTCAACATATCCCAAGTGCAGGGTGGTTCAAAACATCACCTAGCTATCAGCCCATGGGGCGGTAGCACTTGCTGCGCTTGCTAACCGCTAGGATGATCTGCAGGTACGCTACAACCCGCCTAACATGCGTTCGCGCTGCTGCGCGTACTCCTCGTCGCTGATCAGCTGCTTGTCGTGGAGGTCCTTCAGTTCCTGCAGCCGTTCTTCGAGTGACGCCTTTTTTTCGAGCGCTTCCAGCTTCGCCAGCATCTCCGCCTGGGAGCTGAACTTCTGACCGGCCAGAGGTCCGCTGTGGCAGTGATACCCGCCGGACGTCCGGTCGTTGTGACAGCCGTAGCCATCAACACCGCCACCGTGAGCGTGTAAAACGCTAGCTGCCAGCAGAAGGACGGGCAGGGCGCATAGCCTGGCGATCGGTGTCGGGCGGCTCATATGGGGAAGATAACCAAGTTGGTAGTCTATGCCAAATCCGGCCAATTCGACGGCGCCTCTACGTCTCAAAAATATGCTCTCGATGGTAGGTCAGGAATTCTTCAAGTGGGTAAAACTTCTCTGGCAGCACTATCGGCTTTCTGTCGTAAGCCAATAGCGCGGAATTGAAAAACGGGTCTTTCGTGACAGCATGTTTTCGCGAGACACGGATCGTCATATCCGCCGAGATGCCGATGATCCCTGCATCGAATGCCTTGTCGTGCAACATTGATAGGCATAGTCCGTTTCTGGGGTTGAGCCGGTTCTTTGTATCAACACGCCAAGGCACGATGTGGCTGGCCACCAACAGCTTGGGTATGGATAGTCCCGTAATGCAACATCGATTGTTGTAAGCACTGAGTACCGCCCGCCGGAAGAAATCCTGGCCTACGCGAGTAGTTGTCGTAACTGTCTTGTTGCTTCCCGTGTAGTCCTCGGTCTCGTCGAGGGTGGGCGTGGGGTTGGTGACGGCTCCAAACATGCTCATCGCCTGCTGTGCTTCAGTGGCAAACCGTTCCCAGTCCGCCTGTGCTTCCTCCCACATAGCTTTGTCGGTGGCTGATGCGCCTTGCAGCCCCTTCCGACCGCTTGAGGTGATGGCTGGATCAAGGCTGGCGATGTTGGATAGTTTCATCGCCAGGGCTGACGGTGTTCTGCCGATCAGGCCTGCGTGACGAATGATCTCTGGATTGCGTGAGTGCAGCTGTCCAAAGGGCAGTTGGCAATATAGATAGAATGCCACCAGCAGTTGCTCACGTGTCCAGCCTGTTCTAGCGGACATTTGTTTCTCCAATGGTTCCTGTCTAATCCATTGTTATACGGGACTGTGGTATGAAACGCGGTGCCGGTTGTAGTTCACACTTCACCTGTCAATCGAGATTCCGGGTGAAGAGACCTGAGTTGATGGGCGTCGACCAGCGGCTGGACTGCTGCCCGTACCGATCGTAAGTTCCGATCAGTCATGACGGTGCCTTCCAGTGCTGTCCGATCCTCGGTCGAGAGGCCCGTGCCCACGGCAGATCGGGCCAGCAATGCGATCAGGACGCGCACCACGTCGCCTTCCGGGTAGCCGCGCTCATTGATTAGAACCGTGAGGCATGAAAGCAGGTCTGCTGGAAAACCGTTTTCTTCAAGCTCCATTAGCGTCCTCGGCAATGGAGTGCCGTAAGCGGCAGCGAGAGCAAGCGCTGCCAAGGCCTCCGATGGAGAGTGAGGTGCAGGCGAGAGTTCGTCTGAGCGACGAAGAAATACGGGAACGTCGAGCATGTCAAAGGAAGTCTCTACGTCACGGTGGTCTCTGGCAGCTGCGTAGCTCGGTTCTATATCCCCTGCGGACAACGCATCTCCTGGAGCAAAACTGCATGCCATCGGCACCGGTAGGCGCGCAAAGCGATCCGTCGTACCTCCCGTCGCGCCCCATCCCGCCGCCAGCATCTGGCCAACTGCTTTCAGTTCCGGCAGCGTCTCCGCCTTCTCACCCTCCGCACGCGTCTGCACCACGACAAAGCTCGTGTGTCGCGATACCAGTTGGTACTGCTCGGCCAGCGCGCCGGCCTCTTCATCATCGAGCGAGGCAAGCCGGCGAGCTGCTGCAACTCGCGGCAGGATCTCCAGGTTCACCGGGTCGCTCACGGCACAGGGCAGCTGCATTTCGCCACACGCTGCTCCGCTGATCGTGACGCGCACCTCGCCGACTGGCTTCGTGCTGAACCCGGCCAGCAGGTGCAGCGTGTCGCCGGAAAACACCATCGCAGGCACGGGTGCCTCCCAGTCCGGTGTCGTGGGCCATTCAACCTTGGTGACGTGCTTTGGCAACTCGCGCAGGCGCTGGAACATGCGCAGGATGGCGCTCTCGATGTCCTCGTTGGGGCTCACGAATTCGCAGGCGCCGCCGGTCTTTTCGCTGAGCTGGCGGGCGAGACTCTCCGCCGGTGCGGCACCAACTGCCACGACGAACAGCCGGTGGCCTGAGCGGGCGGCGAGGTCCACGACCTGTTGAACCGCCCAGACCTCGCCGTCGGTGATCAGCAGCAGATCCTTCACGTCAGCGTGTGCAGCGGGAATCGCCATCGCTGCCTGCAGCGCTTCTCGCAGATTGGTGCCGCCGAGGTCTGCCTCCAGTTCGCACACCGCGTGCCGGAACCACTTCACCGTGGGTGGTGAGGCGATGGCCATCACGCCTCCCGCTCCCGGTGCTGCCGACTTGCCGCGGATCCGGTTCAGCAACGATCGGGGCGCTTCGCCGGGCACATCTGCACCGGGTGCGGTCAGGTGCTCGAAGTTCGAGCCGAAGCGCGTCAGGCTGAGGGCATCGGCCGGCGTCAGGCGACCGAGCACCGCAAGCAGCGCACGACGTGCCTGGGCAATGCTGTCACCACTCATGGAACCCGAGCAGTCCACGACGAGTTTCAGGCGCAGGGAGCGCGGCGTTTCTTCCCGCAGCTGCGGATCGAGACTCACGAGGCTCACGTAACCGTCGCCATTGCGTGCCGTGACGCTGGCCGAAGCGGTGACGGCACCGGTCAGTTGCAGAATGAAATCGCGATCGAGCACCGCGCCGGCGCCGAGGACGATGCGTTTTCCGCCCTCGATGCTGCTGACTGCGATCAGGTGCGTGGGCGAACTGAGCGCCGCACCAGCCTGGTCGCCGAGCACATCGATGCTGAGTGAGAAGGGGTAACTGGCAAGCAGATCCACACCGGGGACCTGGTGCGCTTGCAGACCGTGAGACGTGGCATCCCCGTAGCGCGGCGCGATCACCGTGGGCACGCACAGGCGGAGGTAGTCCTCGTGCCGGTTGAGCAGCTCGGCATAACGGTAGCGGATCACCGCGCGCTCACCGGCCAGCAGGTTGCCAAGGCTCAGGGTGTAGAGGCCATCGCCGGCCTGCTCCAGTAACGCAGCCGTGTTGCCCTCATCGATCGCCTCTTCATAGCGTTCGCTGGCAGCCTTTCTGCGTACCGCGATACCGGACAGCTTCCGCTCGCCAATTTCCAGGTCCAGTCCCAGCAGCACGGCATGGTGCGGAACAGGGAAGGTGTAGACGGCCTCGATGTTGTTCTTGCCGGTGTTCTCGTAGCTCTGCTCGACGGTCAGCTCGAACAGCAGGCCGTTCAACCGGCCGCTGGCCGACACGCTCCGCAGTGGTACCTCTGCGCCGTCTACCGACTTCAGAATCGCCGCTTTCGTGCTCATTTGCCCTGCTCCTTGATGATGTCGCCATATGCCGCCAGCACTTTCTTGAACAGCTTCCGTACCTCCTCCGGTTTTAGCCCGGCCCGTCCGGGCTCGATGACCAGTTCCACGCCATCCGTCACGATCAGGTGGCTCATCACCTCCACAGACCCCGCCTTGCGGGGCAGGGGTGGTGGCACCGCCGGATCCGCCCCCTCCAGCAACTCGCGGATCCGTTCCAGCGAGAGCCCCGCATCCGTCCACTTGCGGATGGTCAGTAGCTGCTGGAGGTGCTCATCCGTGTAGTAAGCGGCCCGGGTCTCGCCAATAGGGCGGTCGACCAGGCCAATCTGGATGTAGTACCGCACCGTCCTGCGCGGCAGCTCGGCGAGGATGCAGAGCTGGTCCAGGGAGAGGTTCTTGGCGGGATTGCTTGTGCTCATGGATTTATACTGCCACCAGTAGTGGCATAAATCAATGTCTTAAAATGGCGGGTGTGAATTGATCGGCTGGTATAGTTTCTATACCGTTGTGCCATTCGTATCACCTCGGTACGGCGGTCTCGCGCTGATGAGGTAGCACTATATGAAAGCCAATAAATTTGATCGTGATTTTGACGCTGGCAAAAGCGTCGCAGCGGCGCTTAATCTTGCTGAAGCCCGGCGTCCCGGCCAGGCGCAGAAGCGAGTCAATGTCGATTTTCCGACGTGGATGGTCGAGCGACTGGATCAGGAGGCTGGTCGCCTGGGCGTTACCCGACAATCAATCATCAAGGTGTGGCTCGCGGAACGTCTGGAGCATTCACCTTCCAAGTAGCCGCCTTAAGGTCAGCCTTGTATCGATCAGCTGTCTCGATCAGCAAGGCCACAATCACTAGATCATGCTGGCACGCTCACCCAGCAGATAGCGCGCAACATCAACGTAATCGAAGGCCAAAGACACTGCCAGTGACGCCACAAACAGCCAGATGACCAACCGGAAAAATAATGTGATTTCGTTGTTTTTCGCGCGACGGAAGAGATAGACAAGCAGCGGCGTCCACAAAATCACATGCACGATGCCCAGCAGCCGAACATAGCCCATCTGTTCATACAGCCAGCCCATGGAAGCGACCACAACGATATTGGTCAGCAATACGATCAACGCATCGCGACGCGTGGCCTTTGAAAATGCCAGCGCTACCGGCGTGACGACCATCGCCATCCCCAGCCAGTAGAACCAGATCAGTATCCAGCCGGTAGCGGAAAACATCGCATCGTGAAAACTTATCGTGTTATTCATGGCAATTACCTCGCCTCGTTACCTGAGGTCAACGCGTCGTTACATGCTGATACGGATCGCTTCCGTATATTCGTCCGTTTGGATCCATGAAGATAGTGGCATGATGCTATTCGCATCATCCCGGTACGGTGGTCTCGCGCGCTCACTGGCCAAATTCTGCTACCGCCACTTGCCGAAAACGCCACAGCGAACTTACCCGGGAAATCGTCGGCACGAGTCGCCAATACGCGAATAAATAAAAGGTCCCATGGTACGATCAGCACCTAATATGCTCATTTGACGGGGATATGCGTTTATGGTGGATCTCCCGCGAAACGCCGATCTTGAGGGCCTCTCCCAGTTGATCGTCGGCGTCGTTCTTGACGCTCACAAATGCGGATTTAGCGGCAAAAACACCACCCCTGTTCGTGATTTGCAAAATTACCTGAACGCAGATTTGTGCGGGCTCTATCTGCTTGATGAACATCTGCGTCCAAATGCAACCCTGGTCTCCCACCCGGCGCGGGGGTTTCTGAAAGGATACGAGGATTTCAGAAACCGCGACCCGATCTTCCTGCACCTGTTAAGGCGCCGTCACGCAATGGACGGGGTTTCGTTGTTGGGTTTTGAAGGATGGGTGCGTCATCCTTTGGCGAGGTTCATGAAATGCTGGAACCTTCAATACAGCTTGCAAGGTGCAATCTGGAACGAGGATCGCATGATCGCTACATTGAATTTTGCCCGCGAGGAAAAATACGGACCGTTTGCTTCAACAGATGTTGGTAACCTCGATTCACTATGCAAGTTGATTTCCGCTCGACTGTTATTGGAACGCGGGACGGATTCGTCTTGTAATGCCCCGCGGTCGGCCATCCGTTTTTCCAAGGCGGGAAATGGCCAGGGTATCAACTATATTTTTTCTGATAGTGCTGGCGTGGTGCTGGACACGGACATTGTTCCCGCATCGATACATCCCTGCCTGGCGATCGAGGATCTGGAGCGGAGCATTGCCTTTGCTATCAAGATATTGCGTACTCAGGGCTTGCCTTCAGTAGAGCGTGAGATCCTGGAAAACCAGACTGCGATAGCAAAATTATGTACATTCGGCGTTGCCGGTAGCAGCAATTTCATGACGGTTGTTATGCGCCTGGCGCCAGCAGATAGTGTCCAGAATAATCCCTTGAATGGTCTTGGAACGCGCCAGCATTCGGTACTTGACCTGGTGGTACGGGGATACAGCAACAAACTCATTGCCCGCGAACTGGGTATTTCCGAGAACACCGTCAAGGATCATTTACGGCGGCTTTTCAGCCACTTTGGCGTGAGTGGACGGGCGGAACTGACCTGGATTCTGCACGGCCAGGTCTGACGTTGCCTGCCAGCGTTATCACTTATTCGTCTGATCTTTCAGATATGCCGGCTTCTTCCAAATGCCACGGCTGTGCATGCGGTCAACGGCAGCGCGAAACAGCTTGTCGTTCTCAGCATGTTTGAGCGGTGGCTTACTCAGGCAGTTGTTACTTTCATAGGACGGCTGGTCGTAAATCAAACGAAACTGTTCGGTGCGAAGATCCTTGAGCCAATTGCCCCACAGTGACCGCGCGCGGTACTGACGCAATGCCTCGATATCGATAATGCCGCCGGCATAGGATGCCGTCCCGCCTGCCTCGTGACATGAGATTATCTGTCCCTGGTAGCCCACGATCATGGATTTGCCACCAAAGGTATCCAGCGCAACCTTGGTATCCGGCATGGGATAGTAGGAAGCGGGGTTGGGCGCAATGACAAAAGCAGTATTGTCCAGGGCCCTGGCCCGATTCTGGATTTCCCATAGTCCATTGGCGACATATGGTTCAGGATAACTGGGGCGATAGATGATCTCGACGCCGTTCATTGCAAGGCCACGAGCGGTTTCCGGATAGCTGCCTTCCATGCATATCACGCAGCCAAGTCGCCCGATATCAGTGTCGACTACCGGATAGAACGCATCCAGTCCTGTCCCGTAAATCTGCGTCCACTTCTCCCATACGTCATGCGGAACGGTTGAATGCTCCCTTGCGAAGACCTGGAGCTTGTAGTGCGTGTGGATGACTTCGCCTTTGGGATTGATGATGAATGCCGTATTGAAAAAGCGGTTGGGGAATTCCGGATGGCGAGCCTTGGCCTGGGCGATGATGTAGGTATTGCATTCCATCGCCAGTTTTCCCAGGGCCTTCGTTTCGGGTCCTGGAATGTCGATGGCCATATGCTCAACATAGTATTCATGGTCCCAGTCGAAGATTTCGTCAGTAAATCCCTGCAGGGCTCCTTCCGGGATGGCGAGCAGGCGCACGGGAAGGTCAATGTCACTCAACCATATTGCCGCAAATGACAATTCGGCGATGTGCTCGATGTTGACTGAAATATCTTCGCGTTTATGGGCGCCGCGTATGACGGGCTGCAATGCCAGAGCCATGTATTGCTCAATCGGTTCGTTCCTCTCCATCGTTCCGCTCCTTGCATTGCCAAAGTGACTCTATGGAACGCTATAGATACCAGCGACCCGCCCACAACTACCCATTCGGGTGGTTGTCACCAACAGCTAACTAACCACTAATTGCAAGCGCATCCTGAAATGTGCTGAGGCGCGTCAGGGCCTTGTGCGTTGCCAGTTCCAGACGCTCAGGACAATGGGGAAACACTGGAGGATCAGGATATGAGGGCTGTTCGCACTTCACATGCCATAAGCCTTGCCGCGTTAGCGCTTGGCAGCGCCGTATGCGGGGATGTCTTTGCTGATGAGCAGAGCAAGTCGGCACGGGAATATTCGGCAACGTCCGCGCTTGAAGAGGTTACGGTCACCGCTCGCAAGCGGGAGGAAGGACTTCAAAGCGCGCCCATCTCGATAACGGCATTTACGGGTGAGGGCCTCGACTATAGAGGCGTTACCAAAATCGACCAGATCGCAGACTTCACTCCAAACCTGACTTATCAAAGCAATCCTGGTGAAGGTGGATCAAGTGCTTCAGCGGCCATCTACATCCGGGGCATCGGGCAAAACGATTTCGTGCCAACAGTCGAACCTGGTGTCGGTCTTTATGTGGACGGTGTTTATGTTGCACGATCGGTGGGCTCCATACTGGATCTTGTCGATGTCGAGCGGGTCGAGGTACTGCGGGGACCGCAGGGGACGCTTTTCGGCCGCAACACGGTTGGTGGCGCCATCAGTGTCACCACGAAGAAGCCGGATGAGATTCCAGGTGGCAAAGCTGAACTTACCGTGGGTAGTTCAAGCCGCGTGGATTTCCGCGGCACCGTTAACATGCCCCTGTCAGAAACCGTTTTCTCCCGTGTTTCTATCGGGACTTTCAATCGCGACGGTTACGTAACCCGTCCCTTTGACGGCAAAGACCTGGGGGATGAAGAGACAACAGCCGGTCAGGTGGCTCTCCGCTGGCTGGCCTCTGATGATCTGGAGTTTAATCTTTCATTTGACGGCACCCATGAGAACAATAATGGCGCGCCCATGGTGACGACAGCCTTGATCATGCCTGATCAACCGGGCTACGTTGATACCTTCATGGCGCTAAATAACGTGTTGGCACTGGGCGACCCATTCAGTTGCTTCGAGCCTGAGAATCTGAATGTTTCGAGTTGTTACAACACTCGCTTTATCCAGGGAGATGAAAATATAAATGGAGGGACGGCAGCACATTTCTCGGACCTTAACCTGTGGGGCGTTAACCTGACTGCCGACTGGAAGCTGGGTTCGGTATCGATCAAATCGATTACGGCTTACCGGGAACTTGATAGTACCTTTGCGCGCGATATCGACGAATCTCCTCTGGTAATCGGCCACGTGTGGGACAGCCTGGACCAGACTCAGTTCAGTCAGGAACTGCAGTTCATTGGAGACTCCTTGGGAGGCAGGCTTGAGTGGATTGGCGGCCTGTATTATTTCGAAGAAGATGCCGACAACGTCAATCGCCTTGAATTCACTGTTGCAAACTTCCTGAGTGGCGGCAAGGTTCACAGCAAGTCATGGGCTGCGTTCGGTCAAGCAACCTTTGCCATTACCGAGAAAGTCAAGCTGACGGGGGGAATGCGCTATACCGAGGATGACAAGACCTTTCTGCCAGACTCGGTGATCACGGCGGTCAACGTGCCACCCTCGATCTTTCCGTTCCCGGAGGGAACACGCATTCTTCCATACGAGAAGGCAGCGAATGACATCAGCCAATGGACGCCACTGCTTAACCTTTCCTATCAGGTGACCGATGATTTCATGGCCTACGTCACTTATTCGGAAGGCTTTAAATCCGGTGGTTTTACACAGCGGGTTTTTCCACCGGAGCCGTCCATCCCTACCTTTGATCCCGAATTCGTCAAGGCTTATGAAGCCGGGTTCAAGTTTTCAGGCTTCGACAACAGGTTGCGCCTCAATGGCGCGGTATTTCATACCAAGTACGATGACCTGCAATTGTTGATCAGCAATTTATCGCGGGTCGGGCCGTTCACGGAAAATGCGGCCGAAGCAGAGATCAACGGATTTGAGCTTGAGCTTACGGCAGCCCCGGGAGGCGGATGGCTGATCGAGGGCGGAGTTGGTTATCTTGACCCCGAATACAAGAAAGTTGATGAAGGTGCGCTTGGCATAACGCTCGATAGCAAGTTCCAGCGCATTTCGGACTGGACCTTGAGCGCGGCGATTTCCAAGGACATTTATATTGGCAGCAACGGCTCGATTGTGCCCCGTATCGACTGGTCTTACCGGTCATCCTTCTACAACAACGCGCTGAATTCACCGGAAATCAAGCAGGATGGCTATCACCTGGTGAACGCCAATATTGCCTGGCACACGCCGGCAGACAGCTTCCAGGTAATTGTGGGCGTTACCAATCTGACGGACGAGCGCTACATGATAACTGGCTACATTCAACCGAACTTCGGCAATTATGAGAGTCTTTTTGCACGCGATCGTGAATGGTACTTAAGTGGTCGGTATTCCTTCTAGGCTCTTGTCAAGCAACCCATGGCAGCTCATTTTCAATGAGGAAAAAGGACTGACATAGGTGCTGCGGCTTGAAGGAAAGACGGCACTGGTTACCGGGGCAGGGCGTGGAATTGGAGAGGCCATTGCGCTTCGACTTACCCTGGAAGGTGCTCATGTTTGGGTAACTGATCTGGATGTCATGGCTGCCGAGGCCTGCGCAGACCATATCAACCGGTCCGGAGGCAGGGCAGTTGCGGCAAAGCTTGACGTGACCGGGCAGGCAGATTGGGATGCCGTGGCAAGACAACTGCCACAGCTCGATATTCTCGTTCACAACGCCGGGATAGAGGGTGTTTCGCCGTTTAGTGAACTCGACATTGAACGCTGGCGCCGCGTGCAGGCTGTCAATGTAGAAGCTGCCTTTATCGGCACGAAGGCACTACTTAAGGCACTTGGGGCCGCGGGCAGTGCAACTCCAGACGCAAGCGCAAGTGTCATATTGATGTCGTCGGTAATGGGAATGGTGGCCGTTCCCGATCAGTGTGCTTACAACACCAGCAAGGGAGCCTTACGTCAGTTGGCCAAGGCCATGGCTATCGAATTTGCCCGCAAAGGCCTGAAAATCAGGGTCAATTCCGTGCACCCCGGGTTAATCAATACGCCCATGGCACAGGAAATTATCGAAACCTGGATCAAGATGGGCCTGACAGAATCAAGCAGCCTCGATGGCATAAAGGCGGCGATGGCCGGGATGCATCCGCTTGGCAGACTGGGAAGGCCGGAAGATGTTGCGTACGGTGTTGTCTACCTTGCCAGTGATGAAGCTTCATTTGTGACGGGATCCGAGCTTGTGATTGATGGCGGATGGACAGCACAATAAACGCTCAGGCGATCTGCGCAGTACCTTTCTCACGGAGCGGGGTGGGTGCCAGGAATGACCTCTGAGTAGCCGACGTTTCGAGTGTCGGTTGTCCCTTGCGAGAGTCAACAGGCCGGTCCGTCAGTTCTGCATCGACCTGTTAAGGTGTGCAGACATCGGACGTCAGGCATCGACGGCTCCCACTGAACGGGGAAGGAACCACAATGATGAATTTCGGATACAACGGCCTTTTGGGTCTCCTGATACTGATCGGAGATGTTTGGGCAATTATCAATATCTTCCAGAGCTCTGTTTCGAACGAGAAGAAGCTGATCTGGATAGTCGCAGTGCTGCTGCTGCCCGTGCTGGGCCTGATTCTTTGGTTCTTCCTTGGGCCGCGTGATCGCGGGGCGTAGCTAAGTGTCAAGGATATACAAAGACGTCAGATCAGCGGCCCGAGTGGACCGCGAGACGTCCGCGTTCTTGCCAGCGTCAAGACCGCTTGCCGGAGCGTCTCATGCGCTTTCCGGTCCGGCTCGATGGCGCCTGATGACGGTTGAAGCAGCTTCGCTATAGCGACAAGGCTGTTCTGCGCCTCGGGATCAAGGGGCATGTCATGGAAGCGGACTTCGCTCACGGCGAGACCAAATCCCTGTGTCCAGGCATTCTGGGAGTTCACCGCCGTCAGGTCACAACGGCCTGCCAGAATATCGATTGAGGAGTCGAAGCGCGGCGGGGTCGCGCAGAAGCCCCTGTCGAGGTGCCGCATGAAGCCGATCGTCAGGTCCAGGAACTCGCGGGAGTCCTCCGCGCCCTGCAGCGCGGCCGGCACTTTCCAGCCGCCGTCGTTCCATACCAGCGGCAGCCAGGCCCCGAGTCGGAGGCCCAGTGGCAACACGAGCAGGGCAGTCAGCAGGCCCTCGAGTCCGTAGATGTTTCGCGTGCCGCGGGTCCACCGGGGGTTTTGCAGTCGCTGGGCGAGGGCATGCAGGTCGTCTTCGGTGAACGGACCGAGTCCCTGGTCGTCGACGTCGGGCACCACGACGGCTTCACTTTCCGCATAGCGCCCGGACCGTCCCCCACGGCCGGTGGTGGCACGCACGCTGCCAGTGCGGATGAGTTTGAACTGGTCGCTCTTCGGCATAACGGGAGGTGCGGAAACTGATCCGCGCTCAGCTGGCCGTCTGTTCGCGCAGCAGGCGGAGTGTGAGTGACTCGTGCTTGACCGCCAGTTGCCGCGGAACCTGTTGCCCGAGTCTGGTGAACCACTCCGCGTGCTGTTGCAGTTCGCGATGCCACGCGCCGGCATCGATCTCGGTCAGAGGCTCGAAGTCTTCACGACTGACGCTGCTGCCTGACCAGTCGAGATCCTCGAAGGCCGGCATCCAGCCGAGATCGGTCTCCCGGGCGCCGGCCCGGCCGTGCACACGTTCGACAATCCACTTGAGTACGCGCATGTTGTCGCCGAACCCCGGCCACAGGAACTCGCCCCTGTCGTTCATGCGAAACCAGTTCACGCAGAAGATGCGCGGCTTGTTGTCGACCTGCCGGCCCATCGTCAGCCAGTGATTGAAGTAGTCGCCGATGTGATAGCCGCAAAAGGGCAGCATGGCGAAAGGATCGCGGCGCACGACACCCTGCTTGCCCGCTGCTGCGGCCGTGGTTTCGGAACCCAGGGTCGCTGCCATGTACACGCCAAAGTTCCAGTTGAAAGCTTCGTAAACCAGCGGCACGGTGGTCGCTCGGCGCCCACCGAAGATGAAGGCGGCGAGCGGCACGCCTGCCGGGTTCTCCCACTCGGGATCGATGGCGGGGCACTGGCTCGCCGGCGCGGTGAAGCGGGAATTGGGGTGTGCGGCCTTGCGCCCGGTTTGCTTCGCGATTTCCGGTGTCCAGTCCTGGCCGGTCCAGTCAATCAGGTGCTCAGGCGGTGCCTTGGTCATGCCTTCCCACCACACATCGCCTTTGTCAGTCAGGGCAACGTTGGTAAAGATGACGTTTTCCTTCAAGGTCGCCATGGCATTGAAATTGGTGGCTTCAGAAGTGCCCGGGGCCACGCCGAAAAACCCCGCTTCGGGATTGATCGCGTAAAGGCGGCCATCCTTGCCTGGCTTGATCCAGGCGATGTCGTCGCCGACGGTCGTCACCTTCCAGCCGTTCAGGGCGCGGGGTGGAATCAGCATCGCGAAGTTGGTCTTTCCGCACGCCGATGGAAAGGCCGCCGCCACGTAGGTCTTCTCGCCCGTCGGGCTCTGCACACCGAGAATCAGCATGTGCTCGGCCAGCCAACCCTCATCGCGAGCCATGCTGGAAGCGATACGCAGGGCGAAGCACTTCTTGCCGAGCAGCGCGTTGCCGCCGTAACCGGAACCGTAGGACCAGATCTCCCGGGTTTCGGGGAAGTGCACGATGTACTTTGTGGTGCGATTGCAGGGCCAGCGGCTGTCCTCTTGTCCGGGCGCGAGCGGCGCGCCGACGGAATGAATGCAGGGGACGAAGCGGCCATCGTTGCCAAGAATATCCAGCGCCGCCGAGCCCATGCGCGTCATGGTCCGCATGTTGACGACCACATAGGGACTGTCCGAGATCTCGACGCCGATGTGTGCAATGGGACTGCCGAGCGGGCCCATCGAGAAGGGAATGACGTACATCGTCCGTCCCTGCATGCAGCCGTCGAACACGCCACGCAGGGTCGTGCGCATGACCGCCGGTTCTTCCCAGTTGTTGGTGGGACCGGCATCTTCACGCCGCGCCGAGCAGATGAAGGTCCGATCCTCGACCCGCGCCACGTCGCTAGGATCCGAGCGGGCCAGGAAGGAATTCCCGCGGAGCTCGGGATTGAGCTTGACGAACATTCCCGTCTGCACCATCTCGGCGCACAATCGGTCGTACTCGGTCTGGGAGCCGTCGGCCCAGTGGATGCGATCGGGCCGGGTAAGGTTGGCGACTTCCGCCACCCAGTCCTTGAGCGCGGCATGGTTCAGGCCGGCTGGTGCGTTGATGGTGGCGGGTGTGAAGGTCTTCATCGGTACAAGTCTCTCCGGGGTCAGGGCGCTCATCGGTCGGTTGGGGTAGTCACCTGGTCGGAATCCGGTGTCCAGGCGCTGCCCGTCCGGTCTTCGATATAGGTGCGAATAAGGTGGCGCACGACCTGGGACGGCGTAGTGTCTTCCTCTGCGCAGAGGCGGTCGAAGACCCCCTTCTTGCGCGGATCAATAAGGATGGTCAGGCGCGCAGTGCGTTCTTCCAGAGCCACAACCAGTGTCCGCCTTCAGGATCCGTGAATGATAATGACATGATAATCATATGTATGTCTAAGTACAATTTGCTTATCATTAGACTTTCCGCGCAGTTCCCACCAGCCGCCACCTGGAACGTGTATGCCGCCATCTGCCGCCAAACAGCACATGAAGCCCGTCCTCTGCAGGACCTCCAATACCGTGTCCCTGCATTTCGCCTGGCACGAAACCCAGAGCTGCATGGACGTCCGGCAGCCCGACGCGCTCAACCTGCAGTACACC
>CAYJPG010000028.1:0-28448 GCA_964371995.1 uncultured Chromatiaceae bacterium | reverse complement strand
CCCACGCTGTTGGTGCCGGCGACGCCGAGATAGATCGGATCGGCGCTGTTGCCGGCATTGATGGGGCGCAGGCCAAAGCCGCTCGCCCGGTCTTCCTCTTCGGAAAACGGCAGCGGATCGATGACCTGCAGGATCAATTTGCCGTCCGAGCGGGCAGCAAAGGCTTCGAGCATCTCGCGGACGCGCCCGGCATAGGTGCGGAGTGCCGGAATGTTGGCTGTGGCCTTGTCGGACCAGAACAGATAGAGGTGCACTGGTTCGGCGATCTTGCCGAGGATCTTGCCGGTGCCCTCCGACAGGGTATAGAGCCGGTTCTCGGTGAGGTCCACCTGCACACCACGGAACACGCTGTTGATCAGCGACACGCCCACCACAAAGCTGAGGGCGAGTGCCACCAGCCCCAGCCGGCCAAACAAGGGCTTCCGACGGTCGCCGGTACGATCCCCGTTCATCGTCTAGTCCGCCTTCCTGAGGTCGAGCACGATCGCGTTGGCGTACAGCCAGGCCGCGATCACCAGCAAGAAGTAAAGGACATCGCGGATATCCAGCACACCCTTGCTGAGCGAGTTGAAATGGGTGAGGAACGACAGCCCCGAGATCGCGTCGAGAACCGCGATCGGCAGCCAGCCCGAAAAGAAGTTCAGCACCAGCGGAAAGCCGGCCAGCATGAACAGGAAGCAGATCACCACGGTCACGATGAAGGCGACGACCTGGTTGCGGTTGGCCGCCGAAATACAGGCGCCGATGGCCAGAAAGCCGCCGGCCATGAGCAGGCTGCCGAGGTAGGCGGCAACGATGACGCCGTTGTCCGGATCGCCGAGGTAGTTGACCGTGAGCCAGATCGGGAAGGTGAGGGTGAGAGCGACCGCGATAAACAGCCATGCGGCCAGAAACTTGCCCAGCACCGCTTGCCACATGGTCACCGGCAGGGTCATCAACAGTTCGATGCTGCCGCTCTTTCGCTCTTCTGCCCAGAGACGCATGGCAATGGCCGGGACCAGAAACAGATAGAGCCAGGGGTGGAAATTGAAGAAAGGCGTCAGGTCAGCCTGCCCGCGTTCATAGAAACCGCCGAAATAAAAGCTGAAGACGCCCATCATCGCCAGAAAGATCACGATGAATACATAGGCGAGCGGCGTGGCAAAGTAGCTGCGCAGTTCACGGCCGGCGATGATGCGGATGGGCCCCATCACGCTGCCTCGTCTGTGGTGATGCTGCGGAAGACCTCGTCGAGCCGGCCTGCTTCAAGGCGCAGGTTTTCCAGCGGCCAGCGGCGGGCGCCAGCCAGATCGCCGATCACGGTCAGCAGCGCAGCGCCGGATTTCGGGAAAGCGGTAACCGAATACTCATGCTCGTCGACCTCGATGTGATCGACTTCCGACAGCCGTCGCAGGTCATCAGTCACGGCGGCAAGATCGGCGCTACGCGCCAGGCGGATGGTTACCGCATTGTGATAACGGGAGCGGTGGATCAGCGTTTCGGGAGTCTCATCGGCCACGATCCGCCCCCTGGCGATGATGATCGCCCGCGTGCAGACCGCATCCACCTCTTCGAGAATGTGCGTGGAGATGACGATGATTTTCCTGGCAGCCATCGCGTTGATGAGTTCACGGACTTCATGTTTCTGGTTCGGGTCGAGCCCGTCGGTCGGCTCGTCGAGAATCAGCACCGGCGGGTCATGCAGGATGGTCTGGGCGAGCCCTACACGACGCCGGAAGCCCTTTGACAGTGTTTCTATCGGCTGCTTCAGTACCGGGCCGAGCTGCAGCCGCGCGCATACCTCGTCGATGCGGCTTCGGAGTGCCGCACCACTCAGGCCCCGGATCCGGCCGATGAACTGCAGAAACTCGCCGGGGGCCATTTCGCCATAGGACGGCGCGCCTTCGGGCAGGTAGCCGATCAGCCGCTTGGCTTCAAGCGGCTGGCTGTCGATGCGAAAACCGCAAATTTCTGCGTAACCGGCGCTGGCCGGCACGAAGCCCGCCAGCATGCGCATTGTGGTGGTCTTGCCGGCACCATTTGGCCCCAGAAAACCCAGCACTTCGCCGGGGCGCACGCTGAACGAAATGTCGTCAACGGCCCTGAGTGGTCCGTAATTCCTGCTGAGTCCTTCTGCCCTGATCATCGCTCCGATCCTGATCGTGCCACTGCCGGGATCATCAGTACGTTCAGAACCGCAATCATAGCGACCACGGTCACAACTGAAAACGACAGAAAATAATCGCCGCTGGTGGTGCGGATCTGCCCGGCGAGCAGCGTGCCCAGCGCGCCACCCATGGTGTCGATGAAAATGATCACGCCGAGTATGCGGCCGAGCGCCAGCTGTCCGAAGCTCTCGACGGTGACCAGCTGAATGAGCGTGAAGCTGCCGCCGAAGCCGAGGCCAAACACGATCGCAAATGCGGCCAGTCGCAGGTGATCCTGCGTCAGGACCGGCACGCCGTCCTCCATGCTGAACAGTTGCAGGCAGCCCGCCAGCAGGACAATGCTGGCGACGAGCATCATGCTGCGCTTCGTGAAACGGTCGCTGATCGCACCGAACAGGAATTTTCCGGCCACGCTGCAGGCGAGCAGCAACGAGTAGAGCTGGGTGGCGTTCACAGGCTGGAAGCCTGCGTCCTTTTCCAGATAGATGGTGAACTGGCTGGTGATGGCCTGGATCGAAAACCAGATGCTGGCTGAGCCAACGGCCAGACACCAGAGCGTTCGCGAACGCAGTGCGTCGGCAAAGGGCACGCCTTCGCGCAGCGTTTCGCCGTCAGTAGTGCCTGACGGTGCAGCTTCCGCACCGTCAGGAAACTGGCCGACACTACGCGGCGATTCGCGCAGCACCAGGAATCCGGGCAGCACGGCAAACAGCCAGAATGCTGCGGCGAGTACACCGAAACCCACTCGCCAGCCCAGCGCCGGGTCATTGACCAGTGACGCGATGGATACTGGCAGTGTTGCTCCAGCCAGGCTGGAGCCGGCCACCAGCAGGCCTACCACGGTGCCGCGCCTGGTGATGAACCAGTTCGACAGCAGCACGACGTTCGGCATCAGGCCGGCAAACACCAGGCCGACCGCGATGGCCGCGTGCAGCACATAGAGTTGCTGCAGGCTCTGCGCAAAGGGATAGGCAGTGAAGGTGAGTGCCAGCACTATCAGCCCGGTACGAATCACGCGCACTACGCCGAGACGGTCGATCGCCGCGCCGACGAAGGGTGCAATGACACCGGCAAGCGCAAAGCTTATGGCAGTCGTGCGGCTGACTTCGGCCGGTGTGGCGTCGAAGGTTTCCATGAACCGCGGAAACAGGTTTTGCGGCACATAGAGCGACAGGCCATTGGTAAAGAAAAAGACGACCAGGCAGCAGCTGGCGATATACCAGCCATAGAATCGCGGGCGCCGTTCAGCCCTCAAAGCAGGTCGCCATCGGTATCCACGAGCTGTATGGAATCAAAGCCGAGTTTCTTGAGTCCGGGCTCGATCACCGCGCGGTCACCGACCACCACGAAGACCAGATTCCCGGGCTGCAGATAGTCGCGCGCCGCCTGGTTGACCTGCTCCGGTGTGAGGCTGCGTACTGCATCGGCGTACGTTGCCCAGTAATTATCCGGCAGACCGAATTCAACCAGTTTGCTGATCGAGCCGAGTACCGCACTGCCGGTTTCCCACTGGCCTGGCAAGGACAGCGTATTACTGCGTTTTACCAGCGCAACCTCATCAGCGGTCGCCGGCCTGTCGGTGGCGATATCGGTGATCTCCTTGCGGATCTCGCCGAGCGACTCGGCGGTCTTGTCTGCCTGGACAGCGGCATAGGCAAGCAGGGGCCGTTGCCCGCGGGCGTCATAGGCCAGGCTGTAGGCGCCGTAAGACCAGTGCTTTTCTTCGCGCAGATTCATGTTGAGTCGCGCCGTGAACTGCCCGCCCAGCACGTCATTCATGGCCTCGATGGCGATGTCGTCCGGGGTGGAGCGTGGCGGAATCAGCTGGCCGGCAAAGATCACCGACTGTTCGGCGCCTGGCTTGTCGACCAGGTAGAGCACGTGTCCCGGTTCCGGACTGACCTAACCGATACGCTTGGCCGGAATCTCGCCCGGCTGCCAGTTGTGAAACAGCTGTTCGAGCTTTGGCTTCAGCGTTCCCACCGAGACCGGACCGACGGCGATCAGCGTGGCGTGATTCGGCCGGAACCAGGTCTGATGGAATTTCACCAGATCCTCACGGCTCAGCGCCTTCAGGGTGGCTTCGGTGCCGGTGCCGGTGAGTGGCTGCGCATAGGCGTGGCCCGCACCAAACAGCAGCTTGGGCAACACGCGCAGTGCCATCGAGGTCGGCTGGGTCTTCTCCTGGCTGAGTGCCGCAAGGTAGTTCTTGCGTACCCGCTCGAGTTCCTTGTCGGGGAATACCGGGTTGAGGACCACATCGGCAAAGATATCCAGCGAGGGATCCAGATTGTCGGCGAGGGCTGACAGGCTGACGGACGACGAATCGAGGCCTGAGCCAGCGCTCAAACTGGCGCCAAGCATGGCCAGTTGTTCGCTGATCTGCAGCGTGTCGCGCGTCTTCGTGCCCTCGTCGAGCATGGACATGCCGAGGTTCGCCGTGCCGGGGCGAGCGAACTGGTCTGCTGCAAAGCCCGCGTCCAGCATCAGCTTGATGCCGACCACCGGCACTTCCGGTCGTTCAACGACGATGAGCCGGAGCCCGTTGCTGAGCGTTGCACGCTCGAAAGCCGGGAAGCTGACCGGCGTTTCGCCCACCGGCATCGGCATGCTGCTGCGGTCTGCACCCGTATCCGCAGCCTTGAGCTGTTCTGCCGGCGTAACCTCAAGGACGAACGGTGCATTCGTGACCCACTTCTTCACCACTGCGCTGAGGTCTGCCGCCGTTGCCGCCTGGCCATCCGCAAGCGCCTGCTTCCAGGCATCAGGCTGGCCACCGTAGACCATGCTCTCTGCCAGTACGCCGGACTTGCCCGAAAAACCGCCGACTTTCTCGATGCCGCGCAGAAATCCCGCGCGCTGCTGCGTCTTGATCCGCTCCAGTTCCCTGGCGGTGGGCCCTTCGCGACGGAAGCGCTCGAGCTCTTCATCGATTGCGCTTTCGATTCTGGCGAGGCTGACGCCTGGCTGTGCAGATGCCTGGAGATAAGTGATACCGGCGATTTCCAGGGCCAGCGGACCGAACTCGACGTCAGAAGCCAGCTGATCCTTGTAGACCAGGCGCTGATAAAGCCGTGAATTCTTGTCGCCGGCGAGTACCGCGGCGGCGAGTTCCAGCTGGTGAGCGTCGCGCGTGCCCCAGCGCGGACCGGTCCAGGACAGATAGATGCGTGCCTGCGCAACGCGGTCCTGCATCTTCTGCCGGCGCGGCAGCGGATGTTCGGGAATCCATTCCTCCAGACGCGTCGCTGACGGTCCTGGCGGGATATCGCCGAAATACTTTTCAGCCCTGGCAAAAGCCTCTTCGCTGCTGACATCGCCGGCGATCACGATCACCGCATTGTTCGGGCCATACCAGGTTTCAAACCAGTGACGCACATCATCGAGACTGGCGGAGTTGAGGTCATCCATCGAGCCGATGGCTTCCCAGGAGTAGGGGTGGTCCGGCGGGAACAGCTGTTTCAGTATCAGTTCGAAGACCTTGCCATAGGGCTGGTTGTCGCCCTGACGCTTTTCGTTCTGTACCACGCCGCGCTGTTCGTCGAGCTTGGCCTGGGTGATCGAACCCTTGAAGTGGCCCATGCGGTCGGATTCGAGCCAGAGTGCGGTATCAAGCGCGTTTTTCGGCACGGTCTGGAAATAGTTGGTGCGGTCGAAAAAGGTTGAGCCGTTGAGATCGGTGGCACCGAGTTCCTGCAGCGTGTTGAGATACTCGCCCTTCAGGTTTTCCGAACCCTGAAACATCAGGTGCTCGAAGAGGTGCGCAAATCCGGTCCGTCCCGGCGCCTCGTTCTTCGAACCCACGTGGTACCAGACATTCACCGCAACGATCGGTGCCTTGTGGTCTTCGTGCACCACCACCGTCAGGCCGTTGCCGAGTTGCCGGACTGTGAAGGGAATATCTGCTGGCGCGACCGGTGCGGACCAGCCCGGCAGGGGGCAGAGCAGGGCTGCGGCGAAAAATGTACGAAGTACGTGCATGAGTTTTTGAGTCCAGCTTGAAGGCGGCGATTCTAACCGCGACGAATACACAGCGAAAATGCCAAAATGCAGAGATGCAGCAACCAGCACCGCAGCGGACACTATATCCCGCCCTCAAACCCTGGGATTCGGGGTACCTGCGAGTCTCCGGTCTGCACGAGATCTACTACGAACAGTGTGGCAACCCGCAGGGCAAGCCAGCGGTCTTTCTGCACGGCGGACCTGGCGGCGGTGGCGACACGACGCCGCGGCGTTTCTTCGATCCCGCCCGTTACCGGATCATCCTGCTCGATCAGCGCGGTTGCGGGCGCAGCCGGCCGCATGCCGAGCTGCGCGAGAACACCACATGGGATCTGATCGCAGATATCGAAGCCCTGCGCGAGCGACTTGGTATCGAGCGCTGGCTGGTCTTCGGCGGCTCCTGGGGCAGTACGCTGGCACTCTTTTATGCCGAGAAGCACCCACAGCGCGTCAGTGAGCTGGTGCTGCGTGGCATTTTTCTGCTGCGCGACAAGGAAATCGCCTGGTTTTACCAGTACGGTGCGAGCGAGATCTTTCCGGATGCCTGGGAGCGCTACCTGAATTTCATACCGGCCGCCGAGCGCGGCGACCTGCTGCATGCTTATCATCGCCGCCTGACGGGGGCGGATCCGGCGCTGGCGCTGGAAGCGGCGAAGATCTGGTCAGTCTGGGAGGGCAGCACCAGTCATCTGCTGGATGCCGGTTCGACGGTGGAGCGTTTCGGTGCAGACGAGTTCGCGCTGGCCTTTGCGCGTATCGAGGCTCACTATTTCGTCAATCAGGCATTTGCGGAGCATCCGGAGCAGATACTGCGCGACATCGGCCGGATCCGGCATATTCCGGCGGTGATCGTCCAGGGCCGGTACGACATCGTCTGTCCGATGACCAGCGCGTGGGATCTGTACAAGGCATGGCCTGAAGCCACGCTACACATCGTGCCGGATGCCGGGCACTCGGCCTTCGAGCCGGGTATCGTGCACGAACTGATCACCGCAACCGACCGGTTTTCCGGCAACTGAAGTCCAGGCGACTCTATATATGAATGACCAGACCCTGCTGATCACCAACGCGCTTATCTGCAATGAAGGCCGGGTGGTCGCCGGCGATGTGCTTGTCCGGCGCGGGCGTATCGAGAAGGTCGCGCGGGAGATTCCGGCGGGGCGGGTCGACCGGATCCTGGATGCGGGCGGGAAATACCTGCTGCCAGGTTTCATCGACGATCAGGTGCATTTTCGTGAGCCGGGTCTGACCCACAAGGCCACCATCAGCACCGAGTCAGCTGCGGCGGTGGCCGGGGGCATCACCAGCTACATGGATATGCCGAACACCATTCCGAATGTCACGAGCCGCCCGGTGCTAATGGACAAGTACCGTCTGGCCCGCGGCCGGTCGCATGCCAACTACTCCTTCTATTTCGGTGCGGCGAACGACAATCTCGATGAAATCCGCGCGCTGCGGCCAGGCGACTGCTGCGCCGTGAAGCTGTTCATGGGTTCGTCCACCGGCAACATGCTGGTTGATGATCCCGAAACCCTGGAGCGCATCTTTGCCGACTGTCCGATGCTGATTGCGACCCACTGCGAAGACACGCCGATGATCAAGGCCAACGAAGCGCGGTTCCGGGAGCAGTACGGCGAGGATGTGCCGTTTTCAGCGCATCCGCAGATCCGTTCGCCCGAGTCTGCCTGGAAGTCCTCTGAACTTGCAGTGAGCCTCGCCCGGCGCCACGGTGCACGGCTGCACGTGCTGCACCTGTCGACGGCGCGTGAGCTGGAGCTGTTTGCACCGGGGGCCCTCAACGGCAAGCGGATAACCGCTGAAGTTTGCGTCCACATGCTGCATTTCGACGACAGTGCTTATGCCGAAAGGGGCGCCCTCATCAAGTGCAATCCGCCGATCCGCAGCGCCGCAGACCGCAAGGCCCTGCTCGGCGGCCTGATCGACGGGCGTCTTGCGGTAATTGCCACCGACCACGCGCCGCATACGCTGGCGGAAAAGAGTGAGAAGTATTTCAAGGCACCTTCCGGCTTGCCGCTCGTGCAGCATGCGTTGCTCATGCTGCTGGAACATGTACACGATGGCACGCTGCCGCTGGAGCTGATCGTTGAGAAAACCAGCCACTCGGTGGCGGATCTGTTCGGTATTCGCGAGCGTGGCTATATCCGGGAGGGATATTGGGCGGATCTCGTGTTAATCGATCACAAGCGGCCAACGCTGGTGCGTCGTGAAGATGTGCTGTCGAAATGCGGCTGGTCGCCGTTCGAGGGCGATACTTTCCGCTCTTCCATCGCTACGACGATCGTCAACGGCGTGGTGGCATATGAGGATGGTCGCGTCACGCCCGCGATTGCCGGGCAGCGACTGGACTGCGGTGGAGCAGACAGGTAATGAGGTATCCAAAGATGACGGTTTTTTTCGGTGTAGTCCTTGTACTGCTGGCCTGGCTGCTGATCTCCGGCATCGAGGGCAAGCGGGAAATGGCCGCATTGAATCCACCGTCATCGACGCCGGGTACCGGTGCCGTGCTGGTTATTGGCGGTACGCGGGCCACCGGTCTTGAGGTGGTACGCCTGTTGCGCGCGCGGGGCGACGATGTGGCGGTGCTGGTCCGGCCGGAGTCGGATGGCAGTGCCGCAGAGCAGCTGGGCGCACGCGTCGTGCGCGGCGATGCAATGAATCAGCCGGATATCGCTGCGGCACTCGCAAGCGGTCAGTTCCGCGCCGTGGTTTCGACGCTCGGGGCCCGTGCCGTAAAGGGTGCGCGACCGGATTTTGAGGGCAACCGCAATGCGATAGATGCCGCCCGTTCGGCAGGCGTCACGCGATTTGTGCTGGTCACCGTGATCGGCGCGGGTGATTCCTATAACGCTTCGCCGTGGATCGCGCGGCGCATACTCGATACGGTAATCAAAGAGAAAACCAAGGCCGAGGATTATCTGCAGACGAGTGGCCTCGATTACACGATCATCCGTCCGGGCGGATTGCTGGACAAAGAGGCCCAGGATCGTGCATATCTCACGGAGGACACGCGCTCGATGAGCTGGATCCGTCGCGCTGACCTGGCGCGCCTCATCGTACAGGCGCTCGACGACCCGCGTGCAATCGGCAAGACTTACCATGCTTTCGATCCGGACCGGACCCGCTTCTGGTCGATTCCGGCCAATTGAGCTGCAGCGGTACATCCCCGGGAGATTAAGTAAATTGAGTGCTATGGAATCAGTGGCCGGCCGGCGCGACCGGATCGCGGGAAATCCCGATTTGCTTTCGGGGTCGGCTATGTATAATCACGCCTCTTTTTGGCCCGGGCGTGGCCCGGATCGCTGCCGATCAAGGCAACAATCTATCCGGAAATCGACGTGACAACGTCTCCTCCCGCCAGCGGCAAGATGCCGCCGACCGATACCAAAAATCCCGATTACTTCCACAGAGTCGTGGACTGTCAGTGGGCATGCCCTGCGCATACCGATGTGCCGGGCTATATCCGGCTGATCGCACAGGGAAAGTACACGGAAGCCTACATGCTGAACCGGGAATCGAATGTATTCCCGGGGATTCTCGGCCGTGTCTGTGACCGTCCCTGCGAACCCGCCTGCCGGCGCGGCAGGGTTGAAGAAAAACCGGTAGCGATCTGCCGCCTCAAACGCGTTGCAGCAGACCTCGCTGACGACTATTCCGCTTACCTGCCCGAAGCGCCAGCGCAGAAAAACGGCAAGCGCGTGGCCTGTATCGGTGCCGGTCCAGCCTCGCTCACAGTCGCCAATGACCTGTTGCCGCTCGGCTATGAAGTGGTGATCTTCGAGGGCCTGGAGGTGCCGGGCGGGCTGATGCGCTCGAACATCCCGTCCTTCCGCCTGCCTGCCGATGTGCTGGATCGCGAGATCGGCGATATCGTCGGGATGGGTGCAGATCTCAGGCTCGGCCAGCGCATCGAGAGCATGCGCAAGCTGCTGGGCGATGGTTTCGACGCGATTTTCGTCGGCACCGGCGCACCCCATGGCAAGGAACTGAAGCTGCCTGGCCGTGACGACGATCCGGCCCATGTGCACATCGGCATCGCGTGGCTTGAGTCAGTGGCTTTCGAACACATCAAGACCATCGGCGAGAAGGTGTTGATCATCGGCGTTGGCAATACGGCGATGGACTGCTGTCGTACCTCGATGCGGCTCGGTGCGAAGGACGTCAAGGTGATCGCCCGCAAGCCGCGCCAGTTCTTCAAGGCATCACCCTGGGAGCTCGAGGACGCCGAGGAAGAGCACGTTGATATCGTCGTAAACCGTTCGCCGAAGGCGTTTGTCAGCGAGAACGGCAGGCTCAAGGGCATGGTGTTCGACATCATGGAATATGAACTGGACGCCAGGGGGTGTATCACCGCCGAAAAGATCACCGGCGAAGAGTTCATGCCGGCCGACGACGTGGTGCTGGCCATCGGTCAGGAGAATGCGTTCCCCTGGATCGAGCGCGACCTGGATATCGAATTCGACAAGTGGAGCGTACCGGTCGTCGATAAAGTGACCTTCCACTCCACGCGCCCCGGAATCTTCTTCGGTGGCGATGCGGCCTTCGGTCCGAAAAACATCATCTGGGCGGTCGAGCAGGGTCACCAGGCGGCCATTTCGGTCCACAAGTACTGCCAGGGTGAGGATCTGTCCGAGCGTCTTCCCGATGGCATGACCCTGCAGAGCTCGAAAATGGGCATGCACGAATGGGCCTACAGCAACAATTACAACAGCGTCGAGCGCCGGCTGGTTCCGCAGGTGGGACTGAAGGAACGTTTCCGGAAGCTGAACATCGAGGTTGAGCTGGGCTACACGCCCGAGCAGTTTACTGAAGAGGTTGAGCGCTGCCTGAATTGCGACATACAGACGGTATTCATCGAAAAGCTCTGTATCGAATGTGATGCCTGCGTGGATGTCTGTCCGACGGACTGTCTGACCATGACGGCGCCCGGCGCCGAGGCTGAGCTGCGTACACGACTGACGGCACCGGCAAAGAATACCGACGAACCGCTGTATGTATCCGGCCCGCTGCCGCAGACCCAACGTGTGATGGTCAAGGATGAGGATCTCTGTGTGCATTGCGGTCTCTGTGCCGAGCGCTGTCCGACCGCGGCTTGGGATATGCAGGAGTTCCGTTTGCTGCGGCCATACGCGATCGATGAAGGCACGCCACCAGCGCGTAGCGACCGAAAGTTCGGCACCTGAGGCACGCTAAACACCATTTCTTCAACCGCTGTCCGAGACAGCGACTTCCAGCACGCGAAGGTCAGGCTACATGAGCAGCTCCGCAACAGGTCCTAAAGACAACGACTTTACGGTCAGGATCGCCAATGTGAACGGTACTGGCTCCGCCAGTGCCAACGCGATGCTGATGAAAGCCCTGTTTCGCATGGGCATTCCGGTCTGCGGCAAGAACTATTTTCCGTCGAACATCCAGGGACTGCCGACCTGGTACGAGGTCCGTGCAAGCGGCCATGGGCACCTGGCCCGCTCCGGACGTGTCGATGTGATGGTGGCGATGAATGCCGAGACCTATGCGCGTGACCATGCGTGCCTCGCGGCCGACGGCTACCTGATCTACGACTCGACCTGGCCGCGCAGCCAGCTGTTCAATCGCACGGACATCAATGTGCTGGGTGTACCGCTGTCCCGGATCTGCAATGAGAACTTCGCCCAGGCGCGTTCGCGGATCCTGATGAAAAATATCATGTACGTGGGTGTGCTGGCGGCGCTGCTCGATATGGACATGCAAATCATCAAGGACCTGCTCAACGAGCAGTTCAAGGCCAAGGTTAACCTGCTCGATGCCAACCAGAAGGCGATCGACCTGGGTTACGCCTATGCGAAAGAGAATTTCAGCTGTCCGTTGCCGTTCCGCGCGGTGCCCATCGACAAGACCCGCGATCACATCATGATCGACGGCAACGCCACCTCTGCGCTCGGCTGCATGTATGCGGGAGCGACGGTCGGTGCGTGGTATCCGATTACGCCGTCGACATCGATCATGGACAACTTCAAGAAGTTCTGCGAGAAGTACCGCAAGGATCCGGAGACCGGCAAATCGAACTTCTGCATTATCCAGGCAGAAGATGAGCTGGCTGCGATGGGTATGGTGCTGGGTGCCGGTTGGAACGGTGCGCGTTCCTTCACGCCGACCAGCGGCCCCGGCATCTCGCTGATGAGCGAGTTTCTGGGCTATGGGTATTTCACCGAGATCCCGGCCGTGCTCTTCGATGTGCAGCGATGCGGCCCCTCTACCGGCATGCCGACACGCACCCAGCAGGCTGACCTGATGTCCTGCGCCTATGCATCGCACGGTGATACGCGGCATGTGCTGCTTTTCCCCGCCAATCCGGAAGAGGCCTTCTACCATGCCGTGCAGGCCTTTGATCTCGCCGAGCGGCTGCAGACACCGGTGATCGTGCTTATCGATCTCGATATCGGCATGAACGACTGGATGTGCCGCGATCTGCAATGGGATGACGCATATCGGCCGGATCGCGGCAAGGTGCTGACCGCCGAACAGATCGCTGCGCTTCCCAGGTTCAATCGGTATCTTGATGCGGATGGCGACGGCATCGCGGCGCGTACCCTGCCCGGCACCCATCCGAAGGGTGCGTATTTCACTCGCGGTTCCGGTCACAACATGTATGGCGCCTATACGGAAGATGCTGGCGAATACAAGGCTGTCGTCGACCGGCTGCTGGTGAAGTTCGAGACTGCAAAGAAACTGGTGCCGCAGGCCGAGATTCATGCGTCTGAAAAAACGAGGCTCGGCTTCATCACCATCGGCTCCAGCGACAATGCGGTGAAGGAAGCGCGCGCCGTGCTGGCTGAGGCCGGTGTCAGCATCAACTATCTGCGCGTCAAGGGCTTCCCGTTCGGCAAGGAAGTGCAGGATTACATCGACAGCCATGAGCGCATTTACGTTGTGGAACAGAATCGCGATGCCCAGCTGCGCAGCATGTTGCTGCTGGAAACGCGCGTGGATCCCAACAAGCTCGTACCCGTACTTCACTATGACGGGCTGCCGATTCTGGCGGCTACCGTCATCGACGGCATCAACCATGATCTTGCCCGGGGCAAAGCAGCATGAGCTACATCGGCAAACCAAAGGTTGCCCACCCGGGCCTGCCGCGCAACGAGCTGAACCTGACCGTTCGCGACTATGAGGGCGGCATGTCTACGCTTTGCGCCGGTTGTGGTCACGACTCAATCACCGGTGCGATCACGCAGGCAATTTTCGAGCTGTCAATTCCGCCGCACCGGCTGGCGAAACTGTCCGGTATCGGCTGTTCTTCGAAGACGCCGGCCTATTTCGCCAGCGCCTCGCACGGCTTCAATACGGTTCACGGCCGCATGCCTTCGGTAGTCAGCGGCGCCAATGCGGCCAACAAGGACCTTCACTACATCGGCGTGTCGGGCGATGGCGACTCATTGTCCATCGGTCTCGGCCAGTTCATGCACGCCGTGCGCCGTAACCTCAACATGCTTTACATCATCGAGAACAATGGCGTGTACGGGCTGACCAAGGGCCAGTTTTCCGCATCCGCCGATGTCGGTTCGACGGCCAAGAAGGGCGAGGCAAACCAGCAGCCGCCGATCGATCCCGTCCTGACCCTGCTCTCGATGGGCGCCACCTTCATCGCACGCAGCTTTTCAGGCGACCGTGAGCAGCTCGTGACGCTGATCAAGGCGGGCCTCAGGCACCGCGGGCTGGCGATGATCGATGTGATTTCACCCTGTGTGACCTTCAACAATCACGAAGGCTCGACCAAGAGTTACGAGTTCACGCGCGAGCACGCGCATGCGGCGAACTATCCGGACTTTGTGCCGCCGGCGAAGGAGATCCGCGCCGAGTACGCGGCCGGCCAGGCCATGCCCGTCCAGATGCACGATGGCAGCCGGATTGTGCTGCGCAAAGCCGACGGGGCCTATGACCCCACTGATTCGGTAGCGGCGTATCAGTACATACACAAGCACCGTGCCGCCGGGGAAATCGTGACCGGACTCATCTATATCGATGAGACGAAACCCGATATGCATGAGTTGGCCAATACGCCGCCGGAAGCGCTTGCGACCCTGCCCTTTGCGAAGCTCTGCCCGGGCAAGAAGACGCTCGCCTCCATACAGAGCCGGTATCGTTAGACAGTGCCGCCAGCGCCCATACCGAGGCGCATGCAGAAGGTGTTTGCCGCGTGATCCGCAAGATCACCGATATCAGCTACCGGTTGGGCCGACAGATCGTCATCGCGGTCATCGGCGGTACGCTTCTGCTCGGTGGTGTCATTATGCTGGTGACGCCCGGTCCGGGCCTCGCCGCCATGCTGGCCGGACTGGCAATCCTTGCGATTGAGTTTGCCTGGGCACGGATCTGGCTTAAGAAGCTCCGCGAAAGCGCCGGCCCGGTCGGCCAGGCTGCACAGCGGTCGTGGATGCGCTTGCGGCAGCGCTTTTTCGGCCCGCGCGACAGCGATACAGAAAAAAAATAAAGGGCCCGCGTGGACTCGGCTGATGCCGTAGCCAGGGGCCCTTCAGGGCAGGGCTCCGAGGGGGAGTCGGAGTCCCGTCATACCAAGGCTCCAGCAGTCTGCAAGTGGCGCCGCCAGGGGAAGACGGGGGGTCGCGACGCCGAGACTAAAGCACTTGATGTATATTCCTTAGCAGGATTCGTGCCAAGTCTCGTATCAATGAAATCAGCGACTTAGGCCCGTCAAGCTTCGCGGTATTTCGTGACTTACGGAATATCGTCGAATCGCGTCACGGAATTCCGTCTATACTCGCTTGCATGGACATCACACAACGTTACCTGGCCCTGTTCAGGCAGGCACCGGTCATGGCCACGATTCTGGACGATGATGGCCGGATCCTTGATGTCAGCGATGTGTGGGCCGCGCGTATGGGCTATTCCCGGGAAGAGCTGCTCGGGCGTCGGCCCCGCGAACTGGCCAGCGAACGGAGTGCTCGCCGGATCCGCGAACAATACCTGCCCTTGTTCCGTGAAACGGGTCGCCTGACCGGGCTGGCCGTTGAGTTCCTGACTCGGGACGGTTCGACCTTCGAGGTATTCGCTACTACGACAGCGGAGTACGACGACGGCGGCGAGTTCCTGCACACCCTGTGTGTTTTTGCCGAAGTCTCCGACCGTGCGCTTCTGGAGCGACGTTACCAGGATCACTATCAGTCTACGCCGGCAATGCTGCACACCATCGACCCGGATGGCCACATCACGGAAGTCAGCGATCATTGGCTCAATAAACTGGGTTACGACCGCGATGAAGTGCTGGGCCGTTCGATCCTCGATTTCATGACCGATGAGTCCCGCCGGCCGCTGGACGGGCGCATGCGAGAGGTCATCAGCGAAGGTGAACGTCAGAATGTTTCCCGCCAAATGGTGACGAAGAGCGGGGAAGTGATCGATGTACTGATGTCTTCGAAGACCGAGCGCGATGTCCGGGATGCAATCATCCGCACCTTTGTTGCCAGCAAGGACGTCACAGACCGTAATCGTGCCGAGGCCAGCCTCAAGCTGGCCTACGAGGAAATCGCCCGGCTCAAGGAGGAACTCGAGCGCGAGCGCGACTACCTGCGTGAAGAAGTCCGCGTGTCGATGAATTTCGGCCGCTTGGTGGGCGGCAGCCCGGCCCTGGGATCGATGCTCGCGCGCATTGAGGCGGTTGCCGATACGCCGGCCAATGTGCTGATCATCGGCGAGACCGGTACCGGCAAGGAACTCGTTGCCCACGCGATTCACGCCCGCAGCGGCCGCGCTAACGGTCCGCTGGTGAAGGTCAACTGCGCATCGATTCCGGACGAGCTGTTCGAGAGCGAGTTCTTTGGTCATGTGCGTGGCGCATTCACCGGCGCCCACCGTGACCGGGTTGGCCGGTTTCAGCTCGCAGACGGCGGCACGATCTTTCTCGACGAAGTTGGCGAGATCCCGATCGAGCTGCAGGGCAAGCTGCTGAGGGTCATTCAGGAGCGCCAGTTCGAGCGCGTGGGCGACGATACGACGCGCAGCGTCGATGTGCGGGTGATTGCGGCGACCAACAAGGATCTGGAAAAAGCGGTTGAGGCCGGTGAGTTTCGCGAAGACCTCTACTATCGTCTCAGCGTATTTCCCGTTCAGGTGCCGCCGCTGCGGCGCCGTGCTGACGACGTCATACAGCTTGCCGTGCATTTTCTGGAGCAGGTCTGCCGGGAGTTTGGCCGGTCCGCACCCATGCTCACGCAGGGGCAGGTTGAAGCGCTGCGTCGTTACGACTGGCCCGGCAACGTCCGCGAACTCAAGAACGTGATAGAGCGCGCGGTGATCCTCTCCCGGGGCGGGGCGTTACGGCTGGATCTGTCGCTACCCGAGACGAACGCCGTATCGCCGGCCGGTGCGCGGGTGCCCGCAGGCAACTCATCGGCAAGCGGCTTGCCACTCGTGATAGCAGGTGCCGGCACAGAGCAGACTTCAGCAACCTTCCTGACCGAGGCGCAGATGAAGGAGCAGCAGCGGGCCAACCTGATCGCCGCACTGAATGCCGCCAACTGGAGGATTTCCGGCAAAGATGGTGCGGCAGACCGTCTGGGCATGCGGCCGACTACCCTGACCGACCGGATACGTGTACTGCGCATCAAGCGTCCGGCGCCCGGCTGATTTTGCAGCGGTCAGCGATGGCTTTGAACGGAAGCGCTGACGCCAGCGTCGCATTCCGGCACAATCCGGGAACTGCGTGGACGGGCCACGCGTGATCCCGGGAGACTACACAGACATGTTCCGTAAGGAACCGGTGCGTATTTTTGCGGCTGTGCTGTTGCTCTGGTTCGCGTATCCGGTGTACGCGCAGACTGCTGAGCTGCCCGAGTCGGTGAGCAAGGTGCTCGTGCGGTACAAGCTCCCGCCAGGTTCATTCAGTGCTTTCGTGCAGAAGGTCGGGGCCGCTTCACCGCTGCTGACCTTTAATGAGAATGTGCCGCGCAATCCGGCCTCTGCCATCAAGCTGCTGACTACCTTCGTGGCGCTGGAGGAACTTGGCCCCACCTATCAATGGCGCACCGAGGTCTATGCCGACGGGCAGATCAAGGATGGCATTCTCGATGGCGATCTGCTGATCAAGGGTTACGGTGATCCCCTGCTGATGACCGAACGCCTTTGGCTGTTGCAGCGGGAGCTGCGCAGCAATGGCGTGCAGCAGATCAACGGTGATCTGGTCATCGACAACAGCTGGTTTGCGCGCGAAGAACTCGATCCCGGTGCATTCGACGGGCAGGAGTACCGTGCCTACAACGTCCTCCCCGATGCCCTGCTGGTCAACTTCCAGTCGGTGAACTTCATTTTTCGTCCGGATCCCGCCCGACGGACGATCGGGATACTGAGTGATCCGGTACTTGCTGACGTCCGCATCGACAACAACATGCGGCTGTTCAACGGCGAGTGCAGTTCAGGTCGAAGCAGCATCAACATGGCCGTAAGTGGCGAGCCCAGCCACCCACGGGTGACTTTTGCCGGGCAGCTGGCCAATAACTGTTCCGAGTATCAGCTGGTTCGTTCGCTGCTGGATGGACCCGGCTACGCCTATGCCGTCTTCCGCGGTCTGTGGGAAGAGCGGGGAGGCAGCATCAAGGGGCGGATGCGGCTCGGTCAGGTGCCGGCAGGCAAGAAGCCCTTGCTGACTTTCAAGTCACCGCCACTCGCCGAGGTGATCAGGCCGGTCAACAAGTTCAGCAATAATGTCATGACCCGGCAGATTTTTCTGACGCTCGGTGCTGAAAAACTCGGGGCACCCGGCACTCTTGAAAAAGGGCGGCAGGCAATGGCAGATGCACTGGGCCGGCGGGGGCTCAGTTTTCCCGAACTCCGGATTGGTAATGGCGCCGGCCTGTCGCGCGACAATCGTATCTCGGCGCGCAGCTTGGGCCACCTGCTGCTGGCTGCCCGCGGCAGCCCCTTCGGTGCGGAATTTGAGGCCTCGCTGTCCCTGGCGGGGCTGGATGGCACGACCCGTCGGCGGTTCCAGAAGGATTCACTGGCCGGCCAGATGCACCTGAAGACCGGTACCCTGGACGGTGTAAGCTCCATCGCCGGCTATGTGCGCGACCAGTCCGGTGCGGAATATGTGGTCGTTGCGATCGCCAATCAGCCCACGGCGACATGGGGTGGTGGCCAGGAGGCGCAGAATGCCCTGCTGCGCTGGGTAAACCGGCTATAGGTGGCGTTACCAGCGGCCGACGGCCGGTACAATTCGGGCTAGAATCGCCATACGGCGTTCAAGGCCAACCGCTTCAGGAACGAGAGTCACAGCATGAAACTGGTCACCGCGATCATCAAACCCTTCCGTCTCGACGATGTGCGCAATGCGCTCTCCGAGGTTGGTGTCAACGGCATGACCGTTACCGAGGTGAAGGGCTTTGGCCGCCAGCGCGGGCATACCGAGCTCTATCGGGGTGCGGAGTACGTGGTGGATTTTCTGCCCAAGTCAAAAATCGAGGTGGCGGTGGCCGATGATCTTGTTGAGCGCGTGGTCGAGGCGATTACGGCTGCGGCCCGCACCGGCAAGGTGGGTGATGGCAAGATCTTCGTTACCGATCTGCAGCACGTGTTGCGTATCCGTACCGGCGAAAGTGGCGACAACGCGCTCTGAGCCGGCGACGTATCAGCCCCGCGCTCCTGAACGGCGAGCCCACCAGACGCGGGCCATCAGCAGGATCGCCAGCAGCCCGCAATAGATGAGCGGTTCGCGCACATCTTTTTTTACCAGCCAGTAGTAGTGCCAGCAGCCGAGTATGGCGATCGGGTAGATGAGCCTGTGCAGCTGTAACCAGCGCGTGCCGAGCCGTCGTTGCCATCCGGCAGTCGAGGTTACAGCCAATGGCGCCATCAACAGGAATGCAGCCAGTCCCAGGGTGATATAGGGTCGTTTCAGGATGTCCTCGACGATTACGTCGATATCCAGCGAGCGGTCGAGGAAGAAGTAGGTCAGGAAATGCAGGGCCAGATAGGCGAAGGCCCACAGGCCAAGCAGGCGCCGGAAGCGTAGCGGCCAGGGCTTGCCGGTGAGCCGTCTCAAGGGCGTCATGGCGAGGGTCAGCAGCAAAAGCCGCAATCCCCATATGCCGAGCACGTCGCGTATGTAAAGCTGCGGATTCGGACCCACCCGCAAGCCGCCAATCTCTGCGAGTGACAGGATCAATATGATCAGCGGCAAGCTGCATGCCAGATGTGCCAGTGGTTTGCCGACCAGCCGGATCTGCCGCGCGCTGACCACCGCTCAGAAATTCTTGACCAGATCGAGGCCTGTGTAGAGCGAAGCTACCTGCTCCGCATAGCCATTGAACATCTGCGTGTCCTGGCGGGCAGCAAACAGGCTGCCGAAACCGGAGGACACGCGCCGCTCGGTCGCCTGGCTCCAGCGCGGATGATCGACCTTCGGATTCACATTGGCGTAAAAGCCGTATTCGGATGGCCCCGAGAGCGACCAGGTGGTGGGTGGACGTTTCTCGGTGAAGCTGATCCGGACGATGGACTTGATGCCCTTGAAGCCATATTTCCAGGGCACGATCAGGCGCAGCGGCGCACCGTTCTGCGCCGGCAGCTCAACGCCATAGACGCCGACCACGAGCAGGGTCAGGGGATGCATGGCTTCCGCGATTGTGAGTCCTTCGACGTAAGGCCAGTCGAGCACGCGGCTGCGTTGTCCGGGCATCTCTTCTGGCCGGACGACCGTTTCGAAGGCGACAAATTTTGCTCTTGAAGTCGGTTTGTAGCGCTTCAGAACCGAAGCCAGCGGAATGCCGACCCACGGCACGACCATCGACCAGGCCTCCACGCAGCGCATGCGATAGATCCGTTCCTCCAGCGCATGTGTCTTGACGATGGTGTCGAAGTCGTATGTGCCCGGCGCTTCGGTTTCGCCGTCTATCTGCACTTTCCACGGCTTTGGCCGGAAGCGGCCTGATTCTGCCGCAGGGTCCCCCTTGCCCGTACCGAACTCGTAGAAATTGTTGTAGCTGGTGATCTCTTCGAAGGTGTTCGGTGTCTCTTTCAGGCTGGCGGGCCAGCGTTGCACGCCGGCCAGCCGCCGGGAGCCTGCCGGGATTTCGCCGGCTGTAGCGGTTCGGGCCAGCAGCGCGCCGGCACCGATAAAGCCTGCCGAGCGGAGCAGCTCGCGACGATTGAAGTAGTGCTGTTCAGGAGTGATGTCAGATGAATTGATGTCAGGCGGTTTGCGGATCAGCATGCAGGGTCCTCGTTATGGCTCTGTTTGACGTCGCCAGGTGCCATTCAGTTCCCAGTCCCAGGGGATGAAGCGCAGTTCGAAGCCGTCAGTGGCGAGCAGCGCAGCAGTTGCCGGGTCGCTGACATAAGCCGAGATGTACTTCTGTACCGAGCCTGCAGCCCTGGTGAAATCCTCGCCGTACCAGTCGAAGATCTTTGAGACAAACGCGATCTTTCGCTGCACATCGTAGCGATTGCGGGTGCTGTCGTTGATGAATGCGCGCGCCGCAACATCCAGCTGTTCCTCGAGTTTATCCGGAACATAGGCCCGGCTGGAAAGTCGTGGACAGGAGATCGAGGCGCAGACGAGGGCGAAGTGGATGCGCGGATCGCCCTCCGGGATCAGTTGCCGGGTTTCGAGATCCTGGAGGCTGACCGGCTGGCCCATCAAGGGGTACTTCCGGCGTTTGAAGTAGGTGTAACGGGCAAGCCAGGAAGAGGGCGTGTAGCCGTCGAGGATGCCGCGGATCGCAAAGGCGTTGTAGGCATTGATGAGGAAGGCACGACGGGCAGGGCCGTCTTCCAGATCTGCGGCGCGGGTGTCGTCAAGACTGGTCAGAACGCGTGCAAAGGCCGGATCGGCATTGATGCCGGCGTAATCGACAAATCCCTGTTGCACATTGCGCAGCAGTACCGCGTCGAATTCGCTGTGGTCGGGCGCTGCAGCCTGGCTGCCGCCCCAGATGAGGCTGAGCCCTATCATGAGAACGATCATGCACAAGCAGCGTGCCGGAATCTGGAGCCTGCCGAACAGGCCGCCGTTGGATTGAAGATGCAACATCGGGTGCATTCTAAGCCGAGTTACGGGAGTGCGTGGCACAGGCGTTTCCGGACGCGCTGCCGGGTCAGTTGCGGCTGTCCGAGTCGGGCTGGCTCAGGGGCTTCCCGCTTTCAGGAACATCGGGTGGAGGAGTGGCCTTGGCCTCGATCCGGTAAGCAAATTCGTGGCGCAGACTGAGGTCCTCGGCCGGTACTGCCGCCCCGTCCACATAACGTGGCCGGTACAGTGCACGGCGCACCGCATTGAGGACGCTCTGGTCGATCAGTCCGGCCGGGTCTGATTCCATGACCTCCGCGGAGCTCACCCGACCCATCGCATCGACCGAGTACTTGACGACCACATAGCCTGACTCAAGTTTGCTGCCGGGGGGCAGATTGTCCGCAGACGCGGGGTATATCTGCGGCGCCGGGTTCCAGAACAGCCGTACCGGCCGGGCGAAATACTCGTCGCGCTGCATGGCATATTTCTCGTTGCCGGACAGCGCCTGCCAGGCTTCGGTATAGGCTTCGGCGGACGAGTTGCGCTTGCCCCAGATCCGGTACAGATCTCCAAACTCGATCAGTACACGGGCCCGTTGCAAGGGGTCTGGCTCCGGTTGCTGATCGACGATGTTCAGCGCCTTGCGCAGTACCACGCTGCTCATCGGCAACAGGGTTTCCGGTTCCTGCATCGGGTCTGCTACCGGCGACTGCAAGGCCTGCTGCCGGTAACTGCTGGCGATGGCGATCAGCGGCTCAACCATCGCCGGGTCATTCTCGCCCCTGGTGGCAGAGATCCGCCGCGCCGAGTCCTGGCGCACCAGCCGTGCCGACAGCATCTGGCCCGTCTGCTCGTACCAGTCGCCCAGCCTGGACAAGGCCGGCAGCAGTTCCGGGCTCTCCTTGCCCAGCCGGTGCGCCATGATTTGCAGCTGCGATTCCTGATGGAAATTCGCCTTGTCGAAATCCTTCTGGCCGAGGTAGCTTTCGGTGAGGGCGTCATGGACCGGCAGCTGATCGAGATTGTAAAAGCCCTCGTTGACATGATTGACATGCAGTGCCCGCTCAAAGCTCTCGGTGGCCTGAACGAACTGTCCGGCTCGCATGTAGGTCTGGCCGAGCCCCATCAGTGGCGTGATCAGTTGCGGTGAGACGATGCCTGCGTGTTTCTCCACGAGCGCAACCGCTGTGCTGTAATTGTTCCCGGCGGCCAGCAAGTCTCCGGCGCGCAACTGCGCGGTGGCAAGGTTGGTCAGCGGAGTTGCCAGTGCGGCGTCATCGTCGCCTTCCAGTTCGCGGGTCAGCTCCACCACTTCAAAGGCTGCCGGCACGGCATCGGCTGGCCGGTCTTCTTCAAGCAGGCGCAGCATTCTCTGGTAAGCAGCAGAGCGCCGTTCCGCAGCTGTTGCTGACACCGGCGCTGACGGGATGGCGCTGGTTTCCTCAGCGTATGCCGCATGGCTCCATAGACCCGTGCCCGCACAGCTCATGGCCACGATGAGACCGACCATGCTCCGCGTCACAGGAACCCGACAGGACTGGTACATGGCAGCAAATTACCAATTCCCGCCGGCCGTGCATATCGGGTAGGGTGTAGCGGTATGCAGTCCGGCAACAGACATTTCGTCAACGGAAACCCGCTGCTGCCGCCATTCCCTGATCACCTCAGGCTGGCGATGTTCGGGATGGGCTGCTTCTGGGGCGCGGAGCGCCGCTTCTGGCAGTTGCCCGGCGTGTGGACCACGGCGGTCGGTTATTCGGCTGGCTCGACACCGGATCCCGACTACAAGCAGGTGTGTTCGGGGCGCACCGGACACAGTGAGGTCGTGCGTGTGGTCTATGACCCGGCGCTGATCACTTACCCGCAACTGCTCACGGTTTTCTGGGAAGCACACGATCCGACGCAGGGCATGCGCCAGGGTAACGACGTGGGAACGCAGTACCGCTCCGGAATCTACTGGCATGACAACGAGCAGCGCGATGCCGCCCGGTACTCGGCGCAGCGATTCGGTGAGCGCCTGGCCGCCGGCGGCTTCGGCCCGGTAACCACCGAAATCAAGGCAGCCGGTGAGTTCTGGTACGCGGAGGATTATCACCAGCAATACCTGGCCAAAAACCCCGGCGGCTACTGCGGTCTCGGCGGTACCGGGATCAAATGCGCTGACTGACCAAAAACGGGCTCCAAAAGTGTGACCGCTTCCATGCGACGCCGCGGTGCACTGAATACCATGCGGGATGTAGATGCCGGCATGTTGCCGGACGCCGGAATCATTTGTGCAGCCCAAACGACTCAAGATCGAAACTGCCAACCTCCAGTGCGGCATGTATGTGGCCCAGCTCGACCGCCCATGGCTGGAGACGCCGTTCCTTTTCAAGGGCTTTGAGATCCGTGATGCGAACGAATTGCAGCAGCTCCGCCAGTTCTGCAAGCATGTGTATGTAGACGTCAGCCAGGGCTCGCTGCCTGAAGAAAAGGTGCTGGGCGCGCGGTGCAAGGAAGAACAGTACGCCAGTGTGCTGGCAGCTCCGGCAACTCGCCGGGAGCATGCGCCACCGGCGGGACTGGCGCGGCGACTCGTCGATACGCTGGCCCGGCTCGACCGGAATGGTGTGCTGACCAGATTCCTGCCCACGCCACACTACAGAAATGCTGTACCGACACACCTGGAAGCGCCACGAGCGGCGGAGGCCTACGACAACGCAGCCCGCGTTCTCAGCGAGATCCTCGAGCAGTTTCCGCAGGTCAAGCAGATCGATGCCGGGCGCCTGCGGCAGGCCATCGGCCCACTGGTCGACAGCATTCTGCGCAACCAGGATGCGATGGCCTGGCTGGTATGTCTGCGCAAACGTGATGCAAACAGCCCGCTCCGGCAAACGGGCAGCGCCGTGTGGGCGGCGATACTCGGCCGGCATCTGGGTTTTGAGCGCAGCGCGATTGAAACGCTGGCGCTCGGTGGCCTGCTGCTCGATCTGGGCAATGCACGGATTCCCCAGAGCATTATTCTCAAGCAAGGTCCGCTCGAAGAAACAGAGCAGAAAATCATCCGCAAGCATGTGGCGCTGGGGCTGGAGATGGTGCGCACCACGCCTGGCCTGAACGCCGACGCCGTCGCAATGCTGCAGCACCATCACGAACGCAACGACGGCTCCGGCTATCCCAAGGGTCTGGCCGGTGCTGCCATACCGGTTTTCGGCCGCATTGCCGGCCTGGTCGACTGTTTCGACGCAATGACCACCAAGCGTCCCTATGCGCCGGCCCGGTCGGCATACGATGCGGTGCGGGAACTCAACAGTCTGTCCGGAACCCTGTTCCAGAAAGAACTCGTCGAGCAGTTTGTGCAGGCTGTCGGCATGTTTCCGACCGGGTCGCTGGTTGAGCTGAATACCGGCGAGATCGCGGTCGTGACCGCACAAAACCGCGTACAGCGGCTGCGTCCGATGCTCCGGCTGCTCAGCAAGGCCGACAAGACACCGCTGGCTGCACAGAAGGCGCTCGACCTCCGCAGTTCGCACCGAAGACGCGGTGACAGTGATTCGCGCTGGATCATCCGCGGCCTTGATCCCGGTGCTTTCGGGCTGGATCCCAAAGACTTTTTCGGCTGACCGCCGGCGCCTGCGGCGCTCCCCGTATAATCGACCGGTCCCGTTGCTGGCATCGAGGAGCGAAAGCCGCGTGAGCAGTCGTCGTCTGCGACAGATCCTGATCGTCCTGTTCCTGCTGGCAGCTGTTGCGCTGCTGGTCTGGTATCTCGGTCGCCCGAAACCGGTACCGGTCACGCTCGCAACGGTTGAAAGCGGTTCGGTGCTCGCCACCGTCTCCAATACCCGCGCCGGCACCGTCGAGGCGTGCCAGCGCGCGCGCCTCGCGCCGCCGATGGGCGGGCAGATCGCCCGTCTGCCCTTCAAGGAAGGCGATCGCGTCAGGGCGGATGATGTACTGGTCGAACTCTGGAACCAGGATCTGCGTGCCCAGGTTCTGCAGGCTGAGCGCGACGCCGTGGCAACCCGCAGCCTGGCGCAGGAGGCCTGTGTCACGGCTGAGGTGGCGAAGAAGAATGCGGCCCGCATCCGGCAACTGCGTCCCCAGGGACTGGTCTCCGAAGGTGACCTTGAAAAAGCGGTCGGTGAAGCCGATGCCCGCGCCGCCGCCTGTAATGCAGCGGTCGACCAGGTAAAAGTCAGCCAGGCGCGCGTCGACGTATCCCGTGCCGGCCTTGAGCGCACGTTCCTGCGTGCACCCTTTGCCGGTGTGGTCGCCGAGATCAATGGCGAAGTCGGCGAATTCGTAACGCCATCGCCGGTTGGCATCCCTACACCGCCGACTGTAGATCTCGTTGATGGCAGCTGCCTCTATATTTCCGCGCCTATCGATGAGGTCGATGCCCCGGCAGTCCGCGCCGGCCAGCGCGCCCGGATCACGCTGGATGCCTTCCCGAACCAGAGCTTCCCGGGCTTCGTTCGCCGCGTGGCGCCGTATGTGCTGGAAGCGGAAAAACAGGCGCGCACCGTCGGCGTGGAGGCCGAGATCGAGGACCCGGAGAAATACAGTTTGCTGCCCGGCTACAGCGCTGATGTTGAGATCATCATCGAGAACCGGGAGAACGTGCTGCGCATTCCCACGCAGGCGTTGCTCGAGGGCAAGCGTGTGCTGGTCCTAGATCCCGCCGCCCGTATCCTTCATTCCCGCGAAGTAGAGCGCGGCGTATCGAACTGGGAGTACACCGAGATCAAGTCCGGCCTCAAGGCCGGCGATCAGGTGGTGACATCTATTGATCGTGAAGGTGTGGCCGACGGTGTCGCCGCAGTCCAGGAGTAGTCCGCCGCCGGACGCAGTTGCGATTCTGCGTCTGCAGCAGCTGACCCGGATCTTTGCTGTCGGCGACCAGTTTGTGCGTGCGCTCGACGGCGTGGATCTCAGCATCGGTGCCGGCGAGTACATCTCGCTGATGGGACCCTCCGGTTCCGGCAAGTCCACCCTGCTGAATATCCTCGGTCTGCTCGACCGGCCGACCTCGGGCGAATACTGGCTGGCCGGTTAGAAGACCTCGACGATGAACGATGATCGGCTGGCCGATACCCGGCAGCGCGAGATCGGCTTCGTGTTCCAGTTCTTTCATCTGATTCACCGCATGACCGCCGTGGAGAATGTGGAGTTACCGTTGATGCTGGCCGGGGTGCCGCTGGCTGAACGCCGCGCCCGGGCCCACGAAGTGTTGCGACGCATGGGACTGGAGGCGCGCGTCGACCATCGCTCGAACCAGCTTTCAGGTGGTGAGCGACAGCGGGTCGCGATCGCCCGTGCGGTTGTGATGCAGCCAAAAATCCTGCTGGCCGATGAACCCACCGGCAATCTCGACAGTGTCTCCGGCGGCGAAGTCGTGAAGATCGTGGAAACCCTGCATGATGAGGGCCTGACGCTGGTGGTGGTCACGCACGATCAGGCGATAGGCAGCCGGGCACACCGTCGACTGCTGATGCGTGACGGTAAGGTTGTGCAGGACGTCAGCGGATGAAGCTCGCCGACCGGCACCGTGTGGCCTTCGGTGCGCTGGCGCGGGCTCCGCTGCGCACGGCGATGCTGTTGCTGGCCACGGCCATCGGTGTCGCAGCCGTGCTGGTGCTGACGGCGCTGGGTGAGGCCGCGCGCCTGTACATTGCCGATCAGTTCCAGTCACTTGGTACGGATCTGCTGGTGGTCATGCCGGGGCGTACCGAAACCACCGGCGCCGGTGCGGGCATGATGTCGGGCGCCACGCCACGCGATATGACGCTCGACGATGCCCGCGCCCTGCTGCGCAGTGCTGCGATAGCAGTCGTTGCGCCGCTGGTGGTTGGCGAGAGTTCTGTATCCGTTGGCTCACTCGAGCGTGATGTGACGGTCATGGGCACCACCGCCAGCTACGCCACCATCCGTCACTGGACCATGGGCAGCGGTGAATTCCTGCCCGATGTCGACATGGACCGGGAGTCACCGGTCTGTGTGGTAGGCAGTACGATCGGGCGTGAGTTGTTCCGTGGCGAGCCGCCAGTCGGCCGCTGGCTGCGTGTCGGCGACCGTCGCTGCCGGGTTGCCGGCGTGCTCGCCAAGCAGGGCATCTCGGTGATGGTCGATGTCGATACGGTGGTGATGATGCCGGTCGCTATGGCCCAGAGCCTGTTCAATTCCGCTGGACTGTTCCGGATACTGGTGCAGGCACGCAGCCGCGACGCGATGCCGGCTGCCAAACGCTTCATGCTCGCCACCTTCAAGCAGCGACATCATGGTGAGAAAGATGTAACCGTGATCACGCAGGATGCGGTGTTGCAAACCTTTGACGGCATCCTTGGTGCCCTGACCCTGGCGCTCGCCGGCATCGCTGCCATCAGCCTGCTTGTTGCGGGCGTGCTGATCATGAATGTCATGCTGGTCGCGGTCAGCCAGCGTACACAGGAGATCGGCCTGCTCAAGGCACTGGGCGCGCGCCGCAGCCAGGTACTCGCGCTGTTTCTCACCGAGGCGCTGTACCTCGCGCTGCTCGGCGCCCTTGCCGGTGTGCTGGTCGGTTTTGCCGGCATCTGGCTGCTCGGCAACCTTTATCCCGCCTTCACATTCCGGCCACCAGTATGGGCAGTGCTTGGTGCGGTGCTGCTGTCCATGGGCTGCGGCATGCTGTTCGGTATCCTGCCGGCCCGGCGTGCGGCGCGTCTCGATCCGGTTACGGCGCTTGCCAGGCGCTGAGCGGTATAGCAGGTGCGTATCACTGAACTCATCCGCTTTACTGCCAGGTCGGCGGTATCCCATCGTTTGCGCAGCGTGCTGACCGCGCTTGGCATCGCGATCGGCGTCGCTGCTGTGCTGCTGCTGACCTCAATCGGCGAAGGGCTGCACAAGTACATGCTCACGCAGTTCACGCAGTTTGGTACCAACATCATTGGCGTCAATCCGGGCAAGGCCAAGACCTTTGGCATGCCGACCGGCGTGCTGAATTCGGTCCGGCCGCTGAATCTCGACGATGCGGCAGCACTCAAGCGTGTGCCGTATGTGCGTTCGACCCTGCCGCTCGTGCAGGGCACGGCATCGGTGGAGAGCGGCGGGCGCGAGCGCAAGGTGATCGTCAGCGGCACGGGTTCCGAGATGACCGAGACGCTGTCTTTCCGCGTTGCGCTCGGTAATTTTCTGCCTGCCGACAATCCGAATGCGCCGCGCGCCTATACGGTGCTCGGCAGCAAGGTGCGCACGGAACTCTTCGATGAGCGCAATCCCCTCGGTGAGCGGGTCCGTATCGGCGGACAGCGCTATAC
>CAYJPG010000027.1:0-30419 GCA_964371995.1 uncultured Chromatiaceae bacterium | reverse complement strand
GGCCCGTGGTGTTCTATCTGCACCCCTGGGAAGTTGATCCGGAGCAGCCACGGATCGCCAATGCCGGGTGGCGCTCGCGGTTCCGGCACTACCTCAATCTGCACCGTACACTGCCGCGCCTTGAGCAGCTGCTGTCTGATTTTCCATTCAGTACCATGCGCGAGTGCCTGGTCGCAGAAGGCCTGCTCGCCGCTTCAGAGTAGTATGCTGCACCTGTCGGTGTTCAGTCCCATGAAGGAGTTTTCCATGCCGCTGTTCAAGTCATTTTGTGCCCTGCTGATGACGAGTCTCCTCGCACAGCCGGTGCTGGCCCAGAACCAGACCAGCCAGGCGCCGGCTGAAGCGTCTGCCCCGGCTGCTTCCGTGGTCAGCGCGGACTATCTGATCGGCCCGGGCGATACCCTGCAGATTTTCGTCTGGCAGAATCCGGAGCTGTCGGTGACGGTACCGGTGCGGCCGGATGGCCGGATCTCCACGCCGCTGGTCGGCGATACCGTGACGGTTGGCAAGACGCCGGCGCAGCTGGCGGCTGACCTTGAGACTGCGCTGGCGGTTTACATCCGTACGCCGAAGGTCAGCGTGATCGTCAGTCAGGCGGTCGGCGCGCTCAGTCAGGTGCAGGTGATTGGCCAGGTCACACGGCCAAGCGGCGTGCCCTACCATGCCGGACTGCGTGTGCTCGATGCGCTGCTCGTCGTCGGCGGACTCACTGAGTTTGCGGCACCCAACCGTGCCGTCCTGATCCGCACCGAAAACGGCAAGGAGTCAAAGACAAAAATCCGCGTCGGCGACCTGCTCGATTCAGGTGATCTGGAGCAGAACCTGTTGCTCAAGCCGGGCGATGTGATCGTTATTCCCCAGACCTGGTTCTAGGCACGGCGCGTTGCGCACGCTGTTCTGGCTGGCAGTTTTTGGCTGCGTGTACAGCTATGCGCTTTATCCGCTGTTGTTGAGGCTGCTGCCGGCGCGCCATCCGGTACGCGGATCCCCGGCGGTCATGCCGCCGGTTTCGCTGATCATCGCTTGCCGGAATGAAGCCCGGCGTCTGCGTCACAAGCTCGACAATGCGCTCGGCCTCGACTACCCGGATCTCGAGATCCTCGTCTGTTCAGATGCCTCTGATGACGATTCTGATGCCATCGTTGCTGAATATGCAGTACGCGGAGTGAAGCTGGTGCGCTCCGATGAGCGCCGTGGCAAGGAGTTTGCGCAGGGCCTGGCGATTGCGGCATCCAGAGGTGAAATACTGGTGTTCTCGGATGCCGGTACGGACCTGCCGGCCGCGAGCATTCGCGTGCTGGTCGAGGATCTGTCAGATCCGTCCGTTGGCGCGGTATCAAGTGAAGACCGGTTTATCAGCGCCGACGGCAGTGTGGTCGGTGAAGGCGCCTATGTGAAATACGAAATGTGGTTGCGCCGGCTCGAATCCGGGCGGGCTGGGCTGGTTGGCCTGAGCGGTTCCTTTTTTGCGATTCGGCGTTCGATCCTTGGCAGCTGGGATGCAGGCATTCCCAGCGACTTTGCCTGTGCGCTGTATGCGGTGCGCGCGGGAACCCGCGCGATCTCGGATCCGCGGATGGTCGGGATCTATCGCGACATCAAGGATCCCGGCAAGGAGTACGCGCGCAAGATTCGTACCGCGGTGCGTGGCATGACCGCCATGGCTCGCCTGAGCGAGGTGCTGAATCCGTTTCGCTACGGCTGGTTTTCATTCCAGGTCTGGGGGCACAAGCTCATGCGCTGGCTGGTGCCGTGGTGCATGTTGCTGCTGCTGCTGAGCTCGGCCTGGCTCGCACCGCAGAGCCGGTTTTTTGCCATCGCACTTGGCTTGCAGCTGCTTGGCTATGCCCTGGTCGCCATCTGTCACTGGATACCTGTACTGCAGCGTTTTGTGTTGCTGCGCCTCGGTTACTTCTTCGTACAGGTGAATCTTGCGCTGGCCGCAGCCGGCATTGCCTTTTTGCGTGGTCGCCGGATCGTCACCTGGGAGCCTTCGGCACGGTGAGTTCCGGCACGCTGACCGTTGTCACGGCGCAGACGCCGCCTGGCGACTGGGATGCCTATGTGACGGACCACAAGGATGCGAGTGCATGGCAGCTGGCAGCGGCGGTGCGTATCGGTACGACAAGCTTTGGTTTACGCAGCTTCTTTCTCAGTGCGCGTGACGCCGAGGGTCGACTATGCGGCGTACTGCCGGTCGTCGAACAGCGGATCGTGCCGTGGACGCGTTGTTTGGGATCGCTGCCGTTTTGCACGTACGGCGGTGTGCTGGCTGATGACGATGCGGTCGTTGCGGTACTCCTGCAGGGCGTTGAACGACTTGCCGCTGAGCGTCGCGCGACGCGGATTCTGTTGCGTCATGCGCGACAAATGCCGGCGATCAGCTGGGCGCAAAGCCTCGACAAGGTTTCGATGGTTCTGCGGCTGCCAGACACTATCGCGGAACTGCAAAAGAATCTGGGTTCCAAGCTGCGCTCGCAGATCCGGCGTGCGGAACGGGAAAATCCGCAGGTGCGGATTGGTGGTACGGAGTTGCTGGCGGACTTTTACCCGGTGTTCTGCAGTGTGATGCGCGATCTCGGTACGCCAGTCTATCCGCTGAGTTTTTTCGCAGCCGTCTGCGCGGCCCTGCAATCACGAGTTTCGGTCGTTGTGATCTACCTGGGTGGCAAGCCGGTAGCCGGAGCGATCGTCGTGCAGTGGCGTGATGGCATGGAGGTGCCGTGGGCTGCAACGCTGGGCCGGGTGAAGGGTTTGGCCATCAATATGCGCTTGTACTGGGAGTTGTTGCAGCTTGCGCTCTCGCGGGGCTGCACCTCCTTCGATTTTGGCCGCAGCAGCGTGGATGCGGGAACCTACCGCTTCAAGAGCCAGTGGGGTGCAAAGCCGGTGCAGCTGCACTGGCATTGCTGGTCGCCGGCTGGTGCTGATGCGGTCGCGGATCAGCAGGGCGGGCGTTCCCGTCTTGAGCTGGCGGTCAGGCTATGGAGCCGGATGCCGTTGCCGATCGCCAACTGGCTTGGTCCCTTGATCAGTCCGAACCTGCCCTGGTAGCCATGATGCCCGGAACACGCATCAAGCAGCTCCTGCGTCGCACACTCGGTCTGGCGGCACCCGTGGTCTGGCGAACACGGCCGCGCCCGTCGCTCACGATACTGACCTACCATCGCATCCTGCCGGCTGATCATCCCGCACGGCTGACCGAGCAGCCCGGCATGTATGTCAGTCCGGACACACTGGCCATGCAGCTGCGCGTACTGAAGCAGCACTTCACGCTCATCGGTCTCGGTGACTGGCTCAGTCTGCGCGCCTCAGGTGCTGTACTGCCGGATCGCGCCTGCTGCATTACTTTCGACGATGGCTGGCGTGACAACTACGACTATGGACTGCCGGTCCTTGTCGCGGCGGGGGTGCCAGCGACAGTTTTTCTGGTTACCGACTTCATTGGCAGCAGTTACCGGTTCTGGCCAAACCGGGTGGCGCAGCTCCTCGGCAGGCTTGGTATCAGCGATATGGGTGTGCTGCCTGCTGAGTTGTCCGGATTGCTGGTGCGCGCCGGCTTTGTACCGACTGGTTCGCCCGATATTGCGCAAATCGATCGTGTCATCAATGCCTGCAAGAGCCTGTCTGATGCGGCCATGATCAGCCTGCTCGATGCGGCGGAGGCCCTTGTTCCGGTCGTCGCTGAGGCCGGGAGTCGCGATCTGCTCGACGAGGCCGAGATCCTTGCGATGCGGGACTCCGGGCTGGTGCAGTTTGGTTCGCATAGCCGACGGCATACGCGGCTATTGCCCGAGCTGACGCCGGTACAGCTGGAAGACGAGTTGCGGGCATCGCGTAGCCGCCTGGAGCAGTTGGTCGGGCAGCCGGCAGATATTTTCTGCTACCCGAACGGTGACTGTTCGCCTGCGGCGCTCGCCCTGGTCCGCGCGGTCTATCGCGCTGCAGTGACGACGGTGCCAGGCTGGAACCAGCCGCAAAGCGATCTTCATCTGCTGCGGCGATTGTCGGTTCATGAGGATATTGCGGCCGACAAGGCGAGCTTCCTAGCGCGCGTGGCCGGCTTGCGTTAGTGGCGTTCCGGCGTCCGGGCCAGTAGCTCGCGATACAGGGCGAGATGGGCAGCTGCACAGGTTTCTATCCGGTATTCAGCAGGCAGCAGGTTGTGACGTTCTGCCGGTGTCGGCCGGTCAGGCGGGGCGGTTGCGATGATGCTCTTTGCGATCTCGGCAGGATCCTGACTGCGGACCAGTTGCCCCTGTGCTACTGAACCGAGTAGCGGCACCAGTCCACCCACCGCGTGGGCAACCACAGGCACACCAAGGGCAAGTGCTTCAAGCGCGACCATGGGTGTGCCTTCATGGTCGGAGGTCAGTACCAGCGCCCCCATGCTGTTCAGCAAGGGCAGGGCATTGGGCAGAAAGCCGCTGAACACGCAGCTGTTGCCCAACTGCAGGTCCCGCGCCTGCGCCTCAAGTTGCACGCGCAGCGGGCCGTCGCCAATGACATAAAAGACATAGCGTCCCGGATGCGCGTCGAGCACGGTTCGTGCGGCCGCCAGGAATATATCCACGCGTTTGACCGCGACGAGTCGTCCGGAAAAGCAGATACCGATGCGGTCTGGAACGACAGGCTCGCAGGGCTGTGCTGCCGCTGCCTGGATTGCCTTCCGGTCGATTCCGTTGACGATCGTGCGGATCGGCATTCCCGGCAGACTTTTGCCGAGTTCTGCCGCCAGTGGTGCAGAAACGGCGATCGCACAACGCTGAAACCCGGCGATGAACCGGTCGAGTTTCTGCCTGATGACATCGCGCAATCCGGGATGCGGTCCGGCAATACTCTCTGTACTGCCATGTACGGTACGCAGCGAAACGCGTCCCGGAAGCATCGCGGCAGCCAGCGCGCCCAGCAGGTGTTCCTTGCCGCGATGCGTGTGGACGATTTGTGGTTGCAACTGCTGGATCAGCGTGCGGACCTGAAGGAGCAGGCTGAAGATCCCGTGTCGCTGCTCATCGAAGATATGTACGGGGATGCCGGCGCTGCGCAGACGAGCGGCGAGTTCACCTTCGTTCAGCAGTGCGATCTCGATTTTCACATCGGGATTGGCACTCAGCCCGCAGGCCAGATGAAAGATTGCAACCTCGGCGCCGGCCCACAGATCGCCGGACGCGACATGCAATATCCGCAATGGCTGCTTCACCCCTGGGGCTCGTCCGCGGCCGTATCGCCAGGCAGATGCAGAACGATGGCAAGGCTTACAAGCAGCCACAACATCGGGTACCAGAGTACCGATATGAATACGCCGGCGACCGAGTAGCCGACGATTGCCGGTCCGACAAACAGGGCAATCATGCGCATCGAGCCGTCTTCCGGTGCCGGGGCCGGAAGACGCAGCGTGTTGCGGGCACGCCGGACCGACTTAAACATGATCATCAGATAGGCGAAGGTGCCTGCCACGCCCAGTTCCGGAAGCAGGGTGAAGTAGATCGAGTGCGCAGCACGGCCGGCGATTGCACGTCGTTTTCCACGTTGCAGGCGTGCCTTGTAGGTAGTTTCGAACTTGCTGATGGCCCAGGAGAAGTTGCCGGCACCTACGCCGATCACCGGATGCTCGAGAAACATTTCCCAGCTGCGTCGCCAGGTATAGATACGTTCCATCTCCTGTCCCTCGGTCTTGCCGTATGACTCGGCGCCACCTTCGATGGAGCCTACTTCTCCAATGTAGGAGGCAGGTACAAAGGGCAAAGCGGCCAGGCCGATCAGGATGATGACGATGCTGGTGCGGATGAACTTGCCGGAAAACAGGGCGATGGTCGCTACCGTGACTACCAGCGCGACAAAGCCGCCGCGCGAAGCGGTAGCAACCAGTGCAGCGAGGCAGGTGCCGCCGGTCAGAATGGCGAGCCAGCGCCATTTTCGTGAAGGTGATTCTGTGCGCATGGCATAGGCGAGGCAGGCGCCGACGACGAACACACCGGCAATGTCATTTTCGTCCTCCAGCCAGCAATCCCGCGGCCCAGCGCCATTGTGAGTCAGCGCCCATACGCCCAGTAACAGGCATGCGATGAGCAGAAAACGCAGGATTTTCTGTCGGTAAACGGCGTACCGGCAAACGGCGACGAGCCCGACAGAGAACATCACCAGATACATGACGAAGTCTGCGATCGTGTTTAGCCACCAGTAGTGATTCACCACGACGGGCAGGCCAATCAGCATGGTGCCCAGAAAGATCAGTTGCCAGCGGATGAGCGGTTCGTTTTTTGGCATCGGTGGCCGGTGCTTGAGCCACAGTACGATGACAACCAGTGCCAGAAACTGCAGTGGCCGGATGATTTTCAGGGCCGGAACAAATTCATGGAGGCGGGAAAACGTCAGCAACAGGTAGCCGAAAACGGCGAGATACATGCCTTTCAGCGCCGCCTCGTCCGGTACGGTGCCAGACGCCCGCTTGTCGCCATGGGTTCTATTACGCGTCACGGAGCAGTTCCCGAAGGCGCTGGCGTGTTCGGGGACCACAGCGTGCGTGTGTTGGCAGCGTCACCAGGGTCCGTGAAAAGCGGTAGGCAACCGGGAAAGCCAGGGCTGCATCCGCTGCGCTCATGCCCATAAACTCGGGAAGGGTTCTGCCGTACATGGGCGAGATGCCCAGCGATGTGCCCCGGCTGATCAGCCACTGGGCCTGCTCCGTATCGCCACATATGACGGGCAGCCTGTTCAGCCCCTCACTGGCAGCTGTCTGCAGGGCATCGGACGGGATCCGGAATTTGTTGGCAGGGATCAGTTCGGCCATCGCGAGGGTGCGTGCGCGGCGCGCAGCACATACGGATTGCTGGGCCTGTAGCTGTCGGGCGGCGTGCACGAGCCATGGCCGGGGCAGGCGGGTAATCGCAGGCAGTGTTCTGAGCTTTGTTTCGCCAATGTGCAGAAAGGGCAGTTGTGCCACAGTTCCAAAAGCCAGCGGTTGCGTGGCGAGATTGTACAGGGCGGCCCGCAGGGCTGTACTCGCTGCACTCCAGGGGCTGACCGGGAAGTGCGCGGTGGCGAATGCGGAAAACTCGTCGGCCTGCCTCGCCCAGGTGGCACCGCCACCCAGCAATGTTGCCGGTTTCCCTCGGCCACGACTGACCACGACCAGGTCAGCCGCGGAGCTTACTTCCTGTCCAGGTCCGGCAAGGCTTTGTGCGCGGTCGTGGATCAGGGTGATCTGCGACGTTGCTGCTGTTTCCCCGTGCGCTGGTATTTCATGTCGCGTGCCGAAGAGGTCCACGAGTACTGCGATGGGGGATCCGGCATTCAGCTGGCTACGCAGCGCAGCGAGATTCGTTCCGGTCTGATCAGTGGCCAGATCTGCAAATGCAGGCTCCAGACCGACGGATAGCGCCGCTGCAACGATATCCGGGCAGGAGTAGGCCGGCAGAATCACCGACCTGCCCGGTTGATGTCGGCTGGCGGCAAAAGAAAGCGCTGCAGCAAGCGCCATGGTTCCCGAGCCGAATGCGCTCCAGCCCGTGAGCAGGGGAGTGGTCAACTCATCGGCGCGAGCAGTTACCAGCAACTGCCGGAGAAGTACCCTTTCCCCGGCCGGGGTTTGGCGAGAAAATACCGTCACCGGGCGCATAATAGACTCCGGAACCGTCATGGTGACAGTCAGGCGGTGTTCCATAACGATCCGACAGTTGTGAAGTGTGCGATAGTCCACAGCATTGGGTCCCGGGGGACGGGGGATACTGCCCGTACCGCGACACAGGCCGCTGGGTGCGCTGTTTAAGCGGCTGGGTTCGGCTGATCAGCAAAAGGAGTTCCCTCTTGAGCAAGAGAAATCGTTTCTCGATGCCGGGTGCCGCGTTTTCCGGCGTTTCCCGGCGCAGTGTCGTCAAGGCCGGCTTCGCTATCCCTTTCGCCGCGCTGCTTGCCCGGCCGGCTGGTGTTTTTGCCCAGCAGGCAGGGTTTGATTACTACATCTCCCCGACAGGTTCGAACAGCAATGCCGGTACCGAGGGCAGTCCCTGGGCGCTGAGCGCGCTGCAATCAAAAGGTTCGACGATTTCGGGCAAGCGGATCGGCTTGTTGCCCGGAACCTATGTCGCCCCGACCGGTGCCAGCGAGGGCGACTATCTCCGTCCGGTGGTCAATATTGTCGGTGGCAGTTCGTCCGCTCATACCGTCGTTGAGTCTGTGGTACCGCGCGCGGCGATCATTACTGCCTGGAACGGCAGTGGTTACAACACCTATGTTCCGGCACCCATCGGTACCCTTAATCAGTACGTCACGATACGTGGTCTGACGATCAAGCGGGTGGTGCGCAAGGCCATCATGATTGGCAGCAGCAATGTCGTGGTTGAAGACTGCGAGATATACGACATCGATCAGCGGCGTGAGCCAAATTACGGTGTTATCGATAACACTGAAGGCATACGCATCGAGGACTACAGTGGCGGCAGCTCGCCATCCTTGAGTGGCATTGTCATCCGGAATTGCGAAATTCACGATATCTACAATGCACAGGGAACGGGTACCTACGTATCGCACGCGGACTACAATGCGAGCGGTATCAAGATCTACCGTACGCGTGGCCTGCTGGTCGAATACTGCACCATATACAACACCAATGAGGGTGTGTTTGCCAAGACGTATACGGGTGGAACGACCGTTCGCTACTGTCATTTCCACAATCTGGTATCGGCTACGCGCCGGCTCGGTGGCAATGCCAATACAACCGGGCTTTCGACCTATGTGCACAACAACTTTTTCTACAACGTAACGCAGTACTACGATGCTGAAGTTGACCAGGCCACGACGCACAACCTGTATATCTACAACAATACGGCGTATGTAAATCGTTCGCTGGATGATGCGGGCGGTTTTTATCTGCGATCAGCAAGTAACGGGCTGGTGCGCCTGTACAACAACATCGTCTATGTCGATTCGAATGCAAGCACCGGCTGGCTGGGTATCGGTATCACTGACCGGAACAACAATCCGGCACAGTTTGGTGTGCTGGATTACAACTGCTACGGTGGCCAGATCCGGAACTGGGCGTCGAACATGTACACGAGTCTGGCAACCTGGCGTAGTGCGATGTCAGCAGCCGGGGGTGCCGAGGCACACAGTGCGGCAAGTGACCCGCTGTTTGTGTCGCGTGGTGCAAATACGCCGGCCAACTACAAGCTGCAGGCCGGATCACCGTGTATCGGTGCCGGCCGTGTCGGCGGCGTTTCCTCCGGATCGGCGGTTGACCAGGGTTGCTGGGCTGCAGGCGTCGCACAGATCGGCAGTGATGCTGGCGCCTCGGTTGTCAGGCCAAATCCGCCGACCTTGCAGGGTGTTTCGTAGTCTGCAGAGTGCCCACATTGCGGTGTGCCGTCCGGCATGAACGTGCGTCGGGCGTTATTGCTGGTGGTGGTTGCAGCGGTATTGCTGGCAGGTTTCGGAGCATGGAGAATCCGTGACTGCCTGTTTGGGGCCGGTGACTTTCCGGCCCCTGCCGACGATCCTCGCCTGGCACCGTTCCGCAGTCCCGCCGCACAGCTGAGCGAGGCAGATTACGCCGGTCTGTTCAGCTATTTCGTTGAAGGTTTTGTGACCTATCGCAACACCGGGGGTGCGGGGGCAGCCTATCCCGGCTGGCCCATGGGTGAAGGTACTGCCGGCGATCGCAGCATTGCCCGTCTCGAGGGGTTTTCCCGGGTCGCACCACTTCTGGCTGGCTGGCTGCACGGTGGTCGCGAATCTCGTGTCAGCCTGTCGTCCGGTGCTGCGGTAGATGTCCGGGATCTGCTGCGTACCGGAATCCTGCACGGCACTGATCCATCCTCCCCGGACTTTTGGGGCGTGATCGACACGTCGCGGATTGTTGAGGCAGCGGATATCGCCCTGGCGCTCTGGTTGTCGCGTGCTGCCGTGTGGGCAGACCTCTCAACAGCTGAGCGACAGCAGGTTGCAGGCTGGCTGTACGGCGTGAATGGCAAACAGACGGTCGATAACAACTGGCATCTGTTCGTCGTGCAGGTGAACGTCGTACTGCAGGCACTGCGTATGCCTGCTGATCTGGATGAGGCCCGGCGCAGATATGCCCGCTTCAAGTCCTTCTATGCCGGTGAAGGCTGGTTTCGCGACGGGCCGGCCGGCCACGTGGATTACTACAATGCCTGGGGCATGCACTATCCACTGTACTGGATTCGTGAAATATCCCCACAGTGGGATCACGAGTTTCTGGTCGGTGCGCTTGCGGCGTTCGCTGCGAAGTACAAGTATTTTTTCGGGCCGAACGGGATCCCCGCCATGGGGCGCAGTATCTGCTATCGCGCTGCTGCGCCGGTGCCGTTGCTGATGGCGGCACAGGATGACACCGGCAGCGTTTCGGTGGGTGAGGCGCGCCGCGCCATGGATCTGACCTGGAGCTTCCTGGTGCGCAATGGTGCGGTTGTCGACGGCACGATGACCCAGGGCTATTGCGGTGCCGAGCCGGCAATTCTTGACGCCTATTCTGGTCCGGCCAGTTGCCTGTGGTCCTTGCGTTCGCTGGTCGCGGCATTTTCGCTGCCTTCGGATGCAGCACTGTGGCAGACCACCAGCGAGCCGTTGCCCGTCGAGCGAGGTGATTTCTCGCTCGCGATCCCCGCTATTGGCTGGCATGTTGTCGGCGATGCTGCCCGTGGTGATGTGACAATCCTGATTGACGCCAATCGTGGCAATGGTGCCCGGCGACTGCAGGAATATCCCTGGTTTCGCAGAATCAGCGATGCGGTGCTATGTCGCTCCCGTCGCCCCGAGAATGAAGCGGCCAAGTACGCTGCTGAATCCTACAGTTCGTCACAGCCTTTCTGCGGTTGCCAACGGTGACGCGCAGCGTGGCCGGGCCGCCCCGGATCTTCCATCTGATCGATGTCGCAGGAACGGGCGGCGCCGAGACCGTGTTTTGCCAGATGGTGCGTTTTTTTGATCAGCGTGACGAGAACGCCCTGACCGTATTGCCGGGTCCAGGCTGGATCGCAGAGCAGCTTACCGGTCTCCGCTCTGAAGTGCGCATTGTTGCTTCGCGTGGTTCTTTCAGCAGCCGCTTGCTGAGGACCCTCATGGACCTTATGCGGCAATCGCGCGCGAATATCATGGTAGTCCACCTGCTCGGTTCAGCTGCTTATGCGGCATTGACCGGTCTGCTGTTGCGCCGTCCGGTGATTGCTGTCTTTCATGGCGCCCTGGACTTCGAAGCGCCCGGCAGGATGAGCGCCCTGAAGCGCTGGTTGCTGGGTCTGGGGCACGTCCATGTCGTGGCGGTATCGGTTGGTGTCAAGGAGGCGCTGGTTGCCTGGGGTCTGCAGGCCAACCGGGTACGGGTCATCGCAAATGGCGTGGATACCGCTGCATTTCAGCCGGTGGCATGCGCAGCGCTGCACGATGCGCTGGGACTGCCTGCAGATGCCGTTATTGTCGGGGCGGTAGGCAACCTGCATCCGGTAAAAGGCTATGATCTGATGCTGCAGGCTGCAGCCCTGGTGGTGCAAGGTCAGGGCAATGTGCACTTTGTAATCGCCGGTGAGGGTGATCCAGCCTATCAGCGAGAACTGGAGCAGTTGCGCGATCAGTTGGGGCTGCAGCGTCACTGGCACTTTCTGGGCTTTCACACCGCCGATGCGGCGCACTACAGCAGCCTGGACCTGCTGGTGTCGGCGGCGTCATCCGAAGGTCTGCCCCTGTCGTTTCTTGAGGCAATGGCCTGTGGTGTACCGATTGTTGCCACAGCCAACGAGGGCTCAACACGTCTGCTCGATGATGCCCGGTGTGGTCTCAGCGTGCCCTGTGGCGATCCGGCTGCGCTGGCCGGTGCGATAATGTCAGTGCTCGGCAATGCCGGGTTGGCCCGTGAGCTGGGTGAGTGCGGCCTGCAGGCCGTACGGCAGCGCTACTCGCTGGCCGCAACGCTCGACGAGTATCAGCGCCTGATCAATCAACTCATACAGACGCCCGGGTGAGAGCCCGCTATTCGCTGCATCGCTGACGATCGATCAGGACTTGCGCAGCCCCAGCAGTTTGCCGCCAACCTGCATCAGTTCCCGCCACAGTGCCGGTGTTAACAGGCGTGCGGCGATCAGCCAGACCAGCACACCGCTGCTGATGCTGATCGGCAGACGAATTGTGGCGGACGCATCAGGCACAAGCACCTGGCTGCCAAGTACCGCAAGTCCCATGACGAAGGCCGGAAGCGCTGCAAGGAGCAGTTCCCGCAGGATCTGCGACCGATTGACCGGTATGCAGCTGGCGACCGCATTCAGGCCCAGCAGAAAACCGAGTGGGATCGAGATGGCCCATGCGACGGCAACCCCCGGCCGCCCCCAGCGCGTACTCACCAGCAACATGCCGCCGGACAAGACCAGAGTCTTCAGATTGTAATAAAAGGTCTGTTCGGGGCGACCGATACCCTGCAGTACGGTGGCGGCAAAGGCACCGGTCAGTCGCAGGGGCATGACTGCGGCCAGTATCTGTATTACCAGCACGGCAGCTTGCCATTTTCCGCCCAGTACGACGGTCACCAGGTCTTGCGCAGTGAGTGCAAGACCCCAGAGTACCGGGAAGCTCACGACGGACGACAGACGCAGGGATTTGCTATAGCCGTCAGCCACCAGTGCAGGCGAATCCTGGAGGCGAGCGAAGGCGGGAAGCGCGACCTGGTTGGTGATCTCGACAACTTTCGAAACCGGCATGAAGGCCAGTTCCTTGCCGACTGTCAGCAGGCCGAGGCTCGCATCGCCAAGTTTTCGTCCGACGATCAGGGCATCAATCTGCGTGTACCAGTACCAGACCGTCATGTTGGCGAGCAGAAAGCCAGACAGTCGAAACAAGCCGCGCAGTGGTTCAAGTGCAAGCAGTGGCCGCGGTATGCCACCCACGTAAAGCTGCATCTGCAGCGCTCGCGCAAAGCTGCCGGCCAGATTGCCGAGAATCAGCGCCCAGGCGCCGTAACCGGTCCAGGCCAGATACAGCGTCGTGATCGTGGAGATCAGCGAGGACGTCATGCCCGCGAGGGAGATCTCCCGGAACCGCATGTCGATGGCGAGCAGGGCGCGCGGGACGGTAGAGATACCAATCGCCAGAAAGAGCAGGGCACTGGCCTGAACCAGGGGGATGAGCGCATCATTCCGGAAGTAGCTTGCAACCAGTGGCGCGAGGGCCGCCATCAGTCCGCAGAGGACGATGCCCGCCAGCATGGACGCACCATAAGCGGCACGAAGCACCAGTGGGTCGGCTTCGCGGCGGCTGATCAGGGCTGTGCCCAGCCCCAGGTCACCAAGAAACAGCAGGTACCCGGTGAAGAGTGTGGCCATCGCCACCAGGCCATAGTCTGCGGGAGCGAGCAGCCGCATCACGACGATGGTGGATACCCAGGAGACGATCTGCGCAAAAGCCCGGGCCGCGGTCATCCAGCGCAATGATCGGTATACGTCGTCGCTCACCGGCTGGATTGTAACGGAGAGCGGCACGCAAGGCTGAGGTCTTGCGCTTCGACGCGGTCACACTTGTGGCATCTGGTCGCGTGATATATTGCTCCGCCGAAAGAAATGCCGTATCTCGCGGTACCCTCGCTGTGGTTTATGAGTGCGTCGATTAACTTTCACAAGCTTGCCGGCGAACTTTGGCGAAACCGTCAGCAGATCGTTTCGGACTGGTATGCCGACTGGTTCTCGCCGGCCATCCTTGCTGCGTTTCCCGGTGAGTTTTCGGCCAGTCCGCAACAGGCGGCAGTAACACGGGACTTTCTCCTCCCCTTGCTGGGCCTGCTGGTCCAGCACGCACGCACCGGTGAGCAACTGTTCCGCGAGCAGTACCTGTTCGAGTGGCGGCGCTACGCACCTCACCGTGAGGGCCAGGACGCCCTGCAGGCCTACTTTGCGACGCTGGTGCCGGCACATGAGCGGGCGCTGCTTGGTCAGGTGTCCGGCGATACTCGTCAGCTATTTGCAGACTGGCTGACTGAAGTGCACCGGCCTTTGTGCGCGCCACCCGCAGGTGATCGAGCCAGCCTCCGCATGCTGATGGTTGGCGATTGTGTGATGGCGGGTATCCAGGTGTTTCTGATCGGTCAGATGGCCAGACAGGGACTTGACCTGGATGTGCGCTACTACTACCTGTCTGCACTGATGGGCGCCGACATCGACCAGGATGGGATATCGGCTGCGATCAAAACCAGCAAGGTCGATATCATTGCCACGAGTTATCTGACCTACAAGGGTATCCCGCTTTATCGCTCGCTGATGGAGGACGCTGGCAAGCACTCAGCGGAGGAGAAGCGCGCGCTGGTCGAGGCGATTACGCAGTATGTTGCCAGTCACGTCAGCCAGATCCGTGAACTCACCGATGTTCCGCTGCTGCTGCATAACGCATCTGGCTTGCCCTTGAGTCGATGGCGTTCGCGCCTGCCCGGTCTGTCGCCATTGACGCGAGCGCAGCAGGATGCCCTGCACCTGGTCAATACCGGCATCAGCCGCGTCGCTGCTGCAACCGACAACTGTTTCCTGATTGACGAAAATGCTCTGACTGAACCGCGAGGCTTGCGCAGCGCGTCCAGAGTGCTGTTTCCGCAGCGCATGTTTCGCCACGCCCAGTTTCATCTGATCGACTTTGAGCGGTTGGCATCAATCGAGTATTCCGCAATCGTCAGCGATATAGCGCGGCTCGGGAAAACCAAGCTGATCCTGGTCGACTTCGACAACACCCTGTGGACTGGCGTCATGGCTGATGGTCCCGTGGAACATCATCGTGATCGTCAGTTGCTGCTGAAGAAGCTGTCAGAACAGGGCATTCTCCTCGCCGCGGTCAGCAAGAACGACGAAAAGAATGTCCGTTGGGACGAGATGTTGCTGGCCGCAGATGATTTCGTTGCCCTGAAGATCAACTGGAACATGAAGGCGCAGTCAGCCCGGGAGATCGCTGCGGACCTTAATCTGGGCATCGATTCGTTCCTGTTGCTGGATGACAACCCGGCTGAACGTGAGCTGCTCAGGCAGCAGTTGCCACAGATCCCGGTGCTCGATGCAACGGCACCGTCTGCCTGGGTGGCTCTGGGGCGGCTGTTATTCATGCCTAATACCAGGGAGACGGAAGAGGCGCGCCATCGCAAACAGCTCTATCGGCAGCAGGCCAGCCGGCAGCAGACGGTTCGCTCAGGGGCTGACTACCCGGCGCTGATGCGCACGCTCGAACTGAAGGCAATGGTCGGTCCGGCGAGCAAAACGGATCTCGACCGGGTTGCAGAGCTGGTGCAGAGAACCAACCAGTTCAATACGACCACCATCAGGTATGGGAAGCACGAGCTTGACGGCTTGCTTCGGAGTGATGACGCGCGGCTTGTCGTCGGTGAGCTGTCCGACAAGTTCGGCGCGCTGGGACTGGTGTGTGTGGCAGTCTTGCGCCTGACGGAAGCAGAGGTGTTGATCGAGAGCTTTGTGATGAGCTGTCGGGCGATGGGCTTTGGAATGGAGCAGGTGATGCTGGCCTATATCGTCCGGCTGTGTGCCGGACGGCCGCTCATCGGTCGCTTTGTGCCCAGCGGGCGCAATGAGCCCTCGGCGAGCGTGTTTGCCAATGCCGGGTTTGGTCCGGTGGAGGAGGGTCGGTGGCTGCTGCCAGCCGGTACGCAGCTCCCGATGCCGGAGTGGATTTCTGTCGTGGAGCGGTAGGCGGGTATCTGTTCATCAGCGAAACGCGCTGTTGTCGTAGTCGCGCTGGATGACGCGCCCGGGGTTTCCGACGACCAGGCAACGCGGCGGAATGTCCTGATGTACCATCGCGCCGGCGGCGATGGTCGCGCCTTCGCCGATGTGCACGCTGGCGGTGATCGTTGCGTGTGCACCGATCCATACCCCGGCACCGATGACCGGCCCGGGTCCGTCTGCCTCGGGGCCGAGACTGACGTGCTGCTGGATCGCGCAGCCTGGTCCGATCTGGCAGTGTGCGACCCGGATCCTGCCAAAATGGCCGACATAGAGGCCGGGGCCGATGTCAGCGCTTTGTTCCAGCCGGATGCCGTAGGCAAGGCGGATAAAGGCTACCAGCAGCCAGTACGCCGGATAGAGACATGCGGCAAGGAGCGGGCCGGGCAGATGCTGGCGCAGCCTGGCGAGCCAGCGCCCGAAGCGGTAGACGAACAAGGCCTGAAGGCCGAAGTTGTCGCCAGCAAGTCGCAGCCAGTCGCGGACACCAGGTGTGGTGTCGGCGCGATGAAAGCGCAGTACATCAGCGCGGATATGCGCAAACAATCAGTTGCCCCGCACGGCCGCGACATATGCATCCGCGTCGAGGTCCGGCTGTTCGCGTAACGCGGTGTTGTCAAAATCGCGCAGTGCCATGCGCGCCGGATTGCCCTGCATGACGACGCCGGCAGGTATGCTCCTGGTGAGCGCCGTACCCGGCAGCAGGGTGGCGCCATCGCCGATGGTCAGCGATCCGTAGACCACGCAGTCCGCACCTATCCAGACGTTGCGGCCGATCTCGGGCAGTCCACCGTCAGCCAGACTCATGCCGATGGTCGTGCGCGGGCCGATGACCGTACCAGTACCCATTTTTTTCGCGCCAAAAATGAGGCACCCCTGATCAGGCATGCAGACGCCGCCTTCAATGTCGCTGCGCCCGAGGATATCGCTCTTGGTAGATACCTTGATCAACCACTCCAGGCTGCTCAGCGGGATACCGATCAGGCGCAGGCGCCAGCTGCCCCGCAATGGGCCGGTCCAGCGGCTGACCCACCAGTGGGAGATGCGATGCACCAGCAGTAACCACAAGCCCCGCGAGCTCAACAGCAGCCAGAGACCGGAGAGCAAGCGGACCGGCTTGCCTGGCCAGCGGCGTCGGTGACAGAGATCCAGGTCAGCTGAAAATCGCGCCATGGCCATGGCTACTTTACCGGGATGGCGCCGATGACCTTGAGGAACTCCGCCGCGACCAGAAGTTCGCCGCGCTCATTCAGATGTCCTCCATCATCGGTAAGCGTGGGATCAAGGGCTTCAACATCGCGGCCAGAGACGTGTACTACCGTATGTGTTCCGCCGCCATCGGCTTCAACGCGCGCCAGATCGAACAGGTGACTACCGGACTTGTAGTGCGCCCGAACGAGCTCGTTGAACTCGGCGCGTTTGGCATTCTCAATGTACTGTGCCGGCTGCTTTCCCAGCAGGCGCTTGATCAAGGCCTTTGGGCCGGTTTGCACGGCTGCCAGCGGTGCGGTGACTGCGACGAAGCGCGTATCCGGATACTTCTGACTGAGGGCATCCAGGCTGCTGATATAGGCTTCGGCAACCTGCCGGGCGTCGGTCTCCGTATTGAAATCGATGTAGCAGAGCTTCATCAGTGCGATGTCTGTGCCACGTGCGGCGCCCGCATCCATTGCAGCCGAGAAGTCCCTGATCTTTCCCAGTGGATCCTCGTTGCGACCGACGTTGAAATGGGTGATGCCGGTGCCAGCTGGTGCGCCGCGTTGCTCGTGGAGCGGCAGCGTGATGCCGTCCCTGCGGGCGAGCTGTTCCACGCCGCTCAGGATGTTTGTGCCTACTGACTGGTGGGCAAAGACGATTTGCTTGCCGCTCAATCGGGACCAGTCGATGGCGCTTTGTGGTGTTGTCATGTTTTCCTCCTGGGGATTGCAGCCACTGAGCACTATCAGGCTCAGCACAATCCATTTCCATGGTCTTGTCATTTCTCTGACCTCTCGTTCGGTGGCGTCCTCGATAGCGCAAGTCGACGGTAGTTGTTCCAAAGCCCCAGTGCCCGTCCGCAATAAAAGGCCGCGGCCACCGGAATCATCCGCAGCAATGTCGCGAGCCGGTTGTGCCGGTGAGCTGCCTTGGCGATCGACATCAACAGTATCGGTAGTGCCAGCAGCAAGCCAGCGGCTGTCCAGCCTGCGGGTCCGGACCATGGCGTAGTCAGAACTGTCAGCAAACCGAGTGCGTATGAGTGTGTCATGAGCAATTGCGGCTCACGCCAGCTCTCAGCGACATCCAGCTGATAGCTCCCGTGCCAGACCTGCCGGCGCGCGACAGCACGTAGCGTCCGCGGATAGCCCAGATGTATCACACAGCTTGCCTCTACCGCGAATACCTTGAGGCCGCGATCGCGCACCCGGCGACAGAAATCGTCGTCTTCCCCGGCAGAAAGCTGTTCATTGAAACCGCCGAGCGCGGAAAAAAGCTCCCGCTGAACGACTATGCTGCCGCCTGGCAGGGCAGCGACTTCGGCAGTCGGTGCGGGGATGGTTGGCGCCCATGCACGCTGTACCCAGGTGCCGTGAGGGTCTGCGAGATAGCCGCCCCCGGTTGCGCCGACTCCCGGGCCCGCCAGCGCAGTGACAGCGGCCGACAGCCAGTCGGTGCGCGTTACGCAATCGGCATCCACAAAAGCCAGGATCTGGCTGCTGGTCGCTCGTGCACCACTGTTGCGTACTGCGCCCACCCGGCCCTGCGGGTGCAGGAGCACATTGATGCCGTGTGCCCGGGCAATCTCTGCGGTCGCATCAGTCGAACCGTTGTCGCTCAGAATGATCTCGATATGGTCTGCCGGGTAGTCCTGCAGGGTCAGCGCTTGCAGGCACCGGCTCAGGTAGTCCGCCTCATTCCGGGCCGGTATGACGATGGCTACCGTCGGTATCTCAGACGCTGCGCCCAGGCTGTTCATGCTGCCTGCCGCTTCTGGTGGTCATCGGTGCTGCGGTACAGGGCGAGATATTGTGCAGCACAGTTTTCGGCGGACAGGCGTTTTCGTATTACGGATATCTTCACCGTGAAATCCGGATCTGTGGATGAGGCTTTACGCAGGGTATTCTCCATGGTTTCTGACAGGGCGTCTGGCGAGAAGTCGCTGGCGAAATGAATCATGCCGCCGCCGAGGATGGCATCAATTTCCCGCGATGGTTCGATGGGTGTACTTACGACCGGACAGCCGGCGCAGAGTGCCTCCATGGTAACCAGGCCCAGCCCTTCATAATCTGAACTCAGCACGAAAAGGGCTGCTTTCTCGTAGAGTGCAGTCATGTCGGTAACCTGGCCCAGCAGCGTGACGTGACTTTCAAGCTGCAATGTACGGATCATGTCCTCCAGCATTCCGCGCTGTGAGCCTTCGCCCGCAATGGCAAGTTGTGCCTCGGGCACCGCGTGCCGCAATGTCGAGAAGGCCTCCAGCAAACGTGGATAGTTTTTCTGCGCTTCAAGCCGGCCTGCCGAGACGATCAGCAGATTGCCGGAGTTGTGCGGCGTGGGCATTGGCTGAACTGTACTCACTCCGTTGTAAATGGTGAGTACTGGCTTGGCCAGCTGCCATGGCAGACTTTTCGCAACGGCATTGCTCACGCATACGACTGTGGAGGCTGTGTAGTTGAGCGCCTTGCCCTCGATGTGGCGCTTGATCATGGATCGCGCATCCCGTGCGGAGAAGTACGGATACGGCGCGTGAACAGTTCTGACATGGCAGACGCCACGGTTGCGTCCGGTGGCAGCCAGCAGGCTGGGCAGCATGGAATGTGCGTGCACGATATCCGGACCTAAGGCGCGAACCATGTTGCGGTATCCGCTTACCGTCTTCAAGGGATCCCGACGAATGTTCATCCGGGTCAGCGAGTGGGCGTCCCTGCCGGCGGCATCAACTGGCGCAACCACATCACTCAGATAGAGCAGATGGGTTTCAACCGCGTGCTGACGGAAACCGGGCAACATCGCAGTGACGAGTGTTTCGATCCCGCTGCCCGCATTGGGCAGCACATGCAGGACTTTCATGCCCGAAATCCCAGCCGCCGACGCACTTTCGCGGTCAGAAACCGCAGCTTCAGCCGCGATTCACCCCGTGGAAAGTGCATCAGGAAGTAAAGCGCCTTGCGGATCTGCAGCGCCCGAAGCTGGTCCGGCGGGCCGGAGCGCCCTTGAAGCAACTGTTCGCAGCGCGCGCCCAGCGTTTGCAGAAAACGGGTCTTGTGATCGTCAGCCAGGAGTTGCAGTTCCATGGCTGCAGTCAGACGGAATGGCAGCAGCGTGTCCAGAATATCGCCCTCTGCCGGAATATCGGCCAGCAGTACGGCCGCACTGGTCAATGCCGGATGCCAGTGCAGGTCGAACAGGCAGTCGCCGAGGCCTGAAGCGACTAGGCTGTGACCCCGCCGGAATACCGGTTGAAAAACATGGCTGTGATGAATCAGGATCAGGCGTGCGCCGGCCGTGGATAGCGCATCGATCACTGCCATGGTTTCAGGGTCCGGCAGCAGTCGGCCTTCTTCGCCCGCATGGAGAGCGATGACCACACACGCGCCAGTAGCCGCAAGGCTGCGGATCTGTTCCAGCAGTGCGTCCGGCTCTGGTGCCGCATAGCTGCTCGCCGACGTCCGCCGGGGGTCCGGCACAAAGGAGGCGCCGAGGAGGGCAATGCGGACAGCGCCAAAGTCACGGATGACGGGCACGGGCAGTCCGCGCTCGTCGGCGAGTCCGATGACATCAAGCCCGGCCTTACGACACGCGTCCACTGTGTCCTGGAATGCCTCGATGCCATGCTGCAGGGAATGATTGTTGGCAACACTTACGGCGGTAAACCCGGCTTCACGCAACGCCATGGCCCAGTCGGGCGGACCGCGAAATACCCGGCTCTCAACCGGATCAGGCACGTTGCTCTGCAAACTGAGCACCCCTTCGAGGTTGCAAAGTGCGATATCAGCGTTCTGTAGCGCGGGTGACAAAGCCTTGAGTGCCTGCCCGCGCTGTCTCGCGGACAGCGAGCCGGCACCGTGACCGAAACTGAAATAGTGATCGCCGGGGCAGATATCCCCGACCGCTGCCAGCCTGACCATAGCCCGAACCATCAACTGACCTGGTGTGTCTTTGGCAGCAGGCTCTTCACCGAGCGGAACTTGCCGTTCGGTTCCTTGTCGATGCTCTCGACGAACTCAATGCTAATGCGAACATCGGTGCCGATTCTTTCGCTGAGATTGCTGACCAGGCCCGCGCCGTTCACCTGGCTGCGGTCATCGCTGACGATGCGCACCACAACCTGATCCCGGGCCGTCTGCAGGATCTGGCTTTCACGGATACCAGTCACGCCCTTGAAGGCCGGGTCGAGGCGCCCGACATGGCGGCCGGAGGGTGTGATGATCACATCATCGATGCGACCTTCGATCGATTCCACGACCGGGGCGTGTCGTCCACAGGCACAGGAAATGTCAGAGAGCCGGCCGACATCGCCGATCAGATAGCGAATCAGCGGCATGGCGGGATTGATCAACCCGGTCAGGCACAGCTCGCCCATTTCGCCAACCGGTACTCCTGCGCCATCAGCGTCGACAATTTCCACGATGCCGTACTCCGGGGCAACATGATAACGACCGTGCTCGCACTCGGCGAAAAACCCGGCCATCTCGGCGCTGCCGTACTGGTCGCGTACCGGACAACAAAACACCTCTTCGATGGTCTCTCGCTGGGAATCCAGCAAGGTTTCCGAAGAAGTGACGATTACCTTCGGGTGTATCCGGTGCTGCTGCCCGCGGGATTTAAGGAAGCTGGCAATCCGGTAGACGGACGAAGGGTATGAGTCGATGAAGACCGGCTGCCTTCTTTCAAGTTCACGGATGTATGCGGGGATATTTGCATCGCTCAGGTTGTATGAGGAGAACAGCGTATCGTGCATGGCGGCGTTGCGTCGCCATGGCATTTGTCTGCCCCGGCCCGATGCACTGAAGAGCCGGCCGGCGAAAGTTGCACTCTCATCAAACGGACTCACCCCGTGCCAGCCGAGAAAGCGGGCGAAAAAGGCATAGTTGCGCCGGATGGCGGCGCTGGTCGTAGTGACTTTCAGCGGGCTTCCGGTTGAGCCACTGGTCTGGATGTCGACGGTGGCCACTGCGCTCGCTGCGACGAACTGTGCCGGCATGGCCCGCAGCCTTGATTTTGGCAGAACCGGAAATGCCGCAAGCATCTCTTCAGCGCTCATCGATCCGAACCGGGCTGGATCCACCGCACATTGCTGCCGGTAGTAAGACACTGTGCTGACCGCATGGCTCAGCATTGATCCGAGGAGGCGCGTCTGCAGTTCGGCAAGCTCTGCAGTGCTGTAGCGGTCACTGCGGTCGAGTTCGGCACGGATACTGCGGAACTCGCCGCCATATCGCTGCCGGCGCAATTGCCAGCCATAGGCGCTGATTGCGCAGTTTTGCAGCCAGACCGGACTGCTGTTCAGAAGTTGTGTGGCAACTGCGCTCACCATGGCCGGGACCTGTAGTCAGGTGGTTCCTGCGGCGATGAAAGTCGCGTGCAGAGTCATGGTGGAGAGAATACCGACGAAGGCCATGTTGTCACCAAAGCCGATGGCTTTGCCGGTTCGACATTTTTCTACCAGACGAGCCACCGCAAGCGGGTCGAAGTAGCCGGCATCGCGAATCCGGCCCGGGTCAAGCATTTCGACGACCAGCGGGTGCGGTTGGCCGGCGGCAAAAAAGCTCTGGCTGTCTGGTGAACGGTAGGGCTGCTTTACCCGCGCACGGATCTGGTCCGGCACCCAGGGTGCCACAGCCTGCTTGAGGATGTGCTTTTCCCGCAGTCCGGACAGTTTGCTCGAGGGCGGCAGGCGACAGGCGAATTCGATGACGCGGTGATCGAGATAGGGGAAACGGCCTTCGATGGAGTTGGCCATGGCCATCCGGTCGCCCTGGGTGCTGAGCAGGTAACCCGACATCAGCGTGTGAGCCTCAATGTACTGATCTCGGCCCAGCGGTGGCCAGGCCGGGGTGACCCGTGGAAAGGTGCTGGCCAGTGCTGCGGCTGCATCAAACGTTCGGGCCTCTGCACGCAGATCTGGCGACAGGAACTGCAGACTGCGCTGCGTCGTCCGGATCCGCGGCAGGTGGGCGAAGGCGGTGTGTTGCGGGTCCTCCGTCCCCGCAGCGAAAAACTGCCTGGCGAAGGCCTGGCTGCGGGTCGGTGAGTTGGCCAGGTAGGGATACAGCCGTTCAAGCAAACGTCCGCGCCATGCCGAGTCAGGATTACGTGCAATCCAGCGCCGGATCTTTGCCTCGCGGAACAGGTCATAGCCGGCGAACACCTCGTCGGCACCTTCACCCGTGAGAACCACCTTGTAGCCAGCCTCCCTTACCCGCTGTGCCAGCAACATCAGGGGCACCGGTGCTGTGCGTACCATCGGCGCCTCGACATGCCGGATTGCCTGGCCGAAGGCCGCAGCGATGTCGCCGTGTTTGCAGCAGAACTCGGTACGTTCGACACCCAGCGCTTTACCCATCAGGCGCTGAAAATCACCCTCGTCGAATTCGGCATCCTCGAAAGTCAGCGAAAAGGCCCGCACCGGCTGGCGGGTGATACGCTGGGTAATGCTCGTAATCGCGGATGAGTCCAGTCCGCCGCTGAGGTAGGCGCCGACCGGGACGTCGGAGCGCAGCTGCAGGCGCACGGCGTCCTCGAGCAATGCGCGCAGTTCCTCGACACGATCCTGGTGATTGCCCCCGGGCGGAGCCGGGTTGCTGAAGTCCCAGTCCCAGTAGCGTGTGATTTTGCTTTGCGTGCCTTCGATAACCATCAGGTGTCCGGGGGGCAAGGCATGTACCCCTTCGAAGGCCGAACCGCCTTCCAGGGGGCACCAGTAACTGAAGGTCTCAATCAGGCTCTGGACATCCAGGCGCGGCGTCAGACTGCCTTCCGCCAGTATTGCCTTGACCTCGGAACCGAATAGCAGCCGCTGCCGCGACCATGCGTAGAAGAGTGGCCGGATGCCGACCCGGTCCCGTGCCAGTATCAGGCGACGTGCCGGTGCGTCCCACAAGGCGATCGCAAACTGTCCGTTCAGATGCTCTACAAAGCGCTCACCGAAGTCTTCATAGAGGTGCACCAGCACTTCGGTGTCCGATGTGGTGTAGAAGCGGTGGCCACGCGCCTGCAGTTCCGCTCTGAGTTCCAGGTAGTTGAAAATCTCGCCGTTGAACACGACCGAGACCGTAGCCGATTCGTTGTGAATGGGCTGGTCGCCGGTGGTGAGGTCAATGATGCTCAGGCGCGCGTGCGCGAGTCCGATGCCGGGCGCCAGGTGGTACCCGAATCCGTCCGGCCCACGGTGTCGCAGGGTATAGATCATCCGCTCGAGATCTGTCCGCTCTGACGGCCGCTCCCCCGGCGGAGAAAAAATTCCGGCGATTCCACACATCTTGCGGGACCAGCCTGCCTCTCAGCTGTCCAGTTCCGGTGTCTCGCCTGCCAATACCGGTGGCATATGCAGGTAGCGGGTTGTCTGGCGCTTGGCGCGGATATCGGCATAGACGGCTTCAGCAGTCGCTTCGTCAACGCCAATGGCCGAGGCCAGTTCGCGCGCCGGCCGGTCGTGATTGAGCGCCCACAGGGCGAGGTCCATCTGGGCATATGGCAGGGCGAAATAGAACTCGTCCTGGCCCTGCGCGAGGCTGTAGGTGTCTGTGGTCGGTACTGCGGCACACACGCGTTCAGGCAGACCGAGATGACGTGCCATGGCATAGACCTGGGACTTGTAGAGATGAGCGATGGGCTTTACGTCGGCCGCTCCATCGCCGTTCTTGACGAAGAAGCCCTGGTCATACTCGAGCCGGTTTGGTGTGCCGACAACGGCATAATTCAGGCGGTCGGCATGAAAATACTCGAGCGTCTTGCGAATACGTTGCTTGAAATTCGTGGCTGCAACGATCTGCAGGTACGGTTTGAGTCCGAGCGATTCCTCAATCCGGGTGCCATCCGGGGCCTCGGCGATGATCCTGAAATGATTGATCCGGCCGGCTATCCCGCCGGAAATCACGATCTTCATGCGCCAGCCTGTGGTGTATGCCGGAATGACCGATCGTACCGCCTCATCCCGCCAGCGATAGCAGCCGATGGCTTCGAGCGTGGCTGCGATATTGAAGGTTTCAACCTTGACGCCCAGATGACGGGCGAGAAGTGTGGCGCGTACCGCGCTGTCATCCGACGAATCCTGTTCGGGCAGGATCAGCCCGAGGATGCGGTCCGGCCCGAGTGCGCGAACGGCCAGCGCAAAAGATACCGAGCTGTCAATGCCGCCGGAAATCGCCACCACCAGGCCGCGTCGATGCAGTGTCTTCGCCGTGATTTCGCGCAGTCTGGATGCAATGCGCGTAGCTTCCTGTTCCAGATCAAGATTCAGTACCGTAGCGTCTAGGTTGTTCAATGGACTTCCTTCGTGCGTGTGGTCGGTTTCGGGGAAGACAGTTCAAATCGGCGCAGTTTCCCGGAGGCGGTGCGGGGCAGGGTGGCAACAATCTGTACCTGTTTGGGGATCTTGTAGCTTGCCAGCATCTCCCGACACCGTGCCTTGATTCCCTCGACGCTGATGTCGCGCCCCGGTTCCGGTACGACCCAGGCTGCGATCGTCTGGCCGAGCAGCTCGTCATCGATTCCCGCTACGGCAACTTCGCTCACGCCTGCCAGCCCGGCGATCACCTCTTCGATTTCGCCTGGGTGGACGCGATTTGCACCGGTCTTGATGATATCGCTGCGGCGACCAACCAGAAACAGGAATCCCTCATCGTCGAGATAACCGATGTCGCCGGTTTTCAGCCAGCCGTCAACCAATACCGCGTGAGTGGCGGGCTCATCATGCCAGTAGCCCTGCATGACATTGGGTCCGCGGACCCACACCTCACCGCTATCGTGTGGCTTGAGTGCGCGGCGCTGCTCGTCACGGATTTCAATCTCAACGCCGGATACGGGTATACCGGCTGAGCCTGGTTTGTCACCCAGCCGGTCCGGCGGCACGTAGCTGAGTCGGGCGGTTGCTTCGGTCTGGCCATACATGATGAAGATCCGGGTCTGCGGCAGCGCCTTGCGCAGCTTTTCTACCAGTGCGGCAGACATGGCAGCACCGGCTTGCGTGACGTAACGGAGCGAGTCCAGCCGCATGCCCGCCAGATCTACCCGCGATAACAGCAACGCGAAAGTCGAGGGTACGCCCGGGAACCCGGTAACTTTCTCTCTCTCCATGGTCTCGGCAATCGCATGCGGGAATACCAGGTTCTTTTCCAGTACGATCGTGGCACCTACTGCCAGGTGCGTGTGCAATACCGAGCTGCCATAGGAATAGTTGAAGGGCAGTACGGAAAGCACACGGTCTTCGCGTGTCAGTTCCAGATAATTGATGATGGCAGCAACATTGGCGCTGATGTTCCCGTGCGAAAGCATTACGGCCTTCGGGTGACCTGTGGTTCCGGATGTGTAAAGCAGCATGGCAAGATCGTCAGCATTCAGTGCTGCTGGTGCGGGGTTTAGGGTATCTCCGGCAGCTGTTGTGAGGTCAGCGATCATTAGCACCGTCGTGTTGCGGGTTGCAGTTGCGCCGGCAACTGCATCGAGATCCCGGTAGCCAGGCTCACAAACGACAATCCGTGCGCCGGAATGTTGCGCCAGGGCGCAAACTTCCTGTCCACGTGCCTGCGGATTGAGTGGCACGATGACGCCGCCAACCAGCCATGTTCCATAGATCAGGGCGACCGCTTGCGCGGAATTTGGCAGCAGCATTGCAACACGGTCACCGGGCGATATGCCGTATTTGCAGAGACGGTCTGCAACAATGCAGGTCATTTCATGGAGCTGAACGTAAGTCAGCCGGTGGATGCCGTCCACGATGGCCAATGACCCGGGGTGCTCCCGGGCCTGTCTTCCTAACGTTTCCGGCAGCGAGTCCATATCGATGGTGCCGGCCGGCTACTTGGTGCGCACTCTGTCGATAAAGGCCGCGATGGCGTCAATCGAGTCAAAATTTCCCGGAGTCATCTCCTCGTCACTGATCTTGATCGAAAACTCTGTTTCCAGAAAGACAATGACCTCCAGGATACCCGTCGAGTCGATCACACCCTGGCCGATAAGGGAGACATCATTGCTTATCGCATTGGCATCGTCGGTAAACAGGAAGTTACTGAGAATAAATTCCTTGATTCGCTGCTGTTCGCCCATGCGTGCTCCAGAGGTCAGTGTCGATCAGGGCGCCATTATCACCTGAATCCAGGTCGTGGCAGTGCGAACTCATCCCCATAATTCCCAGCGGCCCGCACCCAAAACCGCGACCGCGACAAGCGCGTTGCTGGTTATATGCGCAACAATGGCGTCGCCAAGGTGGCCACGCCGGTAGAGCGCCAGCGCAAAGCCGGCCCCGGCCACTGTTCCCGCCAGCCAGCTGTCATGCATCAGGCCAAACAGTACCGAAGACAGCAGGAACGACAGCCAGGTGAAACTGCCCGGCTTTACGCTCTCGAAATCCGTGGCGACCAGTTTGTGCAGCAGATAACCCCGGAAGGCAAGTTCTTCCGCGATTGGCACCGTAAACACGGAGCCCAGGATCCGAAACACGATCCAGCCAGCTGAAAGCCAGCCTGGCATGGTCGCCAGAGTCGCGGTCAGCGTTGTCCCGGAGCCTTCGTCATCGGGAACAAGCAACAGCCAGATAACCCCTACTGCGATGCCGATGGCCACGCTGTGCCAGGATGGTATTTTCATGAGCAGTTTGTAGTGGCCACGAAAATACCAAAGCACTCCCGCTGTCACGATGACGTTAGCCGGGTAGAGATAAGGGAAACCGCTTGAAGATGCAGCGACCACCATGGAGCTGGCGAGCAGTGCCAGCAGTGGCATCAGTAGCGATGGTGCCGAGCTCGTGCCTGCAGGATGCTGGTCCTCGGCACTTGCCATCCCGGCCGGGATGGCAAGAAAACGGCGATGGGCAAGAAAAATCACGCCAAATGCGACGATGCTGAAACCAATCCAGCCCGCCTGTGAGTGGAAACCGTCGACAGCAATATTCGGTGAAATGAATGCGCCAATCGAGACCAGTATCACGATGCGCAGGATGTTGGTGATCCAGATGATGGTGATGCCGACCGGAAACAACAGCAAGGCGGCGGGGAAGCGCAGTTCTTTTCTGAACAGCCATAGATACAAAGCTGTAAATACGGTTATCAGCGCAATGCCCTCAAGACCGGAACACGCTGGTGCGATTTCAACCAGAAAGGAATTTACGCCGAGAATTGCCCGTGTCGGGTCAAGATAGACATCTGCGTAGACGGCTGACAGCAGGTTGTAGGTGCACCACAGGGTGATATCGGTCAAGGGCGTCCAGAGTTCCTGTGTCAGCTGACCGCCCGCCCATGCAATGGATCCGGCGATTGCTGCCAGAGCGGCTGCTGCCTTTTCCTGGCGCGCCAGTCGCAACCATGTGCGGGCGGGGCCGATTGTGAATATAAGGCAGATGAGCATCACGGTGCCGGCAGTTATCCAGCCAGCCAGCCAGCCTGGCGAGAGCCCGGAACTTCCGGCAGCCGGTCCGAATACCGGCCATGACAGGCCGACAAAGAGCAGAAAGGCGGCTGTATGGCCTGCCAGCCATGGCCACCAGCGGTATCCATCCTGATTCAGCAAGTCCCTGAGGACAGGTTCAAGTCGTTTGCTGATGATCAGCAGCAAGGTCGCCACGAAAGCGACGACGAACGAACCGATGGAGCCTATCGAGACGTTTTCATTGACTGAGCTGATGAGCCGGGCAACCGGCCCGGCCTGGGTGGTAATTTCAGGAAAGGCGAGAAAGAGACGCGCGCCGGCCAGTTCCGCGACCATCAATATGGCTACTGCAAGCCAGCGCAAGGTGGTCAGATTTGCGCCGACGGGCAAAGGCGCCTGGCTCCGCAGCGCGTTGCCCCGCTCAGGCATTGGAAAACCGGATCAGCTTACAACGCACCGGTTCGGTAGCTGAGTGATGCCAGATAGATCGTTTCGTCATAGCTGTAATTGGTATTCCCCGAACGATCTTCCTTGCGTCCCTCAATACCCAAGAATAGCGAGCGGCCGATGCGCCAGTCGAGGCGGGCGCTGTAGCGATCTGTCTTGTCATCGCCCGCGCCGGTATCGAAGTCGCGATCCTCGTGAAATAGCTCTATCGTTGCCTCCAGGTGTGCCGTAAGGCGCCGCGTAGCCTCGACGCCCAGAGACCATCGGCTGCGATCCTGCCCGATGGTATCCGGGTATGTTTCCTGTCCGATGTCGCCAAAGAATCGCAGCCGCGTGCGCGGGCGCACGAAGCGTAATGCCAGCCTGGCATTGTCGTTACGCATGGCTAGCCCGGACAGTTGTACATCCTGCGTGCCACCGAGCTCTGTACCGCCGCCCACGCCGTAGACAAACTGATCATCCGCATTGCCAAACTCGGAAAGCGCGCCGAGTTCAAGCGCCCATGAAGGGGACAGCTGCCGAATCCAGTTGATCCGGACGAGAGCGGTGTGGTCGGTCTGGTCTCCACCGTCCAGAACGCCGATACCGACGTCGGCGGTCAGGGTCTGGTTTGTGCCCCTGGACTCCATTCGGGCAAAGACTTCCCGTTGATCGTAGCCCGGGTTTCCCGCGCCATTGAAATCGACACTGCTGGCGCTGACGTTAAGTGACCATGCCACTGCAGGCGAAGTGTGCCGGACAAGTGAAATATCACCGCTGACACGCTCGTTATCTACACTGCTGGAGTTCTGGTAGTTCGAATCCTGGTATCGGCCCCCGATAACCATTTCTGTAGACCGGCCGAGCTGCAGGCGTATATCGGGTCCAGTTGAGAAGATGTTGACGTTTTCACGGTTATCCGGTGTCGATGGCGTAAATGCATCACTCAGCACCTGGCCGAATGTGTCGTCTACCGACCATGTGACGGCTTCACCGATGAGGCCGATGCGCAACTCCGCAGCACCTGAGCCCAGAAAATCGTCGTTATAGGTGTTGTCAAAATAGTCGCGAAAACTTCCCGCGCCGCGTAATCGACCATCGATGCGTGAGCCATCCCGGGTAACTTCGATGTGTCCACCGATACTGCCGATGGTGTCGCTGATTTCATCGCTGCTCACCCGGGTGGCATTGTCAGTGTGACCGACGGTAGCTTCTACCCCCCAGTCCAGATCGGCAGAGAACACCGGCAGGCTGAGAAGTCCCGATACCAGCCCGACGACGACTGGATTCAATACGCGGTTGCACATGTCTGGATTTCCCCGTTTCGTAGCCCGCTGGCTGTGCTCACGCCGGCCAGCCGGCTCACTGTACGGCCGCATTGTATGGCGATAAACCCCAAAGAGGGTGTTTTGGGGATCCGGCGGACTGGGGGAGCCGGGCTTTTTTACAGAATCGTCTTGCTGGCGACGCCTGATGCTTCGCTTTCTGTACCGTCAGTACTGAAGGATCGCATGGAGAAGTACCAGGTCGACGGAGAGAGATTCTCCACCATATAGCTCGTCAGGCCAGGGTTGCTGAGTTCTACTACCTGGTTCAGGTTGGACGGACTGGTTCCGTAGTAGATACGATAGCCCGCAAGGTCGGTCAGTGATGAGCCATCGGTGTTCTGGGTGGGCGGGATCCAGGATATCGTTGCGGTACCGTTCGTGACCTGTGTGACGG
>CAYJPG010000026.1:28904-30618 GCA_964371995.1 uncultured Chromatiaceae bacterium | reverse complement strand
ACCCTGGCCCACAGCGATGGTCAGGCCGCCATCAGTCAGTGCGCTGGAGGTCACTGCCGTGCCAGTGGACGTGGCGATCTGGCCGATCTGGTCAGCGCGCACACCCGTGGTCAGATTCACCGAAATCGTTTCACCGACGTTCGCGCCGACCTGGAAGGCGGCGGTGCCGAAGCTGCCGTCGAGTACCTTCTGGCCATTGAACGAGGTCTGCGAAGAGATACGGTTGATCTCAGCGATACGCTGCTGCACTTCCTGGTCGAGTGCCGCGCGGTCGGATGCGGAGTTGGTCGCGTTGGCGGCCTGTACTGCCAGCTCGCGGATACGCTGCAAGTTGTTGGTCAGCTCGTCCAGCGCGGACTCAGCCGTCTGCGCCAGGGAGATACCGTCGTTGGCGTTACGGGCGGCCTGGTTCAGACCACGGATCTGCGTGGTGAACCGGTCGGCGATGGCGAGACCGGCGGCGTCATCCTTTGCGCTGTTGATGCGCAGACCGGAAGACAGGCGCTGCAGGGCGGTCGCCAGGGTGTCCTGCGAGCGGGTCAGGTTGCGCTGGGCATTCAGCGACAACACATTAGTATTTACTACACTGGGCATTTTCGTCTCCTGAGAGGTTTACCTGATTTCGCCGCTTTCCCGGACACCGGTCAATTTCCGGTGCACCTGTGAAGCTGTGCAGCTGAGTTATCGGCGCGGCGGGAGGGGACTTGAACGGCGACTGTGTGACGGGAGTCGCAGTTCTTGCGCGAGGAGACGGCGCGCGGCGGGAAGAAAACCTAGAGGATGTCGAAGAGCGACAGGGACCGGGTGCGCGTGTACGCCTTCTGGGCTGCTTCCAGGCTGTTGAGCTGCTGCTCAAGACGCGAGATGGCGCTGGCATAGTCCAGATCACGAATCACGGAGATCGACTGTGACAGGTCGAGGCTTGTGTCGGCATTGCTGCTGAGTTGCCGGTCGATCGTTGCCAGTCGTGCGCCCACCTGGCTGCGGATGTTGCCAAGGTGCTGCAGCGACTGGTCGAGATTCTGCAGGTTGCTGTTGAGCTGGTTCTGGAACTTTGCCCGGCCTTCTGGCGCGCTGGTGTCGATCCCCAGCGTCGTGAGGAAGTCCTGCACGGTCTTGAAGACGCTCTGGAAGCCGCTCCGTGCGATGACGAACTGGTCACCAGCCACCGGCGTGCCTCCGAAGCCGACGTTCACACCGGCAAAAGTGATGCTCTGCCCCGCGCCGTAGCTGCCCGAAGCGACCAGGGCGCCACTGCTGTTGTGTGCTTCCCATGCGTCCGTTGCGATGAAGCTGACGGCGTAGGTGTCCGGGACCCAGGCCGAAGGGTTGCTGACGGTTGCCGAGGTCCAGTACGCCGTGCCCTGGTTCGAAAAATTGTCGGTCACGGTATAGGTACCGTTTCCGGCCGGAACCTGCATGAATACCGCGGAGCCGGAGTCACCTTCCTGAATGGTACGGGTGTCGCCAATCCGCTGCAGACGGACACCGCTGTCGCCGTAGTACTGTACGGATGAGCCGGCGGCGAAGGGCTGTGCCTGAAGCTGGTTGCCGGCAAACAGATAGTTGCCCTGGCCGTCCTGGCCATTGGCCGTATCGACAAGGCCGGTCAAAAGTTCGCGGACCTCGGCGACCATCGCCGAACGGCTTTCGCGCGTCTGCGTGCCATTGGCAGCCTGGATGGCGAGTTCGCGCACGCGGTTCAGCGCGTCGC